>JAPJQL010000035.1 GCA_030825115.1 Lachnospiraceae bacterium
TCCTCCTGCATGATGCGGTTTCCGTCCGCGTCGTAGGTGTACTCCACGTTCTTGTAGTGCTTTCCGTCGTAGAGCCTTGCCGCTGTCATCTGGTTGGACAGGTTGTAGGTGTATTCTGCGCTCTCCTGGACCTTTCCGTTCCGGGACTTCTTATAGAAGGTGCGGTTTCCCATGTCATCGTACTCATAATCATAGACATAGGTCCCCTGGCGGTCCTCTGTCTCCGTCGCCCTGACCAGTTTTCCGTCGTCGTCATACGCAAAGGCCCGCTTCGTCCCGATGATCTGGAAGTTGTAGATCCCGTCCTTGGCGTGCTTGTTGATATGCTTGTCGCCGTGCGGGTACTTATCGTCGTGCCAGTTCTCATGCTTCCCGTCGTGCTTGTCGTCCCACGCATAAGCGTAAAGGGACTCCGTCACGTCCTCGCCGACGATGAAGCCGCGGTCGTCATAAGTGTAGTGGTATTCGCTGATGACCCATCCGCAGTCGTCACAGATGTTTTTCATGTCCGTGATCTGGTCGCGGGCGTTATAAGTGTTATAGGTGCTCACGCCGTTCGGGCGGTGGATCTCCGTCACCCGGTTGATGGCATCGTAAACATAGGTGGTCACCGCGCCTGTCCGGTCGGTCACCTCCGTTAAGTTATCGTTCTTGTCATACTTGTAGCTTACTTTCTTTCCGTCGGCGTAGGTGATGCTCTCGAGCTGGTCGCAGCCGTCATAGGTGTATTCTGTCACCTCACCGGAGCCGCTGGTCACCTTCGTGATGCGTCCAAGGCCGTCATACTCATACTTCGATCCTCCGCTCCGGTCCATCATGGACACCCGCTGCCCGGTTACGTCATAGCCGTAGCGCACGCCTTCCTTCTTCTCCGGGTCGCGTGCATCCTCGTAGGATTTCTCCACAATGTCATTCAGGCGGTCGTAATCGTAGCCGATCTTATTGCCGCCATTGCTGACGTAGCCTGTGATCCTGCCTCCGATGTCGTAGGACATGAGTTCCTTCCGCCCGGCCGGGTCGGTGATGGAGGTCATATTGCCTTCCGCGTCGTAAGTATACTGTGTCGTCCGAAGCATGGTATCTGTCGCGCTGGTCACATTGCCCATCACGTCATAGGTATAGGTGGCGGTCAGATCGCTCGGCATCGTCACCTTCACCAGATTGTCCAGGATGTCATAGCTGAACCGGGTGATGAGGCCATTGGTCGCCTTCACGCTCAGAACGTTGCCGTGCGGGTCGTAGGTGTAGCTTTCTGTCAGCCCCATCCGGTCGGTCGCGCTGGTAATGCGGCTTCCCGGATCATACACTGTGGCTGTGGTCTCGCCTAATGGGTTCTGCGTCCCGATGAGGCGGTTGTCCTTGTCATAGGCATACTGGTAGATATAGCCCTTCGGGTCGCTGACGGCCGTCACGTTGTAGTTGCCGTCGTACCGGAAGTCGGTCCTGCGGTTTCCGGGTTTGGTGACAGACCTGATCTGGCCCACCAGGTTATAGGCATACTCGGTCGCCTTTCCCTCCGGGTCCACGCTGGCGGTGAGCTGGTCTACCAGGTCGTAACGGTAGTTCCAGGTATAGCCGAGAGCGTTGCTCAACTGGTTTTGGTTGCCGCGGATGTCGTAGCCGTAGGTCGTCACGCCGCCCTCCGCATTGACGGACTTTGTCATCCGGTGCATGATGTCGTACTCATAGGTATTGGTGCGGTCCAGGCTGTCGGTATCTTTTATGACATTATCTGCCACGTCGTAAGTCAGCTCGCGTTTTAATCCCAGGGGCGTGGTGATACTGGTCAGCCGGTGTACGGCGTCGTAAGTATAGCCGTATTTTGCCCCGTTCTTCTGGGTCATCTCTGTCACACGGCGGTTTAAGTCCACCTCATAGCGGGTCACATTGCCTGCCGGGTCGGTGATGCTGGTCAGCTCGTCGTGCTTGTCGTAGGTATAGGCAGTCCTTGCCCCCTTCGGGGAGATCGACTCCATCAGGTTGCCCATCACATCATAACGGTACTCCGTGATCAGCCCGTTCGGGTCTTTTGCCTTTGTCATGCGCCCCAGCGCATCGTAACGGTATTCGCTCTTATTGCCCTCCGGCGTCGTGTGGGACAGCAGGCGGGACAGCTCGTCATACTCGTAGACGGTACGGTTGCCGCGCCCGTCTGTAAACGTGGTCAGGCGGTCGATCACATCATATACGTAAGCTCTGGTGTTGCCTTCTCCGTCCGTGCTCCCGGTCAGATTGCCCTTCGCGTCGTACCGGAACGTGGTGGACGCGCCAAGGGGATTCACCTTTCCTGTCAGGCGGTTGATTGCGTCGTAGGCATAGGTATAGACTGCCTCGCCCGGCTCTGTGGTCTTAATCAGGTTTCCGACCGCATCGTATTCATAGGCGGTCACCGTGCCGTCGGCCTGGGTCACGGAGGTGAGGCGGTCGAGGGCATCGTAGGCGTAGGTGGTCGTCGCAAGGTCCGTACCTGTCACGCTTACAAGCCGCCCGAATTTATCGTATTCATAAATAGCGTCACGCCCGATCGTATCGGTCTGCCTTACAAGGCTGCCCCGTCCGTCATATTCATAATCCATCGTGTTGCCGGCAGTGTCCGTTGCTCTTATGATACGCCCCATAGCGTCATACTCATATCTTGTGATGACGCTTGCCTCGTCCCGGTAATGGGTCATCCGGTTGTTGGCATCGTAGGACATGTTCACCGTGTCGCCGTCCGGCATGGCGATCCGCAGGAGGTTTCCGTTCGCATCGTACAGGTACTCATATTCGCCGCCCAGGGCGTCGGTCATCTTCACGGTACGGCTGAGGGCGTCCACATCATAGGCAGTCTCGCCTTTCAGGGCGTCGGTCACTTTGGTCACATTGCCAATGGAATCGTATTCCATGGCTGTGATATTTCCTGCCGCGTCAACCTGAGCAAGCACCTGCCCGATCGCATCATAATGGAACTGCACGGCATTGCCGTTCTGGTCCGTCGCATCCAGCGTCCTTCCCATCAGGTCATACGTGGAAGACACCGTGCCGCCCAGGGCGTCCTGTATCTCTTCTAAACGTCCCACGGCGTCATAACCATAGCCGGTACTGTTGCCATTGGCATCCGTCACTCTGGTCCGGTTCCCGGCGCCGTCATAGGCATAAACCGTCACTCCGCCCAATGGATCTGTCGCTTTTACAAGGCGGTTGTTCCCATCGTAGGCAAAGCGGCAGATCCTGGTGTCATCGTCCGTAATGCGGATCATGTTGCCGTTGCCGTCGTATCCGATCTCTGTCTCAAGCCCGTTCTGGGCCGTCATGCGTACCATCCGTCCCGCTCTGTCGTAGGCGTAGGATACGGACGTTCCGTCGGGGTATGCAATCCTTGTAAGGCTTCCATTCTTATCATAAGTATAATACGTCTCATTCCCCAGGGCATCCTTCACCATAGTCGGCAGGCCCAGCACCTTATGCTGCCAAAATTCTGTCGTGTTCCCGCGCCGGTCGGTGGCGGAGATGATGCTGCCCCTTCCATCCAGGACATAGCTGACGGAATTGCCCAGGGCATCGGTCGTATCCGTAATCCGGTTCCGGTCATCATAGGTGTAACCGGTCGTATCCCCTTTTGCGTTCGTCTCGGATATCTTATTGTAATTACCGTCGTAAGTATAGGTCAGGGTATTGCCCAGGGCGTCCTCACCGGATAAGATGTTGTGCATGGCATCGTAGGTAAAGATGGTCGCCACGCCCAGGGCATCCGTGATCGAGAGGACTTCTCCCGCCGGGCTGAACTCATAGACCGTCACTCCGCCATCGGGAGCCGTCACCGCAGTCTCCCAGCCGTTTGCATTGTACTGGTGTTCTGTGGTGTTCCCTTCCGGGTCCGTCTGTGTGAGGACACGGTTCATCTCATCATAAGTAAAGGTGCTGGTCCCGCCCTCCGGGTCCGTATAGGAGACCACCGGGGCGTCCGTTCCTTCGTATGTAAATCTTCCGGTACCTCCGTTTGCGTCTGTGACTGCCGTGATACGGCTCAGCTCATCATAAGCATAGCGGGTGGTGTTGCCTTCCCCGTCGGTCACAGACAGCAGATTCCCCTTCTCGTCATAATGGAACCGGGTCACATTGCCTTCATAGTCGGTAACTGTCTCCGGCAGGTTCAGCTCATTGTAAGTAAAGCTTGCCTTGCTTTTGTCATCCCGGGTCTCCGTCAGAACGTTGCCGTTTTTATCGTAGGTATAACGCGTGATCGCGCCGTTTGCATCCGTCCTGGACTCAATACGGTTGTCGGCGCTGTACGTGGTGTACTCCTGATCGCCATTGCCGTACCGGATCCCGACATTGCGGTTCAAATCATCGATGGTGTAGACCGTACGGCTGCCATTGTTGTCCGTCATGACAGTCTGTCCGTCTGTATAGGCAAAATACATCACGTTGCCGAGCGCGTCTGTCTGTTCGACTACCCGTCCTTTTTCATCCATGATGTTTTCGATCACTCTGGTTCCGTTCTCATCATACCAGGCTGTCATGCGATGGTTCTCGTCATATTCATACCGTTTGGTATCTCCTTCGGCGTTGGTCACGGCGACCAGATTGTCTTCGCCGTCGTACTCATAAGTCAGGATTCCGCCGTCCGGGAGCATGATCTCCGTGATCTTGCCGTCCGGTTCCATCGTGACTTCGTAGGACTTGCCGGAGGGCGCGATGATCTCAGTCAAAAGATAGCCATCGTCATAGACGTAAGAAGTTTTATGTCCCTTCCTGTTTTTCTCCGTCACCAAAAGGCCGTAGGAATTGAAGGTCCTTACTGTCCCGTCCGGTTCGGTGATCTCCCATCCGGTCGACGGCTCTACCGGCTCTACTCCGCTTTCTTCGCCGTCGGCATCTCCCCGGGATTCTTCGCCGCTTTCCGCTTTGCCATCCCCGTCCGGCAGGAAGCCTCTCGCCATGGCCGCCCCGGTATCATCCGGCTCGCTGTTTGTGTCGCGATCTCCCTCATCCGGCTTCCCGGAACCTGTCGCAAGTTCAATCGTATCGACTGCTTTCAGTTCATAATCATAACCGTCCGGGGCTTTAAAGGTGCCCTTTCCGGTCTTTGTGAAAACCATGCCTTTTCCGTCTTCACGGGTATAGAGGATGGAGCCGTCCTGCAGCACCATAATGCGCTCTCCGATCAGGGAATTCCATCCCATACCGAACTCGGAACGGAAATACGGGGTCAGGCCGTTATAGGTACGCGTAACTGCAAACGCCCCATTCAGGTCATCAAACGATGCGTCTGTCTGTACCATAAGGAAATTTCCGGTAGACAGATTGACCGGCTCTCCGCCAACCTCACACCGCGGGTCATATCCGTTCAAAAGACAATTTTTTATGAATTCTTCCATCTGATCCGGGGTCAGCGACGGCGTGTAGGGTTCGTCCGTCTGCGGCTCCCGGATAAAGACCGCATCCCCGGCCTGTGCAAGCTGGAATCCAAGCTGGTTGTCTTTCATCAGCGTATTGGTCTGGATTCCATAATGCCGCGCAATCCTGGGAAGGATATCGCTCGCCTGTACCAGATAGAGCAAAAACTCATCTGTCTGCTTCCATTCTGTAGAGACCTCATTGTCCCCAAGCATCGGATTGCCTTCCTCGTCTTCGACGACTTCCTTTCCGGTGCCTTTTGCCTCCATAAAATAGATGGTATCCATCTGAAGCGGGTCAAGGGTGAGCGCCGGGTCAGACTGCCAGTTGGAGTCCTGATAGACCGCCCTCAGGCATTCATCGTCTATTTCCAGGTAGTCCGGGCAGTCCACTTCATCGTGCGCCTCCGTGCTGCCCTCCAAAACCACGCTGCCGTCCGCCGTTTTCAGCCGGTAATCCACCGTGGAGTAAGCCTGGGATGCGCCATGGGCCAGGACGCCCCTGGTATTCCGCCCTCCGGCATCACTTTCGACCACGCCAGGGTCTACACGGACAGAAAATTTGCTCATATCCATGGTCAAAAGATCGACATTTTCCAGTTCTCCCCGCCATGCCACCTCCAGGCACGGTCCAAAATCAGCGCCTCCATTCTGGTTGTAGAATGTCTCTGCCCAGCTTACGGTATCTTTTTCTGTGATTCCGGGGATATAGTCGCCATCTCCGCCTTCCACCGCCGCCTGCAGCAGCAGGCCGTGTCTGGATTCAGGATTCTCCAGCCAGTTATAATATACCTCCGTGATATCAAACGTCATGCTGTCTCCGGGGATACCGGTTGAATATTGGACTTCACCGGAAGGCTTCATCCCTGCATCAACATTGCCGTCTTTCATGCGTTCCCATGTAACATTTGCCGGATTCCATGAATTGTTTGGAATGAAGATCTGAAATGCCGTCTTGTTGGGCGCGTCTTTTGTCATGAAGGACAGCTTGAGCTGTACGCGGTCAAGGCCCGGTCCTTCCGTCCCATCCGGCCTTCCCATCAGGGCTTCCCATGCTGCGTCGATATGGATGAGCGCGCGGCAGTACCCGTAGTCCTCCGAAAATCCGGCCATTGGATTCACGTTCGGTCCAAAGTATTTTTGATATGCATTCGGCGTACCCAGATGTTTTCCTCCCTTGGCAACCATGTTCATCTGGAATGCGCTGTAATCAACCAAAAGCGCCCCTGTCGGGTCGATGCGTACCGGATATGCACGGTCCGGATCATCCAGCCAGTCCTTGTCCGCCGTATATGTCACCGTGCCGGAAGAGCTGTTGTAAGCAAGCTTGATCTTTGTGCTTGTATTCCCATCGGCATCTATCATCACCGGTGCGGTCAGGGCAAACACAGGTCTGTGATAGCTGTCCCGGTAGGCGAGGACCGCATCTCCGTCCTTTTTAAATTTCAGCGTGCCGGATCTCAACTGATAGGAAAATGCATTGCGTTCCTGCCGCTCCAAAAGGATAATATCTTCTTTTACCCGGTCTCCGATCACAGTATACTGGATATCGATCCCGTCAAATACATTGCTGTAGCGCACCGCATTCTCATCTGCCATGCTTTGGGAATAATCCCCCTCCTGCGGGATGATCTCAATGGTGTCATTCCCTCTTGTAATACTGTATCCATTGTTTCGGTTCATATTTTCAGGAAGGTAGACTTCCAGCTTTCCTTCCCGGTTGTAATACGCATTGCTTGCCGTAGCGACACGTCTGCTCCTGACGCGGGATGCGTTGGACGATGTGGCGATTTCATCGGGATATCCCATCTCTGTCCCCAGGTCGTTGATAAGTTCAACCTCATCCTGGATTTCTTCTTCCTCGTCTTCTGCCTGGACGTAACGCTTTCCGGTGCTGACCATCCGATTGTCAATCGTGCGGATCACACCGTCGCTGTCCCGGTACAGGCCGGAATAGCCGCCTACCACAGTTACATATTCTCCTTCGCCCTGCTGGTAGGTGCGGATATTGCGCTCTTCGTCAAACTGGACCAGGATTCCATCTGGCTCGTTTACAGAATCATCGTAAAACAGTTCCGGTTCCCGCAGCTCCGAAGGGGTTGCTGTAGGGGTATCTTTTGGATCTGTCTTTTCCGGGGCAATGACCGTGTTGGAACCGGTGGCGTATTCCAGCCCGAGTTCCTCCAGTGACAGTGCTTTTGGGCGTGTGAAATCCACATACCGCGGGCGGTTCCCCAGCCACTCTGCACCATACGCCATCAGCGGGACCGTATTGGGTGCAAGCATTGCGATTATCATCAGACAACTGATCATCTGTTTTACGAGCTGCTTTCTTTTCCGTTTTGGTTTCATACTCATGTCCTCCCTCATATTGAATTTGGTGTCATATTTCTCTTATAGAGAAAATTTACCAAATATTCAATATGTAAGGAAATATTTGTCGAAAATCAGGAAATATTTGCATGAAAAATAGAGATGCACAGACGCACTTTCTTATGAAATCAAAATAAAAAGTCCTGTATCTTTAAACGGTACAGAACTTTTTATCAAACCTTGATTCAGTTTTCTCTGCTCTTTTCGACGAGAAGCAGCGCGGCCACAAAGATATGGCTCGCGGCGACAGCCGTCACCAGCTCCCAAAAGCCGATAAAATACAAGACAGCGATGGCAATCATCTCCGCGCCAAGGATACCCCTGGTCTTTCTCCTGAAGGAAACAATCTGTGAAGCCGTCAGCGGCTTATTTTGTGCAGCCACAGGCGAAACCACATATATGACAACCCAGCACAGCGCAGCGGCCGACAGCAGTACCCCATGCAGCCCGGCAGCCGCCGGAAGCTGTAAGACTGCTGCCAGGGTCAATTCAATCGCAGCGGAAAGAATGCCGCACTTGACCGGTCCTTCTGCGTGATACCCCCCGGCATAGCTTCTCAGCGGTATATATGCGATCAGAAACAATGCCATTTCCTTCAGACAGGAAAACACCAGCCCTATGGCGACTGCCACAGCCAGGTTGGCCGCCTGCAAGGCCAGCAGTTTGTAGCCGTAGTCATAGATTTCCTGTAACTCCTGGTCCTCCCGGGTCATATCTGCATCAATCCTTTATCAGTTTTTTGGCAGATTCGGGGACGTCCGGCTGATAGGCAAGCCAAATGCATGCAGCATTTACATTATGCACCACCGCAATGATGGCCAAAGCGTTTAAGACATTTGTCATCGTACATAACCGTTTCCATACTTTCATACTCAAATCCTCCTTACATTTATTTGATAACAATTATTCTAACGTAAAGGAAGACAGGAAAAAACCATTTTGGAAAAATTTGTTGTTTTTAAGGAAAAATTTGCATTAATTCATGTAAAAGTTAATTGTCACCTCAAAAATATAATCATCATAGATAATATTGATATTGCCATGATACTGTTCTACGATTTTCTTCACCTGTCTTAATCCGATCCCATGCATGGAAGGATTTTGTTTTTTCGTCTTAAAATCTCCGCCGCAGTCAACAGGTTGTTCTATAAAGTTGTTTTTAAATTTTAATACGGCAACATCTCCGTCATTTGCACGGAACATCTTGATGTCTACAAATCCATGACTGCATCTGACGGCCGCTTCCATTGCGTTATCAATCAAGTTGCTGACTAAACTTATGATATCAATGGATTTCATATCCGTCATGGTAAACCCCGGCTCCACAAATACCCGGTAGGAGATATTCTGCTCCCTGGCAAGCCTTGCTTTTTCACTTAGTATGGCATCAATCAGTGGATGTCCGCAATAGATGGTCTGCCCTGCATCTGACAATTCTTTTCCAAATTCAAAAAGCACCTTCTTGATCTGTTCTGTCTCCCGGCTCTGCATAAGTGCATCCAGCGTCTGCATAACCCCTGCCATACTGTGAAGTATTGTCTTTACATTTTCGTTCATATCATTGACAGCTTTATAATGTATTTCTTCCAACTGACGCTTTGTTTCCATGATTTCGTATTCTTTTACCTTGTTCATTGCTAAAATCAGATGGTCACATATAATAAAGGCGATGGCATTGGCAGCCAAAAGCAGTACACAGCCAAACAGCAGAAACATATTATTAGCATTCATAATATCCAGGCTTTCATCAAGATAACACATGCCAACACATATAACAAAAGATGAGATAGGAATACAGAAAAATAACGATACGATTGCTGGATATTGGTCACTTTTTGATGTCTTTGTCATGTTGCAAATCAATTTAAAAACAAAAAGATTCAATATTTTCATCATAATCGTGGACAACACGACCCTCATTGGTGTACTGGTTACAATAATAGCATCTTTTCCCCATGTCAACTGCAGAATACCAACCACGATAAACTCACAGCCCATCATGATGAACCAGCTCACAAACCATGTATACAGCTTTTTTCTCATACTGTCTTTAAACAATACGAAACAAAGGATAATAAATATAACACCGGACGCCAACAGATTCAGTATCGAATTCTGATAATGATTGACGCAATAAAGACTCAATATCCCTAAAGTAATCACACCTGCATTTTTCCACCCGTCGGCAAACCGGTTCTGCAAAAAATGCGCGCAAAAACTATAATACAGATACCCTTCCACCGCACAAATGATGAAATCAAACAGCAGAAATGCAACTCGCTCCATCTAATCCCCGCCTTCTTCAGTACTTGCTCCCCCAGTATTCATTCAGCCGCTCTACAAACCCCTTTGCTTTTGAGCGGGCTATGTTCCATATCGTATCGTCTTTCAGCGTGACCGTTTCCCTGTCATATTTTTTCACATATCTCATGTTGATCAGATAGCTGTTGTGGGGATACGCCAGACCGTATTTCTCATACCGGTTCATCAGCTCGTCAAACGATAATGCCGTCGTACACGGTCCATTCCCCATCCCACTCCTTGCTTCCGGGTGCAGATGGACGATCCGGTTGTTTTTTGATTTATCGATATAAATCACATCACTAAAAGAAACCAGGTGCTGCTGACCGTCACAGTCAACCTTTACGATTGCCTGGGATTCTTTTATCATTTTCTCGACGGCATCTGTCAGATACCGCCTTGTCTCCTCGACAGGGTTCTGCTTCTGGATAAACCGGTATGGAGCCATCAAAAATGTTTCCGGCGTGGGATTATAAATTCCTGAACAAAACACAAGAACTGCTTTTTCGTTATATTTTCGGATCCGCTTTGCTACTTCCGTTCCGTTTAAATTTCCAATCTGAATATCAAGAATAATCAGAGGATGGTGAATCTGCATATCTGCCTTCAGCAAAGCGTCGCCTGAATCATAGCAGTTATATTCCAACCGTTGCGGATAACATTCTGTCAATATGTTTTTGATAAACTCGATATAACTTTTTTCATCATCACAGATTGCAACTTGATAAACCATGCAAATTCCCCCTTTGTACATTTACCTGATTTTCATCCCGGCCATTTGGGCTGTCACTTACAATCATCATCAAATTCAAACTCTGAAAATGCCTTCATTACCTTCCAGATGTATTTTTTCTGCCTGCATGTGTATCTTTCCAGCAGGATCACGATCCTGTCATGCCATTCATCTGATGCCGCCTGTTCCGGCTTTTTTGCATAAAGAAGCTCATCCGCAGTAGTGCCGAGCACTTCGGCTATCCGCATGAGCCGGAGCACTCCAACCATCTGTTCTCCATTTTCCAAACGGCTGATGGTCGTCGTTGATACCTCTGCCAGTTCTGCCAGTTTTTCCTGTGTGAAACCGTTTATCTCTCTTTGCCGGTGTATCCGTCTGCCGATTTCTCTGATCATCTCTTTTTCTGTTTTCATTCCTTACCCCATATTCATCTTGTATGATGTAAGTTTATCAATCCTATATTTTGATGTGAAACAACAAATACGCAAACAAATATTTACCAATACGCAACAACGGCCTGCATCAGGACCAAAAAGCCCCAACACAGGCCGTACACCAATTCTTACAGCCGTATATCCGTATACCAATACCCATACCGCCCGTCTGCCTCCGGCTGCCGTTTTGCCAGCACAAAATTCGGGAAGCCGAACATGGACGCCATATATTTCTCATTGCTGAAATAATGCCCAGGCACACCAAGCAGATACCGCGGCCGGCCGTTTGGATTGTTCAGCCTTGCGAGGATCAAATGGCGGTAATTGTAGTATCCATGCAAAAGGAAGCTGTTGTTTCCATATACCCAGATTTCTCTTGGCAGCAATCCGATATCCTGCGGTTTGATGGACAGGATTTCACAGCCATTCTCATAATCAAATGCAAGGACTTTCGGATAATGGCATATCAACTGGTTCCACAACTGGTCCCGGCCGGATGCTTCTCTTTCCATGCGGTCCAGCACCTCCAACTGCGCCGGATCTCCCGGTCCGGGTGGAGGGGTGGGAGAAACCGGTCTCTGGGTTTCCTCTTCCCCCGGTTCTCGCGTCGGTTCTGCCCCGGGTCCTTGGGGGACTTTTTCCCCCTGCTCCCGGGCGGGTTTTTCCCCGGAGTCCCGGGCAGCTTTTTCTCCGGACTCCCGGGCAGGCTCCTCACCTGGCTCTCGTGCCGCCTCTGACTCCGGCGTCGGGCTTTCCTCACCGGACGCCGGACTCTCCGGTCCGGTCATGATGCTTCCCGCCAGAGCCTGAAGCGCCTGATGAACGGCTGCCTGCATCATCCGTGCATTGGAAAACGGTTTTGTTTCCTCCAATCTCCCCATAGATTCCTCCACAACGGAATCTGCCAGTTCCCCTATGTAGTCTTTCATCTCTGCCGACGGTTCAGGGAGCCAGGGGTCCTCTTTGCTTTCCATTTCTTCCTGCTCCCACGGGGCCTCGTTTGCCAGCCGTGCTTCTTCTTCCGACAGTTCCCGTTCAATTTCCGCCGAGACCGGAAATCGGGCAGACAGATCACCTCCGTTCCCGTCATCAGCAGGAATCTTCCTGGGTACTTCTCTTGCCCGCACGTTTTCAGCCGTCACATCTGCCAGCTCAATCTCCGCAGCCTTTTCCGTCACATCACCCCTACTCCGATTTTCCGGTTTTTCCCCGGAGAAGCCGGCATTCCCGGTATTACCGGATGCTCCGATATCCCTGGCTTCCCCCGCATTGCCCGCTGCTCCGACATTCCCGGCACTCCCGACTGTTCCCGCTGTTCCAACATTCCCGGCTTCTCCGGCTGCTCCCGCTGCTCCAACATTCCCGGCTTCCCCGGCTGTTCCCGCTGTTCCAACATTCCCGGCTTCCCCGGCTGCTTCAACATCTCCGGCTTCCCCGCTGCCAAGCTCCGCCGCCTGTGTCACCGCATCATCCCAGATCGTCGTATAGCACTGCCATGTGCTCTCCACATCATGCACCGTCAGGCCATAACACTGTTCCATGCTGTAGCTGCTGCCCTCCACATTCTGGGCATTGACGCTGACCCGGAACTCCCCTGCGCCCCCACGGATAAATATCTTGCCCAGCATGATTTCCGCCCCCGGAGACAGAAGATAGACACCGATATCATTGCTTCCTACGTATACTTTCTTCACATTCACCTGTATTCTGCACTGGTCGCCCCGCACTTCGATTTTGGCATATCCGATGTTTTTTCCTTTGACTCCTCCCTCATATGCGTAAATATATGAGATCAATCTGCGATAATTGGACATGATATCACCCCTTTGATAAATATTTTATGCGTTTACCCATTGAAACTATGCCATAAAAATGCTATCCTATAAGAAGAGATTGGTGAAAAAAATTTTCAAATCTTTATGGAGGTAGAAAAATGAGAGTTTACAAAACAACGGATTACAACGACATGAGCAGAAAGGCAGCCAATGTCATCTCTGCCCAGGTGATCATGAAGCCGGACTGTGTGCTGGGTCTTGCTACCGGTTCCTCCCCTCTTGGAACCTACAAACAGCTGATTGACTGGTACAACAAAGGCGATCTGGATTTCTCCGAAGTCAAATCCGTGAATCTGGATGAGTACAAGGGGCTGACCAAAGACAACGACCAGAGTTACTACTACTTCATGTACAACAACTTCTTTAAACATGTGAACATTGATTTAAATAACACCAACGTACCGGATGGCACCGAGCCGGACAGCGAGAAGGAGTGCTCCCGCTATGAGGACGTCATCAAAAGCCTCGGCGGTGTTGATCTGCAACTTCTTGGCCTTGGACACAACGGTCACATCGGTTTTAACGAGCCGGACGATGAATTTGCCAAGGTTACTCATTGCGTAGACCTGCAGCCAAGCACCATCGAAGCAAACAAGCGGTTCTTCGCAAGCGTTGACGATGTTCCGAAGCAGGCATACAGCATGGGAATCGGAACGATCATGCGTGCAAAGAAAATCCTGCTGATCGTCAGCGGCGCAGAAAAAGCAGATATCCTCAAAGAAGTATTATTCGGACCGGTTACTCCTCGCGTGCCGGGTTCCATCCTTCAGCTTCACAATGATGTGGTGGTGGTTGCTGACGAGGCGGCGCTGTCCAAGTGCTGTTTATAATCATCCATACGGAAAATTTATTTTTAAGAGAAAAATACGGTATATCCCGGTCAGATTTACGGAATAATAATGCTATAGCTGTCAACTGAGCTACAAGCATGAAACGGAGGATTCCTATGCAGAATGAACCTGTATTTCTGACCGACAAAGACCGGACTACCATCATCGAAGTAATCTGCGGCTCTGCAAATGCCGCGCTTCCCGACTGCTTCAAACCATTTGAACCGCTGACCCCGAATATCTCCGGGGGAGCCGCCGAAAAGCATCTCCCCGTAATCGAGGTAAACGGAACCCATGTCACGGTAAAGGTGGGGAGCAATTCTCATCCCATGACCGGAGAGCACAGCATCGACTGGGTCTGTCTGGTGACTGAGGCTGGCTGTATACAGCGGGTCTGTCTCGGTCCGGACTGCGAACCAGTGGCGCGTTTTTCGATTGAGAAAGGGGACGCCCCGAAAGCGGCATATGCCTATTGTAACTTACACGGGTTTTGGAAGACGGAGATGTAAAAAAAGAAGAGGACGCACTGATTCGCATCCTCTTCTTTTTTTGACTGTTTTGGAATTTTTCATGTTCAATATCCGAATGTCCCTTCCAGAGACTCGTCCTGCTCAATCCAGTCCGCAACACTCACCTTTCGGTACTCTTCCTTGCTGTCGCGGATATACACCGTCTCGATCCCGGCGTTGATGACAAGCCGTTTGCACATGGAACAGCTGCAGGAATGGGCTACATACTCGCCGGTCTCCACCTCGATCCCGGTCAGGTACATAGAGCTGCCGATCATCTTATCGCGGCTGGCGCTGATGATCGCATTTGCCTCCGCATGGACGCTGCGGCAGAGCTCATACCGCTCTCCTCTTGGGATCTTCATCTTCTGGCGCACACATACGCCCAGGTCCGAACAGTTTTTCCGCCCCCTCGGCGCCCCCACGTATCCGGTGGATATGACCTCGTCGTTCTTCACGATCACCGCCCCATAACGCCTCCGCAGACAGGTTCCCCGCTGGGAAACCATCTCCGCCAGATCCAGATAATAGTTTACCTTGTCCCTTCTCTCCATAAATCCTAATCCCCCTGTACCTATCTTTTTCTGCTTGCAGTATTACGCCTTCCCCTCCGACAGGATATTGGCCAGCTGTGCAAACTGCGCCAGCGTCAGCGCCTCTCCGCGGATCGTCGCCGATACCTCAAGGCTTTCGATCGCCCGGATGATCTCTTCTTTTGTAAAATGGATCTCCGGTGAATTGTTCAGCCCATTCTGGAGCGTCTTCCTTCTTTGGTTAAAGGAAGCGCGGATCAGCTTAAACATCAGCGCCGGGTCTTTTACATCCACCGGCGGTCTGGCATGTCTGGTCAGACGGATGACCGCAGACCCTACATTGGGGCGGGGGATAAAGCAGTTTGGCGGTACATTGGCCACGATATATGGGTCGGCATAGTACTGTACTGCCAGCGACAGCGCGCCATAGTCCTTCGAACCCGGTCCCACCTGCATCCGGTCTGCCACTTCCTTCTGGACCATCACCGTGATATTGTCAATCGGCACATCCCCTTCAAACAGCCCCATGATGATCGGAGTCGTAATATAATATGGAAGGTTTGCCACCACTTTTATCGGCCGCCCATCGTTGTACTGCTCCGCCAGTTGTTTTATGTCAACTTTCAGGATATCATCGTTGATGACCTTGATATTGTCATAATCTTTTAGTGTGTCCTCTAAGATTGGTATCAGGTTCGTGTCGATCTCCACCGCAACGACCTGTCTTGCGGCGTCGGCAAGGTACTGGGTCATAGTTCCGATACCCGGCCCGATCTCCAGCACCATATCCTCTTTTGTCACGCCTGCCGCCGTGATGATCTTGTCCAGCACATGGGTATCGATGAGAAAATTCTGCCCGAATTTTTTCTGAAAGGCAAATTCGTATTTCTGAATGATTTCAATCGTATTCTTGGGATTGCCCAATTTGTTTTCCATAGATTCTTTACCTGCTTTTCTATTTTTAAATTCAATCACAACAATTGAGCTGCTGCAGACGGTACATCTCCTTCGCATTCCGGTTCGTCGCTGCGATCACCTCTTCCGGCGTCACCCCTTTGATCTGGCTGATGGCATCCACTACGTACGGCAGATTCAGCGAAGAATTCCGCTTCCCCCGGTAAGGCACGGGGGACAGGTACGGACAGTCCGTCTCCAGCACAATCCGGTCAAGAGGCATATATTCCACGACCTCTTTCAGTTTTTTTCCATTGTTAAATGTGATCACTCCGCCTATGCCGAGATAGAACCCCATATTCAGATACTCCCGCGCCATCTCAACACCGTAGGAAAAGCAGTGGATCACGCCGCCCAGATCCTGTGCATGTTCTGCCTTCATCGTATCCAGCGTATCCTTTGCCGCGTCCCGGCTGTGGATCACCACTGGAAGCCCGGTCTCCCGCGCCAGTGAAAGCTGGCGCACAAACCAGTACTTCTGGGTATCATGATCCGGCTCATCCCAATAATAATCAAGTCCGATTTCCCCGATCGCCACCACCTTTTTCTCCCCGGCAACATGCTTCAGCCAGTCCATCAGGTGTTCATTCAGTTCCCCTGTTTCATTGGGGTGGACGCCGACCGCGCCATATACAAACGGATATTGCTTTATCAATTCCAGCGTATTCTTCGTGGACTGTATACTCGCTCCGATGTTTACTACCGCCTCGATCCCATTCTGATGCAGACTGGAAAGAAGCGCGTCACGGTCCTCCTGAAAAGCCTCGTCGTCATAGTGGGCATGTGTGTCAAATATCATATCTATTCCTCTCATCTATCTAATCAAAATACAGACCTGGCTCAGCACCAGCAGATGCACCGGATAAAACAGGTAAAAAAGATAGCCAAACTTCCTTTTACCGCGTTCCCCGTTATACAGATATAAGAGCAGAAAGCTAAACAGCAGCCCCGCCCTGGATATCCACTCCGTCTCACAGTTCACCTGCCAGACAAGCCCCAGCAGACACTGCCGCCCCGGGCTGCCGTAAAACCAGTAAAAAATGGCGATCAGCATGATCCCGTAAAACTGGTAATCGACGCACAAAACCCAGGCGAGGCCGCTGGCTGCAATCACTGCCAAAAGCTGTAAGACCAGCCCCGCCTCCCCAAAGATGCGCCGCCTGATCTCATCCATCACCGCCATCATGCACAGCCCGATCAAAAATGTGAAAAACACATTCTGGTGCCGCGGGTATGACAGACTGCCCGACAAAAACAGATTAAACGGAATCTCCGATATCAGGGCAAAGAACCCCATCCTCAGAATATACTGTTTTCTGCTGTGGGTATGGAAAAACCCTTCGACCAGAAGATATGCAAATATGGGAAATGCAATCCTCCCAAGCAGGCGTGAGACCAGATACAGCCTGTAGATCACCGGATAATCCGGCGCAGCTTCTAATGTAGCGCCAAGGATTCCGCAGTATAAGGTGTATCCGATATGGTCTGCCACCATGCTAAGAACGGCAATCAGCTTAAGCTGATTGCCGTTTAACCTTTTCTCTAGCATATCTCTGCCCCGGACGGCATCTCCTTCTCCGGCGCCATTAAGGATAAGTTTCCTTCTGCATCTTCAGCACAGAGCAGCATTCCCTCCGACAGTACCCCGGCAAGCTTTGCTGGTTTTAAGTTGACAACGACCATGACCTTTTTGCCTACCATCTCCTCCGGTGTGTAATGCGCCTTAATGCCGCTGACGATCTGTCTCACCTGGCTTCCGATCTTCACCTGGGAGCACAGAAGCTTCTTGGATTTTGGAACTGCCTCACAGGCGATGATCTGCCCCACCTGGAACTGCAGTTTCGCAAAATCTTCATATTCAATCTCAGCCTTTGGCTCGATATCGATCACCGCTTCGGCCAAAGCCTCGTCCTCTCCGGCAGCGTCTGCGCTCTCTGCGGCTTCTGCCTCATGCATCGCCTCGACTTTTTCCAGCACTTCCTTCATATCCAGACGCGCAAACAGGATCTCCGGCTTGTCCGTAACCTTATTGCCGCTCAGGTACAGGCCAAAACGGTCCATCTCACCCAGCGTCCGCTTCTTAGCATTCAACTGGGACAGAATCTTTGCGGATGTCTCCGGCATAAAGGATTCCAGTAAGGACGCCCCGATCGTGATCGCCTCCACCAGATTGTAAAGCACGGTCGCCAGGCGGTCTTTTTGTGCTTCATCCTTTGCAAGCGCCCACGGCATCGTCTCGTCGATATATTTATTGCTGCGGCGGAAGATATTGAAAATCTCACTGATGGCATCTGCCACCCTCAGCTCATCCATCTTCGCATCCGCTTTCTTGACTGACTCCAGCACAACGGCTTTTAAGTCCTCGTCCACGGCATCACTCACGCCGCCGTCTCTCACCACGCCGTCAAAATATTTGTTGGACATGGAGATCGTCCTGTTGACCAGGTTCCCCAGGATATTGGCAAGGTCGGAGTTCATGCGCTCTACCATCAGCTCCCAGGAAATCACGCCGTCATTGTCAAACGGCATCTCATGCAGCACAAAGTAGCGCACCGCATCCACGCCGAAGAAATCCACCAGCGTATCTGCATACAGTACATTTCCCTTGGACTTGCTCATCTTGCCGTCGCCCTGAAGCAGCCACGGATGTCCGAATATCTGCTTCGGCAGCGGAATATCCAGCGCCATCAAAAAGATCGGCCAGTAGATCGTATGGAAGCGGATAATATCCTTTCCGATCAGATGAAGGTCCGCCGGCCAGTACTTGCCAAACAGCTCTCCGTGGTTTCCGTCGCAGTCGTAGCCAAGACCGGTGATGTAGTTTGTCAGAGCATCCAGCCATACGTACGTCACATGTTTTGGGTCAAAGTCCACCGGAATCCCCCAGGTAAAGGAGGTTCTGGACACGCAGAGATCCTGAAGTCCCGGCAGCAAAAAGTTATTCATCATCTCATTCTTGCGGGATACCGGCTGGATAAACTCCGGGTGCTCATTGATATGGGCGATCAGGCGGTCCGCATATTTGCTCATCTTGAAGAAATACGCCTCTTCCTTCGCAGGCTGTACTTCCCGTCCGCAGTCCGGGCATTTGCCGTCTACAAGCTGGGACTCGGTGAAGAAGGACTCGCAGGGAGTACAATATAAGCCTTCATAATGTCCCTTATAGATGTCGCCCTGGTCGTAGAGCTTTTTGAAAATCTTCTGTACCTGCTTCTCATGGTCCTGATCGGTGGTACGGATAAATTTGTCATAAGAAGTGTTCATCATATCCCAGATATCTTTAATCTGAGACGCAACGCCGTCCACAAACTCCTGTGGAGTCACGCCTGCCGCCTCAGCCTTCAGCTCAATCTTCTGGCCATGCTCGTCCGTACCGGTCTGGAAACGGACATCGTAGCCCTGCTCTCTCTTAAATCTGGCAATACTGTCTGCCAGTACGATCTCGTAGGTATTGCCTATATGAGGCTTCCCGGATGTATATGCAATTGCAGTTGTAATATAATATGGTTTTTTACAGTTTTGACACATGAGTCATTCCTCCTAATAATAAGTAATCAAACTATAACACAATCTGGGAAAAAAGACAAGGAAGGAGTCATTCTTGATAACGGCATCTCTGGACTCTGCCCCCCTCATGTGATAGAATAAGCAATAAAATATGAAAGAAAAGGCATAGGTACTCCCGATGAAGTTTTTAGAAAAACATCCCCTGATCATGATTGTGATCGGAATCGCCGGCATCTCCCTGTCGGCAATATTCGTTAAATATTCCCAGGCCCCTTCCGTCGTCACTGCATTTTACCGGCTGATGTGGACCGTAATCCTGATGACGCCCGTAGTTCTGGGACGAAAGAAATGCAGGCAGGAGCTAAGAAAAGCAGACCGGAAAACCGTTCTTTTGTGCGCCGCCAGCGGGCTGTTTTTGGCGCTGCATTTTACGTCCTGGTTCGAATCCTTAAACCGGACCTCTGTGGCAAGTTCCACAGCCATCGTGTGCACGGAAGTCATCTGGGTCGCCCTTGGATACTGTCTGTTCTTAAAGGGAAAGATAACTTTGGCTGCCGCCGCCAGCATATTTGTGACCGTTGGCGGAAGCCTGATGATCGCCTTTTCCGATTATTCGGCAGGGGGCAATCACCTTTACGGCGATGTGCTCGCTCTGGCTGCCGCAGTGTTCTGTGCAGTATATACCCTGATCGGACGCCAGGTCAGAGGATATCTGTCAACTACCATCTATACCTATATCGTATACGTTTTCTGCGCCGTCGCCCTGGGTCTGGCAACCGTGTTCAGCGGACTTCCGTTTACCGGTTACGGTCTCCGGTCCGTGATCGTGGGACTGCTGCTCAGCGTATGCTCCACCCTGCTGGGCCACAGCATATTCAGCTGGTGCCTGAAATTCCTCTCACCGTCATTCGTTTCCGCATCCAAGCTGTGCGAGCCGGTGGTGGCGGCTGTATTTGCTCTGCTTCTTTTCGGCGAGATCCCTGCGCCGCTGCAGATTGTGGGGGGTATCGTCACGATTGGGGGAGTGCTTCTGTATTCCAGAGTGGAAAAGAAGATTTCGGCAGATCTTTCATAAGTTGTATTCCGGATAAATATAATATATAATACAATCACTTAGGAGGATACTGCTTATGAACATTTCCAGGCATATATCCGGCGCTCTGGCATGTCTTTTGCTGTGTAATGCGTTGGTTCTCGGCGCCTGTGTGCCACGGCCGAAGGGACCGGAAGCTACCACAGCAGCGCCTTTTTTGGAGGAAACCGCGGCTGAATACGAGACTTACGACGAATCACGGCTGACAGCCCAGCGTGAGTTTGACCTGTTTACGGAAAGTCTGTTTTTAGATGAAGTCAGCGCCAACCAGCTCACCTTCCATTCCAAACTTAAAGATCCGTCCGCTTTCGGCCTGACATCTGCACGCGCCCTGTACAGCCCTGTTTCTGTGGACAATGCAGAAGAGATGCTTTCCGAGTTAAAAGAGTTAAAGGAACAGGCAGATTCCTTCGACCTTGCACTTTTGACCGAGGACCAAAAGCTTACGCTCCGCATCCTTAGAAGCTATATCGACACACAATTGATGTCCGAGGGACTGGATCTGTATTTCCAACCCCTGGCTCCCACCATCGGGGTCCAGGCCCAGCTTCCGATCCTCTTTTCAGAGTATGAATTCCGCAGCCGGCAGGATATCGACGACTACCTCAATCTGATCGCAGGGTTGGATGAGTATTATGGAGAACTGCTGGCTCTGGCACAGCAGCAGGCAGAGGCCGGGCTTATGATGAACGACACCTCCATCGACCATGTCATCGAATCCTGTGAGAGCTATCTGCTTGTACCCGGAAGCAATTTTATGATCGACACCTTCAATCACCGGCTGGATACCGTATCCGGTCTGACCGAAGAAGACAAGGAAGCCTACCGGCAGAAAAATTCGGCTCTGCTGGAAAGCGATTTTGTCCCCGCCTATCAGCTATTGATCGACGGAATGACGGCTCTGAAAGGGACCGCGGTCAATCAGGGCGGATTGAGCGGTCTTCCGAGAGGGAAAGAGTATTACCGCTATCTGGTCTATTCCAATACGGGAACCTCCTACAACTCGGTAGAGGAGATGCTCCGGGCGATGGAAGCCCAGATAAAAAAAGACATCATCCGGGTCACGGGCATCACCCAGAACAATCCTGACATTATGGACCAGTTTCATTCATCCAGATTTCGCCAGACAGAGCCTGACGCCATTATTGAGGAGTTAAAAACGCTGGCTTCCAATGATTTTCCTGCCCTGCCGGAATGCAATTATACGTTTAAATACGTCCCAAAAGCGCTGGAACTGTCATTAAGCCCTGCATTTTACCTGCTCCCGCCGATTGATGATTACAAAAACAACACCATCTACATCAATCAAAATGAGCGTTATACAGCGAATGACCGCTATACCACCATTGCACACGAAGGTTATCCGGGACATCTATACCAGAATGTATATTTCCGTTCCCGCAATACCAATAACCTTCGGCAGATTCTCCCGGCGCTGGGTTATTCCGAAGGGTGGGCCACTTACGTAGAGAACTACGCCTGTACCTTAGACAACGGCTTGAGCCCGGAACTTGGCGAGCTGCTTGCAGTCAACAAGGCTGCGTCGCTGGGGCTGCAGGCCTGCCTGGATGTTTATATCAACTACTACGGCTGGACGTTGGAACAGGTCAACGACTATCTGAGCGATTATTACGCCGACCCGGCCATTCCGGCCCAGAATATCTACAACACCATGATTGAAAATCCCGGCAACTATATCGCTTACTATGTCGGTTATCTGGAGATTCATAACATGGCGGAGATTGCAAAAAACCAGCTCGGGGACAAATTCAGCCTGAAAGAGTTCCACACATTCCTGCTGGATCTGGGACCGGCGCCATTTGATGTGATCCAGCCTTATTTTACTTCGTGGCTGTTGACGCAGAAGATATAAAACAGGTCTTATACCGTTACACCGCAAAAAAAGGACATTACGCGCCACCTCCGGCATGTAATGTCCTTTTTCGCTTTATTTCCCAGGCTCAATATAAGTCAGGTCTTCTTTTACGGTCTCCCCGTTCACCTTGAGTGTAAACTTCACCACATTCAGATTCTCAATGAATGTATTGGCAATCGCCTGAATCTTCAGATCGTCCGACGGCGCCTGGTTCAAATCCAGAATCCCCGTCTCGCCGATGCTGTTGTCGATCTCCAGCCCCGGAATCTGTACAACGCCAGGTCCGACCTCATCAACTTTGCCAACTTCTTCAAAACTCAGTGACTTCGTGCCCTCTTCCAGCACGCCGTATTCAATGAGAAGGTCCACCAGTACCTGCGGCGTTCTCTGTTCGATGGCGTCCATCGTACCGACGATCTTTCCGTCATCCCCGATCCGATAGACAGAGATAATGTCCAAATCCGGTGCGGTCGGGTCCGGCTGCTTGTCAGCCACGCCGTTCGCCGGCTGGGTCTGCTTTACCTGCCCCGTCTTATTCTTCTCCGTGGTCGGTGTACAAGCTGCTAATGATAAAATCATCATGGCTCCGATGAAACACATGATAGCCTTTTTCATGATTAAAGTGCCTCCTTTATTTCTCCTGCAGGCTGCGAAACCAGAGGTTCAGCTTCGACAATGCCCTTACTAGTGCCTCTGTCTCTTGCGGTTCCAGTTCTTTTAGAACCTCATCTATCATCTGGCGGTGGAATTCCTCATGATGGCGGTATGCACGCTGCCCTTTTTCGGACAGAGAAATATAGACTACTCTCCGGTCCTCCTGTCCTCGCTCCCGGTTGACGTAGCCTTTTTTGACCAGGCTGTTCATCGCAATCGTCAGAGTCCCGACCGTCACCGAAAGCTCTTTGGCGATCGTTGACATGTTCTTGGGCTCTTCTACGCCGATCGCCTGGATCACATGCATATCATTATTCGTAATATCTTTATACTCCTGGGTGATGATTGCTTCCTGTTCGATGTCCATGACATCCCGAAACAGCTTCACCAGCGCGTTATTCAGAGTTTCATAAGTATCCACTTTTCACCCCTCACTATACATGGAGACAAAAGCTTCTCCATGATTATACATGATTTCTTTCCGCAAGACAACCTGCATTTCCTTAGAAAATTCTTACAAGGTTGTTTCCTTTTTATGAAAAAGATTAAAAACAGCTCAGAAAAATACTGGCTGCAATGCCTGCCGCCGTCGCCACCAGTGCGCCGGGCAGTGCATAACGGGTTTTTGTAACACCCGCCGACCCAAAATAGATACTGAGGCAATAGAACAAAGTTTCCGTGCAACTCATCAAAACCGATGCCGCCATCCCGATCGGGGAATCCGGCCCGTATTTGCCAAAGATGTCAAATACCAGCCCGGTTGCCGCAGAGTTGGACACCAGCCGCACGAGAGTCAACGGTATCAGCGGCTCCGGAATGTGCAGCCACGCGGCGGGCGCGGACAGCCATTTTCCAAGGACGTCCAAAAAACCGGACGCGCGCAGCACGCCGACTGCAGTCATCAGGCCGATCAAGGTAGGCAGGATACCGGCAACTGTCTTCATCCCGTCTTTTGCCCCATCCAGAAAATCATCGAACACCGGGCGCTTTGATATCAGTCCAAAGGCAATGATATAGCAGACTACAAACGGAATCAGCGCGCGGGACAGCCAGATCAGGAACATCGGTCCACCACCTTACAGAACACGACCGCCGCCAGGGTTGACAGCGACGTGGCGACGAGTGCAGGTCCGAGCACCGCCATGGGATTGGCAGAGCCATACTGGCTCCGGTACGCAACCATGTTGATGGGGATCAGCTGCAGGGACGAGATGTTTAAAATCAGGAACGTGCACATTTCATTGGTGGCAATATGAGCCGGGCTGCCAGCCGGACGGTTTGCTTTCAGTTCCTTCATTGCTTCCAGCCCGGCCGGTGTTGCCGCCCAGCCCAGCCCAAGCATATTGGCGATCATGTTGACCGCGATCGGTCTTCTGGCCGGATGGTCTTTTTCCAGCCTTGGAAATAGAAATCCCAGCACAGGGTCCATCTTTCCCGTCAGCCATTCCAGCAGTCCTGCTTTATTTCCGACTTCCATGATCCCACACCAGAACGACATGATGCCAAGCATCGTGATGCCAAGCGTCACCGCCTCTTTCGCCGAATCCAGAAGTCCCTGGGTCACGGCATCCAGGCTGCCGTTTGCTGCTCCCCATGCCATGCCCAGTAATATCATAATGCTCCATAGATAATTTAACATACGTCCTGCTTCTCTTTGCATTCCTTGTTTCAATCTATGGAGCTTTTTTACGTTTTATGACACGGCTATGACCGGGACGAAGAACCTGTCAGTTCCCGGATCACCTCTTCCACCGTCTCAATCTTATCGGAACGGTAAGCGTTGCTTCCGCAGAACAAAAGCGCATGGTCCAGGTCGCCTTCTGCCGCATTGGAAAGAGCCTTTGTGATACAATACGGGATATTTGCCGGATTGCAGTGCTCCAGGCACCGGTAGCAGTGGTCAATCTTGGCGGGCTCTCCCGTCACCGCGTTTAAAAATGCATTTTTGATCGCCCGTCCCGGCATTCCCACCGGGCTCTTGGTTATCACAATGTCTTCTTTTCCTGCATTGATATAAGCCTGCTTATAGGACAGCGGCGCATCGCATTCCTCAGTTGTCACAAAGCGGGTTCCCACCTGAACGCCGTCCGCGCCCAGGCTGACCGCATGTTCCACGTCTTCATGGTCATAGATGCCGCCTGCGACAACGACCGGGATGTGCTGTCCGTATTTCTCCTCATACCCTCTGACTACCTTGATGATATCCTGAATCTCTTTATCGTAGTCGTCTTTCTGGTAGGTGGCGGCCACATCCGCCGTATCGGCTCCATACCCGGTGAGCTGCTCCGGAGTAAAGCCCAGGTGTCCGCCTGCAAGCGGCCCTTCTATGACTACCAGATCCGGCGCTTTCTCATATTTCCTGTCCCACATCTTGCAGATGACCATCGCGGACTTTGCCGTGGAGACGATCGGGGCGATCTTTGTCTTTGCGCCTTTTGCGAGCTCCGGCAGGCTGACCGGAAGACCTGCGCCGGAGATGATGATGTCCGCGCCTGCCTGAATCGCTGCTTTTACGTAGAGCGCATACTGCTTAGTCGCCACCATGATATTAAACCCGATGATTCCGTCCGGGGCAATCTTCCTTGCCTTCTCAAACTCTGTCTTGATGGCGCGCAGGTTTGCTTCCAGCGGCGCTTTTAAAAAATCAGGGTCACGAAATCCAATCTGGGCGGTGGAGATGATCCCGACGCCCCCGGCTTTTGCGACTGCGCCCGCCAGAGATGAGAGACTGATACCCACTCCCATACCGCCCTGGATGATCGGATACTTTGCGGTCAGATTGCCCATTACCAATGGTTTTAATGTGTTCCTCATTGATTACATTCTCCTAAATCTATCGTATCTCTGCTCCCTTACAACATCGCCTGTCAGCGCGCCGTAACGGGCAAAGAACCCTGACATTTTCTGCTTCAGAATCTCCGCGATCAGCGGCATCGTATCGGCGCCTGCCGGCTCATTTTCCGGAATCACCTGCTCAATCAGGTTCATCTCGTAAAGGTCCGCAGCCGTTATCTTCATAACCTTCGCGGCATCCGCCGCTTTTTTGCTGTCCTTCCACAAAATGGAGGCAAAGCCTTCCGGCGACAGGATGGAATAGATGGCATTTTCCATCATCCATACCTCGTTGGCCACTGCCAGCGCCAGCGCGCCGCCGCTGCCGCCCTCTCCGATCACGATGGAAAGCACCGGAACCGTCAGATCCGCCATCTCAAACAGGTTGCGGGCGATCGCCTCTCCCTGTCCCCGCTCTTCGGCTTCCAGACCGCAGAAAGCTCCCGGCGTATCCACAAAGCACACGACCGGGCGACCGAACGCTTCTGCCTGCTTCATCAGGCGCAGCGCCTTGCGGTATCCTTCCGGCGACGGCATTCCAAAGTTGCGTTTGATATTCTCTTTGGTATTTTTGCCCTTCTGCTGACCGATTACGGTCACAGGCATCCCGCCAAAGGTTGCAATCCCGCCGACAACCGCTCCGTCATCGCCAAAATACCGGTCTCCGTGAAACTCTATAAATTCATCAAAAACAGCATCGATATAGTCTGTCGCAACGGGGCGCTGTGCATCTCTGGAGAGCTGTACCGTGTCCCAGGCTGTTTTTCCACTGTTTTTCTTCAGATCCGGACAGTTATCCACAATCCCTGCGCCTTTATCCGCAAGTGCTTCCAACCGGGATTTTTTTTCGGCATCGGATACCGTTCCATGCATCCTCAATATTGCGGCAATCGTCTCCCTCTGCTCGCTTCGTTTGACAATCTTATCTACAAAGCCATGCTCCAGCAAAAACTCGGATCGCTGGAATCCTTCCGGCAGCTTCTGCCCGATCGTCTGCTGGATCACTCTCGGTCCTGCAAATCCGATCAGGGCGTTTGGCTCTGCCAGGATGATGTCTCCCAACATGGCAAAGCTGGCCGTCACACCTCCGGTCGTCGGGTCTGTCAGAACGCTGATAAACAGCTGCCCTGCGTCGTGGTGTCGTTTCAGAGCCGCAGAGGTCTTTGCCATCTGCATCAGGGATACGATTCCCTCCTGCATCCTGGCCCCGCCGGAACAGGCAAAGATGATGACGGGAAGCCGCTCTTTTGTAGCACGCTCCACCATCCGGGTGATTTTTTCGCCCACATTGTGTCCCATGCTGCTCATCAAAAACCGGGCGTCACAGACGCCTACCGCAGCGTCTTGTCCCATGATGCTCCCTTTGCCCGTGATGATGGCTTCATTCAGCTTTGTCTTTTCCTTTGCCGCATCTACCTTTTTTTCATATCCGGGAAAGTCCAGCGGATTGGAAAATTCCATCTCCTTATTCCACTCTTCAAACGTCCCCTCGTCCAGCAGCATCTCAATCCTGCGGTACGCATGGACGCGGAAATAACCGCCGCACTTGGGGCAGACGTACAGGTTGTTCTTTACATCCTCCACGTAGATCGGCTGGCCGCATTTGTTGCATTTACGCCACATTCCCTGAGGGATATTGGGCTCGTCGTCCTTCTTCTGTGCTTTGTATTTTGTATCTATCATCGTATATGTCTTTTTAAACATATCTCTCAGCATATTCTATCTCCTTTAGAGCGGACACCGGCTTACTTACAATACTCCGGGAAATAAGTCGGGATAAAATGGGTATCGGTATCCCCTTCCTGATAAGCAGGGTGGCTGAGGATCTCAAACTGGAAGTCCAGATTGGTCTCAATCCCCTCGATGATCAGTTCGCCAAGGGCGCTTCTCATCTTGGCTATCGCCTCTTCCCGGGTCTTTCCGTGGACGATCATCTTCATCAGCATGGAATCATAATTGGCCGGAACTTTATAATCATTATAAATATGGGTATCCACCCGAACCCCGTTGCCGCCCGGTACATGGATGTTCGTGATCAGACCAGGACTTGGCATAAAGTTTTTGGACGGGTTTTCTGCATTGATACGGCATTCGATCGCATGTCCTTTCAGGCTGACATCTTCCTGGGATACGCTCAGCGTCTCACCTGCCGCCACGCGGATCTGCTCTTTTATCAGGTCCAGCCCGCTGACCATCTCCGTCACGGGATGTTCCACCTGGATTCTGGTATTCATCTCCATGAAATAATAGTTTTTATGTTTATCCAGCAAAAACTCGATCGTGCCCGCATTCTCGTATCCCACAGCCTTTGCCGCCTTCACCGCAGTCTCGCCCATCTGCCGGCGCAGCTCTTCGGATATTGCAACGGAAGGGGACTCTTCCAAAACCTTCTGATGGCGTCTCTGGATGGAACAGTCGCGTTCTCCCAGATGCACTACGTTGCCGTGCTTATCTGCCATGATCTGAAATTCGATATGCCTTGGCTTTTCGATATACCGCTCCAGATACATGGTATCGTCGGAAAATCCCTTGATGGATTCCATCTGGGCATTCTGGAAGTTTGCCTCAAAATCTTCAATCCCACGGGAAATCCGCATTCCCTTCCCGCCGCCGCCGGATGACGCCTTGATCATGACCGGAAAGCCGATCTGCTTTGCCAGCTCAAGAGCCTCTTCTACCGTATGGACCGGTTCTTTTCCGCCCGGAACGACCGGAACCCCGGCATCCATCATGGTCTTTCTCGCCTCGGATTTATTTCCCATCTTATTGATGATCTGTGCAGACGGCCCGATAAATGTGATGTTGCATTTCTCACAAAGTTCAGCAAACCTGGCATTTTCAGATAAAAAACCGAATCCCGGATGGATGGCTTCTGCCTTCATCGCCACCGTTGCCGACAGGATTCTCTCCATATTCAAATAGCTCTGTGCGGATGCTGCCGGCCCGATGCAGATAGCCTCATCGGCCAGAAGGGTATGCAGGCTGTCGCGGTCTGCCTCGGAATAGACGGCTACAGTCTTAATCCCCATCTCCCGGCAGGCCCTTATAATTCTAACTGCGATCTCGCCACGGTTGGCGATCAATATTTTCTCAAACATAGATGAACTCCTTGTTATGAACACTCGGTGGCTGTCCGGCCGGTCTACTGGCCGATTGCAAATGTCAATTCTGCAGACACTGCCACTTTTCCCTCTGCGTTGGTAGCGACCGCCTTTCCAACGCCGATCGGGCCCTTCCGCTTGATGATCTCACACTCCAGCTTCAGTCTGTCTCCCGGAAGCACCATCTGCTTAAACTTTGCATTGTTGATGGAGCCAAAAAACGCGGTCTTACCTTTGTTCTCTTCCAGGCTCAGCATCGCTACCGCGCCCACCTGGGCCAGCGCCTCGATCATCAGCACGCCCGGCATCACCGGCTGCCCCGGAAAATGTCCGGCAAACTGCGGCTCGTTAAAGGTGATGGATTTATAGCCTACCGCGCGAACGCCCGGCTCCAGTTCTTCAATCACATCGATCAGCAGAAACGGATGTCTGTGCGGAATGATCTCCTGAATTTCTTTAATACCTAATCTCATGATGTTCTCCTCTATTTTTACGGGTTTTCCTGTCAGCGGATGCGGAACAGCGGCTGGCCAAATTCCACCACATCCTCGTTGTTCACAAGGACTGCCTCCACAACACCGTCATATTCACTCTCAATCTCATTCATCAGCTTCATCGCCTCGATGATGCCAAGAACCTGCCCCTTCTTCACGGTATCGCCCACCTTTACAAACGGCTCTGCTTCCGGAGAGGACGCATTGTAGAAGGTGCCGACCAGCGGGGAAGTCACTACATTGTCAGAACCGATATCAACGGCTTCTTTCTTGGATTCTGCTTCTGTGCCTGCTGCCTGTGCCGCCACCTCAACCGGGGCTGCAGACATCGGCATCGCCATCGGGCTCATCATCGGAGCCGCAGGCTGGGAAATCACAACCGGGGCAACCGGAGCCGGAGCGGCATTTTTCTTTTTCTTCTTTTTCAAAACCAGCTTCTGGTCGCCTTCTTCGTATACGAAGCTGGTCAGGCCGTTATCTGATACCGCCTCTATTAATGTTACAATCTCATCAATCGTCATAACCGGTTCCTCCTTAATCTGTATACTTCTTTACAAGCAGGGTTGCGTTGTGTCCGCCAAAGCCCAGGGAGTTGCTGATGGCACAGTTGACATCCATCTCCACGCCTTCGCCCTTGGTGTAGTCCAGATCGCACTCGGGATCGCTTATTTCAAGGCCTGCAGTTGCATGTACAAAGCCTTCCTGAATGGATTTGACACAGGTGATGAATTCCACGCCGCCTGCTGCGCCAAGCAGATGTCCTACCATGGATTTTGTACTGTTGATCTTTACTTTTTTTGCATGGTCTCCCAGGACAAGCTTGATCGCCTTCGTCTCAAACAGATCGTTGTGGTGGGTGCTGGTTCCGTGCGCGTTGATATAATCTACATCCTCCGGCTTTAATCCGGCATCTGCGATCGCCATCTCCATCGCCTTTGCCGCGCCGCTCCCATCCTCTGCCGGGGATGTGATATGGTAAGCGTCGCCGGTTGCGCCGTACCCGGAAATCTCTGCATAGATTTTTGCCCCTCTCGCCAGAGCATGCTCTAAGGATTCCAACACTACAACTCCTGCGCCTTCGCCCATGACAAATCCACTGCGTTCTGCGTCGAACGGAATGGAGGCGCGAAGCGGGTCTTCCGTTGTGTTTAAAGCGGTCAGTGCGGTAAAGCCTGCAACGCCGATCGGGGTGATGCTTGCCTCGGCTCCGCCTGCTACCATCACATCGGCATCCCCGTACTGGATCGTGCGGAAAGCCTCGCCGATGCTGTGGGTTCCGGTTGCACATGCGGTGACAACGTTAATGCATTTTCCCTTCATGCCAAACTGGATCGACACGTTTCCTGCCGCCATATTGCTGATCATCAGCGGAACCAGAAGCGGATTTACCCGGGCAGGTCCTCTGTCTAAAAGCTTCTTATATTCTTTTTCAATGGACTGCAGGCTTCCGATTCCGGAGCCGACGCTCACGCCTACGCGGAACGGGTCTTCCTTGCTCATGTCAAGGCCTGCGTCTTCTATCGCCTCTTTGGACGCCGCTACCGCAAACTGGCAGAACTGCTCCATACGCTTTGCCGCCTTCGGGTCCATGAACTGCCTGGCGTCGAAGTCTTTTACCTGTGCCGCAAGCTTTGCCTTATATTCGGTTGTATCAAAGTAGGTGATCGGTGCGATGCCTACGGTTTTATTCTTCAGTCCGTTCCAAAATGCTTCTACGTTATTTCCAATCGGGGTGATGGCACCCATTCCGGTTACAACAACTCTTCTGCTCATACCTTTTCTCCTTAATTTGCTTATTGCCTGCTGGGCCGCGGGCGTTATTCATGGACGTGCTTTCTGGCCCGCAGGTGTTATTCATAATTTTGCGGAGCAAAATTATTCATATCGGGCTTCGCCCGATGGAAGAGAATGTGTGATTTGTGCCTGGTGAGCAAGCTCCCCATTCACAAATTACCCATCCTCTTCCGCCCTGCTCATTGACTTCGTTACATCGCCATCCCGCCGTCTACGCTGATGACCTGGCCGGTGATGTAGCCTGCTGCATCGGAGGCCAAAAACGCCACGGTCGCTGCGATATCTTTCGTCGTGCCAAAATGTTTCATGGGAATCTGTTCTGTCGCCGCCGCTTTTACTGCGTCGGGTAAAACGTCGGTCATCTCCGTCGCAATAAATCCCGGAGCAACTGCATTGGCGGTGATTCCGCGGCTTGCCAGCTCCCGCGCCACGGACTTGGTCAGACCGATCAGCCCGGCCTTGGACGCACAGTAGTTTGCCTGCCCCGCATTGCCGATCACACCGGACACGGAAGAGATATTGATGATCCTTCCACTCTTCTGCTTTAACATCTGACGGGATATGTGCTTGATGCAGTTAAATACCCCTTTCAGGTTGGTATTGATCACCGCGTCAAAATCATCTTCACTCATCTTCATAAGAAGATTATCACGGGTGATTCCCGCATTATTTACCAAAATATCAACTCTGCCATATTTCTCAATGACATAAGCCATCAGTTCTGCCGCCTTGTCAAACTCGGAAACGTTGCACTGCACGGCTTCTGCTTTGCCGCCTGCCGCTTCGATTGTTTTTACGACCTCTTCTGCCTTCGCTGCGGAACCATTGTAGTTTACGACAACAACAGCGCCCTCTGCCGCCAGGGTAACCGCGATTTCTCTGCCGATTCCACGGCTTGCTCCGGTCACTACTGCAATTTTATCTGTCAACATTATCATTTTCCTCCAATTCTCGTTGCTTTGGTCCGTTTCTGCTTATGCCCTCAACGCCTCCACAACACGTTCCACATCTTCCAGCTTCTCTATATTCATGACCTTAACGGTTCTGTCAATCTTCTTCATAAATCCGGTCAGGGTCTTCCCCGGCCCGATTTCAATAAAGGTATCTACTCCGTCTTTCAGCATCGCTTCCACGCTCTGCTGCCATCTTACGGAGGAAGAAACCTGCTTCATCAAAAGTGGTTTTACCTCAGCCGCATCCGTCACATAAGCAGCCGTCACATTTGCCACATATGGGATGACCGGGGTATGTACTTCCACTTTTTCCAACACCGCTCCCAGCTTTTCCCCTGCGCCGGTCAGCATCCGGGAATGGAACGGCCCGCTCACATTCAGCATGATGGCGCGTTTCGCCCCTGCCTCTTTGAGCTTCTCACATGCAGTCTCAACCGCCTCTTTCCTGCCGGAGATCACAATCTGCCCCGGGCAGTTATAGTTGGCAATCTGCACACCCTCGATCTCACGGATCACTTCTTCAATCACAGCCGCATCCATTGCAAGGATTGCAGCCATTGCACCCTGACCTGCCGGAACTTCTTCCTGCATCAGGATGCCTCTCTGTCTTACGGTAGCGATGGCGTCTTCTTCTCTCATCACACCTGCGGCGTAGAGCGCGCAATATTCACCCAGACTCAGACCCGCAGCTACATCTGGTTTTATCCCTTTGCTCTCCAGGACTTTCGTCATGGCAATGCTGGTGGTTACCATCGCAGCCTGCGTATATTCGGTGATATCCAACCTGTCATTCTCTGTGAAGCACAGCTCGGGAACGGAAAATCCCAGCAGCCCGGTGGCCAGGTCGAATACCTGTTTGCCAATCTCCGTCTGCTCATAAAAATCCTGTCCCATTCCGCATACCTGCGCTCCCTGTCCCGGGTAAATAAATGCGATCTTACTCATCACTCATACTCCTTTATTATCTTACTCGCGTCCCAAAAGCTTTTTGGCCTGGTCCATCATCTCATCCATCATCTCTTTACAGGTCTGCTCTTTATTCACCAAACCTGCAATCTGTCCTGCCATCACCGTACCGTTCACCACATCTCCGTCCACAACCGCGTTCCGCAGCGCGCCCAGAGTCAGGTACTCCAGCTCCTCAAAACTCTTCCCACTGTTTTCAAGCTTTACATATTCTCTTGTCATCTGGTTTCTCAGACAGCGGACCGGATGTCCGTGGCTTCTGCCTGTGACCGCAGAGTCGATATCCTTTGCCTTCGCCACACGGTCTTTATAATTCTGATGCACGATACACTCTTTTGCCAGCAGGAAACGGGTTCCCATCTGAACTGCCTCGGCGCCCAGCATGAACGCTGCTGCAATCCCTCTTCCATCACCGATTCCGCCTGCGGCGATAACCGGAATGGATACCGCGTCAACGACCTGCGGCACCAGGGTCATGGTCGTCGCCTCACCGATGTGCCCGCCGGACTCGGTTCCCTCTGCCACGACTGCATCCGCACCGTATTTTTCCATTCTCTTTGCCAGTGCTACGGAAGCTACGACCGGAATCACCTTTACGCCTGCCGCCTTCCACATTTCCATATATTTTTCCGGGTTTCCGGCTCCGGTGGTCACCACCTTTACGCCTTCCTCCACGATCACCTTCGCCACGTCGTCTGCATACGGGCTCATCAGCATAACATTCACACCGAACGGTTTATCAGTTGCTTCTTTTACCTTTTTTATATACTCACGGATCACCTCAGCCGGTGCATTTGCCCCGCCAATAAGTCCCAATCCGCCTGCTTCCGATACGGCTGCTGCCAGATGGTTCTCTGCCACCCAGGCCATACCGCCCTGGATAATCGGATATTCAATTCCTAAAAGTTCTGTGATTCTTGTCTTCATATGGGTCCTCCAACAGCGCATCGCTATATTTGTTTCAGTCTTTCGATAAATGAACACGAAGGTGCAGGGCTTATGCCTCTACACCTTTCGCTTTCAGGTATTCCATAACCTGACCAACCGTCAGCAGCTCCTGTAAGTCCTCAGAAGGAATCTCAACAGAGTACTCATCCTCCAGCGCCATTACCAGCTCGAACAGGTCTAAGGAATCAGCGCCTAAGTCCTCTTTGAAGGAAGATGCCTCGGTGATCGTCTCAGCGTCAACGCTTAACTGGTCTGCAATGATTTCTTTCATTTTCTCTAACATGGTTTTTCTCCTTTAAGATAAATAATTTTTATTTTTTATTTTTATAGAAGGTTGCGGGTATTTCCCGTTTTCCTGAACTACCATTCTCCTGCGCTTTTTACCACTCCAGCAGCGCCGCTCCCCAGGTCAGACCTCCGCCGAAGCCTGCAAGGATGATCTTATCTCCCCGGTTTAGCTTTCCTTCCCGGTTCAGTTCGTCTAACATCAGCGGAACCGACGCCCCCGATGTGTTGCCATACCGGTCAATATTCATAGGAAATTTTTCCAACGGCTGTTTCAGCCGCTTCGCTACCGATTCAAAAATCCGGTAATTTGCCTGATGGAGAACAAAATATTTGATATCCTCAATGTCTGTGCCGGTTTCATCCAGAATCTGCCGCACACACTCTGGCACTTTCTTAACCGCAAAACGGAACACTTCCTGTCCGTCCATATACATATATCCAATCTCCGGTATCTTCCCGTTCAGAAAACTGCCGCCCGTCCTTGATACGCAGGAAAGCACCGAACCTTTCGTCCCGTCAGACCCCATCACCATATGCCTCAGCCCGGTCTCTTCTGCTCTCACGACAGCAGCGCCCGCTCCGTCACCGAACAGGACACAGGTTCCGCGGTCCGTCCAGTCTGTCAGCTTGCTTAGACAGTCCGCTCCGATAACCAGCCCGGTCTTGTAGATCCCTGCCTGCATAAAAGCCTGCATGGTGCTTAATGCAAAAAGGAAACCGGAACATGCCGCGCTGATGTCAAATGCGGCCGCCCGATGGGCGCCGATCGCCCCCTGTACCTCACAGGCTCCGTTTGGAAAGCAATTATCCGGCGACGAAGTCCCAAGCAGGATAATGTCCAATTCCTCTGCCGCCACACCTGCGTCCGCAAGCGCCCGCCTGGCCGCCTCCGCTGCCATATAAGAAGTCCCGGTCTTCACATCTGCAGCAACCCGGCGCTCATGGATTCCCGTGCGTGTGACGATCCACTCGTCGTTCGTGTCCACAATCTTTGCCAGGTCATCATTGGTCACTATCTGCTCCGGCACATAAGAACCGGTTCCAATCACTCTGCTCGTCTTCATAATTCTCCTGACTTCCCGTTCAAATTTATTTTTAAATTCAAATGTTTTGATATTCAAAGTATTTCATCATGGTAATAATATCGGATTGGCAGAGTTTTGTCAAGAAATTTTTTTCGACAGAATCTGCGATTGTGTCTGATATCTTTTTTGGAAAAAGGGAAAGTCGAGAAATAGATAGTCAGAAACAAGGGAGGCGGCGCCTCATACAAGTCACTGCCTCCCCTGAATCCTTTTATAAAAATGCAAGATTACCCTGTCAGATGCCATACTCCTCAAACAGCTTCTGCTGATACGTTTCATCAATGGCAGCCCGGACAATATCATCGGTTCTGGATTGTTCTGCCAGGAGACGGTTTAGATGATTCACCCGTTCCAGCCCGGCTTTGCGTCCGGCTTCCAGTCCAGCTTTGCGTCCGGCTTCCAATCCAGCTTTATGTCCGGCTTCCAGTCCAGCTTTATGTCCGGCTTCCAGCCCAGCCTTGTGCCCGGCTTCCATACCAGCCTTCTGTCCTTTTAAAAACCCCTCCTGCCGGCTCTCTTCCTCCAGCATTCTTC
>JAPJQL010000036.1 GCA_030825115.1 Lachnospiraceae bacterium
TTATACGTCTGTTCTAATATCGAATTTAATGTTTTGCTTATATACTTTTCTGCATTATACACAGGAACAATAACACTTATCTTTTTCAACTTTAGATTCCCTCCAATGGATCATCCCAGCAGTGACCTGCATCAATACACCAATACCCTCGTCTTGAAAAATTATAAACTAAAACCTTTCCAGCCGGTCCAGCCGAAATAGTCAGCATTACCTGATCTTGTCTCAACTTTTCATTCGTAATAATATTCATAATCTTTTCTTCTATGTTCTCCAACACCTCAAATGCATTGAAAGGCGGACACTGAATAAACATAACATTTTTATTATAAATTTTTGCAAAATCATGAGCATATTGTTCCGAATTATGTACAAATACTACATTATGAGGACATAATTCATGTTTCCATATCTGACTATAAATATTTTTATTCCTTTTTTCGAATAAAAAAGCCTCTCCATATTTAATATCGTGCCTAAAATTTTTTTTGAAATAATATCTGGCTTGTGACCAACATGATACATATACACGTTTTTTCATAAGAGTAAAGCCACTCACAGTCATAAACTTCTTTGGCACCGCCAGAATATATGGGCATTCCTCATCTTCAATTTCAAAACTTTTTTTAATCTCAATAAACTTTTTTTCCAACTCCATAGAATATACTTGATAATGAATGTCCTTTCCCTGATATATTCCAAACTCCCCATCTCCAAAACGTATCAAGGACTTTCCCTTTTTTAAATTTTCAACAGTTTCTTCTGCGCTCATCACATTACATCTAATGCCCGTAAATGTTGCAATCAATGTAAATAACACTTGAAACCAGATTTTTATTCTATATAATATCAATGTTATCCCTTCCTATTTTGCTAACACTATTTCTCTTTTGTTGCAAAATAATTCCCGCTGGTAAAAGTGCAATTGCCAATGCAGCTTCACTTCCTAACATATAAACCTCTCCTACTTGCAACATAAAATGCCCAAGCAAAATAATACAGCATGCTAAAGCTAATTTGTTGTCCTTCTCCTTATATAACATATAACCAATTTCAAAAATACAACAATATATTCCATAAATTAATATAGTCCCCAAAATACCATAAATAAAAAGACATTGATAAAACAAATTATGCGTGTGTTGAGTCTTAATTCCCAGACCAAGCATTTGAGCCAAAAACGATAAATCACCAAACTTATCTTTTACTAGTAAAAGTATTGTCAAATGTGAATCCATCCCCCAGGCTTTGCCACTAAACGACGCAGTATATTTCAATATTCGTTGCATTATATCATTATTATTAAAAACATATGTCATAATATCAGCAGCTCCAATCGTTGCTAGCATGACAACAGTATAAATCGACCGGAAGAACCACTTCCTTTTCATAACATATTCTGGAAGTAATAAAAGTATAAAGCAAAATATAATCATAATTCCAGCATTTCTGCTTCCTGTAGCTAACAAATAAACAAATGAAACAAACAAATAAATAACGGCACTAATTTTTGATACTAGATTATTGGTCACTTTAAACCAAATAAATCCAATACTAATTCCACAATAAATAAGAATTGCTAGGGAATTAGAATTGTAAACGCTTTTATCAATGGATATAAATATTGTTAATAAAAGATTTACCATAGAAGCTATTGCCACTTGTTTAGAAAGGTTATTAAAATTAATATGTAAATTTGAAATTGCGAACGGCATAAGCAAAGATATATTTACCATTATCATACTCTTTATGTCTCCATTCAAAAGACTTGTTATAAATGTGATGCACAGCAAAAGTATGACTAAAAATTCCAATCTACTACAATTTATGATGACCGCCATGAAAAACTTCTTATATGAAAATATTGCAAAAACAACAGAAATTAGTACATATATCATATAGCTATTTCCATAACTCCAATTACATATCACACTAAGAAGATAAATTAAAATTATTAAATTTTGTATTGATATATTTCTTTTCTTAATTTTAAATTTTCTATACATTAATATGTCCCTATTTATAATTTTATTTCTCGAATATAAATATTCCCACGTTCACTTATTTTCCTTGCCGGTACACCTGCAATCGAAATTTTCTTTTCTAAAAATGATTTATTTACTACAGCATTTGCTCCTATTGCACATTCATCTGCAATTTGTATTTTTCCAAAAATTTTAGCTCCAGGTCCAATCCAAACATTATTACCAATTTGAGGACATCCGTCATAGCCCGTTCCAATATTTACGCCTTGATGTACATCACACCAACAACCAATTTCTGCTTCTGGATTCACTACAATATTTCCAAAATGATTGATTCTAAGCCCCCCCCAAATACATTCGGGGGAATTACGAACCCCAATCTATATGATAATTTTCTATGAACAATCTTCCAAAATAAAATAAACATAAAATTATGTGTAACATTAAGATGAAATTCATAATGTCTGAGCGCACGCTCAAATCTCCAAACTTCATTTCCCCATATCACAAATTTTTTATGTTCATTCATCCCTAGCGCCTGTGCATCCATACGCATATATAATTTATAATCATCTTTAGAATTTATCATTATAATCCCTTTAAACTCCCTTTATTCAATCACTAATCCCATCATGATCCAATTTCACAATACGTTATTTGCCTGATTAAACAAGCATAACTTTTCTCTCTATCAAAACATTCTTCTGCACACTTACGTGCATTTTTACCCATTTTTTTTCTCATTTCTACATTTGAACATAGTATATCTATTTTTTCTGCTAAATCATGAACATCATTGCTTTCACAATTAAACCCCATTTTATATTGTTCAACTAAAGTTCTGTATTCAGAACTTTCTTGTGTATTAACAACTGGAAGACCACTTGCAGCGTAATCCGCATGCTTATTTATAATACTTGCTGCCGCACCATGCTTAATCGGATTTACAACAATATCACATGATGAAAGCAAGCCACACATCTGACTATAGGGAAGCTTCCCAGTAAATAGACAAGATATATTATTTCTTTTTGCTGAAATCTCAAATTCATTACGCCTTGGTCCATCTCCCATAATAATAAATTTCAAATTATGTTTTTCATTTAAAACACTAAGAGCTTCCATCACACAAACGAGGTCATAACTATTTCCAAGAGTCCCACAATAAGCCAACCATAATTCATTATTATTTTCTCTGGATACAAGATTATTTCTTACATTTTCATCAAAAGTAGATAACCTAGTTCCAAGGAAAACACTATAACCAAAATTAGTTTTCTTATTAACCCGTAATGCACGATCTACGTAAGTTTGTGATACAGCACATATTTTATCAGCTCTTTTATAAACCCCATCAGCCAAATATTTAAAAGGAGTAAATATCAAATTATTTAGAAAAGGCACATTAAATACCATCTGAAATGCTTCTGGCCATAAATCCTGAATATCAATTACAAAGCGAATTTGGTTCTTTTCGCAATATTGAGCTGCCTCATAAGCTGCTTTTAATGTAGGTATAGCACAATAAATCACATCTGGCTTTTTTCTTTCATTCAAATACTTCGCTACATTGATTCCCCACATATAATGTGCTTGAAACCTTTGCAAACATACATTTTTCTTGTAATTCCCCTCATGCAACATTGTAACTTTATAAGAGAAATTCTTTGGCTCAGATTTAAAATACTCTTTTCTACTATGGTCAAAATCGCTTGTAACAATTTCTACAGCATTATCTTGACACAATAACTCAGCCAAATATGTAAATCGATTATTATCTCGACCATCAAGTTCACCGCAAAAATCTGCTATTATAACAATATCCATAATTTTAACCTCATACCGTAGAATATTTAATTTTCTATATCAAATTGTCATCCTAAACTAAATTCTATTTTTTCATAGTTTTCAATACTGTATCTCCTGCCTTATACAATTTTGCAAGAATACGAAATCATTTTGACACAAAAAATAACGTGGTTAATGATGCACATTTCCATAACCACGTTATTTTTATTCTAAACATTTTTATTGCATCCACCTATCTCTATTCCCAATCACCTGCCTCCGGTTCTACCACATCGGCTACATAAGTAGATGCAAATTTAGTAATCGTTCCATCACTACTAGTAATCCATTCCTCTCCAGATCCATCCTTAACCTTCTTACCTTTTACTACTCTCCCTGTACTATCTATCAAACGAAATTTATTCTCTTCAACCTCAAACACCTCATATTTTGTAGAGGAATCAGCTTTCTGAAGCTTTCCCTTAAAATAAAATCGCCCATTCTTTATGCCCGTTACGCCTTTACCCTTGTTATCAAAATAGTACTCTGACTTGCCTTTATCAAGACCATCATCAATCATACATCTACCCGTGGATAAGGAACGGTCGCTTTCTGTACCAAAATAGTAGATTTCACCTTCTATTTCTAAAAATCCATACAACACTCGCCCATATTTATCAAAGGCATAACGTTTACCATCAATTGTTCTAATTAAAAAAGTATTGCTAGATGCACAAACTGGTTCCCCTTCCGAATTAAAATAATACCATGTTTCTTCAATAGGGCCATCCAAATCTTCTGGACCTACCATCTTAATCCATTCATTTTCCACTCGCTGTCCTTCTACGTATGAACCTGAAGCTTCTGGCATATAATAGCGATAGCCTTTGATTGCCGGAGAAGTGCCTTTTTTCTTAATCCATCCCTTTTGAATAATGCCATTAGTATCTACACAGTATTTTAATCCATCAACTGTAATTTCCGAATATGTGCCGGACTTACTATATTTTTTTCTCCCGCCCGTTAATTCAAAATAGAAATATGCCTCATCTCCATATTTCCCAATATAACTTGACACAGCTTCATTATCGTCACTCCAACTCTCTGGTATTTTTAATTTTTGCCAACCATAAACGCGAGCACCGTTTTCATCACAATAGTAAGGTTCATCATCATTAATTGTAAACCAACCAGTATACATAATCCCGCTGGCATTCATATAATACTCTTTTCCTTCTATTGTATACCAACCATCTTTTAAGATGTATCCACTTGGGTTTGCATAATACCAATTAATATATTCTTCTCCGTTGTCCCTGACTCCGCTGATTGAAAACCAGGCTTCTCTTGGCATAACACCATCCTTATCAATATACTGACGTTTACCGTTTTTCCCAATAAGCCATCTATCTTTATACATCAGACCATTTGTATCAAAATAATATGACTTGCCTTCAATCTCATGAATTCCATCGGTAAGAACTGCACCATCTTCTTCTGCATAATACCAACATTCTGTTATTTCTCCTGAAATAGTATTGGTTATATCAATTTTAAACCAACCATTATTTTGTAAGATTCCGTCCTTATCCAAATAATATAATTTCTTATTGGGAGCTATATACCATCTTTTACGATATGACAAACCATTTCCATCAAAATAATAATATTTTCCATCAATTTGTTTAAATCCACCGCGAGCTACATTTCCATCAGACTCTGCATAATACCAATTGACATATTTCTGCCCATTTCCATTAACGCCTGTAATGGAGAACCATCCTGAATCCTGTCTGATACCATCTTCATCAAAATAATATCTCTTACCATCAAGATTCATCCACGTATTTCTTGAATTAACACCTGCATAAAAATAATAGAATTTACCATCTATTTCCTGCCATCCATCGAAATACAACGATCCATCAGTATTTGCATAATACCAATTACGATATAAAACACCTTTAGCACTTACACGATCCACACAAAACCATCCATTATTTTTTTTACCAGTGATGCTATCAACATAATATTTTTTATTATCTATTGTTATTACGGCATCTTTTATTGAACCACCACTCGAATTAAAATAATATTCCTTTCCTTCGATGAAAAACCAACCGTTTTTATATATTTTTCCTGCCTCCCCAGCATAATACCAAGTTGTAGAAGCTTTAGCATCAGGTTGCGTCGGATTCCATGTAATTGAAAACCACTGATTTTCAAGTCGTATTCCTTCTTCATTGACATAATAAAGCTCGTTTTCGAAATTTACCCAGTTGCTTACTACCATAAGACCATTGCTTCCTACAAAGCGCCAGTTTCCATCGTCATCCTGTAACCAACGATTTACAATTTTCTGGTCATTCTCTACATATTGCCAGTTTCCTTGTCCATTCTGCTGCCATCCATCCATTGCAAATGTATTATGCATATATCCCACAATTAAAAAAAATGACAAAACTAATATTTTCCATATACTCTTCTTCATATCTCTCTGTATGATGTTTTTTTAACAAAACTCCATAACTCCTTTCTCTTTTTAATATCTTAACTATTTCAATTAGAGTACTCATGCCAATTTTTATTCTGAGATTTATTGGCGCTCCTGCTACTATCACAATACCCTATTTAATTTCAACATTCTCAGCAATATATACCATCTGGATTTCTAAAGAAAATTGCTTTCATTCCAAGTTTTTCAGGAGCAAGGAAATCCTTCTTTATATTATCTCCCACATAACACATCTCTACAAATTCCACACGAAACATCTCCTTCATATACACAAAAGCCCTTTCGTTAGGTTTTCTAAACTTAATCCCACCAAATTCGTCCGTCACAATAATATGACTAACATATAGATCTAAACGGAGAGCTTTAATCTTTGCTCTTTGTCCGTCTGGTCTTCCATCAGTAATTATGCCAAGTAAATAGTTTCTATTTTGTAACTCTCTAAGCAGTTTTTCTGCACCATCGTATAAATGAATTTCCGGCTGATGATAACGGTATATATTAAGACACTTCTGTTTCAATTCGTCCGAATAAATTCCTTCTGCATTCAGTACTTCATCAATTGCAGATTTTTTATTTTCAAATGCTCTCCACAATTTCACTTCTACGTTTTCGACTTGAGGCAATATTTTGGCAACTGCACGAAAACCGCCTCTGACATATTCTTTTTCACTGTAAAGTGTATCGTCTAAATCAAATAAGACAACTTTCAATCCGTCAAGACATTCCATGACATCTGTTATACTGTGAATCTCAATCATTCTATTTCATCCTCAATTCACACAAATACTTTGGTCAAATCTACAATAAATCGCTCCATCTTTCGCGGCATGGGGAACATACTCTAATTTTTGACCACTTAACATTCTCAAAACAGCTTTGGAACTGTCAGCACCTGCTTTCATACTCAACGGCGCGCCACCACCAAAACGAGGATTTATCTCAATATAATAATTATCGCCCGTCTTTTTCTCCTGAATGAGTTGCACAGTAATCTGACCACATGGTTTATAATCAGCAATCAAAGTCCGCATTTCGTCAATCATAATTTTATCTTGTACAATCTTTGTTTTCAGAACTTCCCCTGCTCTGACAGCAAGACGTTCTCTGGGGGTAATAAATACAGGATTTCCATCATAATCACAAAAAATATCAATCGTAAACTCACAACCAGAAATAAACGGTTGAATAATATAGTCATTGATTTTCTCAGCATAAAGCTCCAATTCATCGAGATTATCTGCACGGTATGCGTCGATACTTGAGCTTCCATCTTTAGGTTTGATAAATGCAGGAAAATTTTGGCTTCTCGAATTCAAATCTTCCTTATATTTTTCCACCGAGTTTACCGGAAGAGGAGATTTCAACCCAAGGGACATAAAATAATCAGCAGTATAGTTTTTATCTCTGCAAATCTTGACCTTTTCAGGATGACTGATGAGGACTTTTGTGCCTATTTGTTCAAACTGTTTCTTGCTCTCTGACAGAAGAAGTAAATCCGTATCTATCGTCGGAATCAAGCAATTTACCTGTTCTTTTTCACAAAGCGAAAGAAGCGTCGGAATATATTCGCTATCCGATATACTACATATAATCTCCGTCATGTCACAAAATTGCAATGCCGGAGCACTTTTTGTAATATCTGTACCAATAATCGTCAATTCAATACCAAGGTCATCTGCTGCATGATGAAACGCCTGTATCAATTCCACTCGGCGTCCAACGCTTGTAAACAGTATTTTCATGCCGCACACCTCCATTCAAAGAGGGTGGGTATAGTATTATTATGTTTTACCCCCCCCCCTAAATTAGATTCATTCTTCATACCTTTCCTCCCAGCCGGTATCCCAACGTATATCCCCGGTTCTCTTATTCTCCGTACTACCACCGCCCCTGCGCCAACCATACAGTTGCAGCAGATACTAACATTATTGCTAACTGTTACCCCCGCGCCAATCCATGTCCTGCTCCCCACCTCAACGTTTCCTGCCAAATGTGCGCCTACCGCTATGTGGACATAATCCGCTATTCTACAATCATGATCCACTGAAGAGCAAGTATTGATAATGCAGCCTTCTCCAACTATACTTCCTGAATTGATAACTGCTCCTGCCATCACTGCTGTGCCACAGCCGATTGTAACATTCCTTCCAATTACTGCTTGCGGATGCACCACTGTAGCAATAAAGGCGTTCATCTCATGCACCTGCTCCTGAATTTTCTGTCTGATTTCTGCATCTCCTACTGCTACAAAAACATCAGCATCTTTTACATAATGGACTATTTCAGAGCTCTTTCCCATAACTGAGAAGCCATTACATTCTGTCAGCTCATTATTATCATCCAAAAATATGATGTCTGAATATTTGTCCATTTTCAGAGCGGCATCTGCAACTACCTTCCCGTGCCCTGCTGCCCCAATTATGACCAGCCTTCTTTTCATTCTGTTCCTCCACCACTCCCCAGAAATTCTTCCATCGTTGCAGAAGTATCCGAGCTGATACCCTCTCTAAGCAATACCGTATACAATGTCAGAAAAATTATCTTCCAATCTCCCAAAAAAGTAATATGATCTACATAATCCACATCATAATCAAACTTTTTTTCCCAACTTATAGCATTTCTTCCGTGCACCTGTGCATAGCCGGTAAAACCAGGGCGTACTTCATGGCGTCTTGCCTGATGCTCATTATATCTGTCAAGGTACTGAACTAGCAAAGGGCGCGGACCGACCACGCTCATATCACCTTTCAGCATGTTAATAAGTTCTGGCAATTCATCCAGCGACGTACTCCTTAATTTTTTGCCAAATGTAGTCAGTCTTTTCTCATCTGGCAGGAGATTACCATCCTTGTCTCTTGCATTAGTCATAGAACGGAACTTGTAAAGCTTAAAGATTTTCCCATCAAGTCCCGGTCTGTCCTGTGTAAATATTACCGGAGTACCAAGTTTCCATCGTATCATAAAAGCTGTGACCAACATAACAGGGCTTAACACAACAATTGCAGATAAAGCACATATAAAATCCTGTGGACGTTTTATGTGTTTCTCATAAAAACCCTGATGATGAGGAACTTTACCTTCTTTCATTTTTTCAGTTCGTGTAATATTCTCTTCCATAATTTTATCTCTTTATACAAAGCAACGCTTCACTATCTCAATCACCACATCCTGCTGCTCCCCGGTCATCTTTATGTCACTGGGCAAGCAAAGCCCTCTGCGGAAAATATCCATGCCAACATCCAGCGGCAGGCCATCAGCTCCCTTTTCTCCACTATTTATATAAGCATTCGATCTGGCGCGCCCATTGCCCTCCCGTGTTATAAAAGGATTCATCCGGTATATCGGCTGCATATGCATCGGCTTCCAGATCGGTCGCCCTTCCGCGTTATACTTTGCCAACATTTCCAGGATCTCCGTCGGGCAGGTCCTGCCCGGCTCGCTGATATACAGGGCTTCTGTCTCGCCTCTTACCTGACGGCACATCGCCTCTTCGTCAACCAGCAGGCAGCTCAGCCAGAAGTTCGGCTCGCTGTTCTCAGTATCATACGGGTTCATCGATACAGGCAGCCCTTCCAGCCCTTCCTTATACCTCATATAAATCGCTTTTTTCAGTGCTATATGCTCCTCAAGATACGGCATCTGTCCCCGTACCACCCCCGCGATCACATTGCTCATCCGGTAGTTATAGCCAAGCTCCTCATGCTGATACCACGGGGCATTCTCACGGGCCTGTGTGGACCATTTCCGTGCCTTTTCAGCCGCTTCCCTGTCATCTGTCAGCAGCATCCCTCCGGAACTTCCTGTGATGATCTTGTTTCCGTTGAAGCTGATGACATTATATGTTCCAAATGTCCCCGTCTGGATCCCCTTATAAGAAGCCCCGAAAGACTCTGCCGCATCCTCTACAATCACCGCCCCCTGCCTGTCACAGATTGCTTTGATCTCATCGACCTTCCCCGGGGTGCCATAAAGATGGGCTACCACGACCACCTTCACCTCTGGGTAAGCTTCAAACGCTTTTTCCAGTGCGGCCGGGTCCATATTCCAGGTATCCCGCTCCGTATCGATAAAGACAGCCTCGCCGCCCTCGTATTTTACCGGATTGACTGTAGCGTCAAAAGTAAGGTCAGAGCAGAATACCTTATCCCCCGGCTTTACGCCAGCCAGCTTTACAGCCAGGTGTAATGCCGCAGTCCCTGCCGACAGGGCCACAGCATACCGGCATCCAATCTTTTCACAGGCAGCCCTTTCTACCTCATCAATATTCGCGCCCACAGTAGACATCCAGTTAGTCTCATACGCCTCCGTAACATACCGGAGCTCATCCCCGTGCATCGTGGGCGACGACAGCCATATCTTTTTCTCAAACGCTTTCAGTTCCACCATTCTCACCTCATCTTTTACAATCGTTCCACAATCTCCAGCCCAACCTTCACGTCCACCTGCCGGCCAAACATCCCGGCTTCCAATACCGCCGTCCGCTTATGCCGGTCTATCTTCCTTATCTTCCCTTCCAGCCCCTTCATTGGGCCAGAAAGGATAACGGCCTGCTCTCCAACAATGCAGCCTTTTGACATCTCCGTCACATGCTTTTCATTCCCCAGCCGCTGCAACAGGGTCTTCTCCTGATCCCTGATGGGGATGAACTCACCCCCGGTCCCCAGGATCTTTGTCAGTTCCGGCACGGTCTTCAGTTCTTGGAACAGTTCCTCCACCCGGTCTGTCACCAGAAAGATATACCCCGGGAACATCGTGAGCTGCTCTTTATGCCATTCTCCCTGGTAACGCTTCATCCTCTCATATTTGGGGATAAAGGACTCCGTGAGGATATTCCCATCGACGATCTTCCGGCACAGCTCTGCTGTCTCTTCTTCTTTCCCGGTCTTCACCTGAACCGCATACCAGTTCTCCATCATGCATCCCCAGCCTTTCTCCCGCATTCCTCTTAGGGTAAGCTTCGCCATACCGTCCTCTTTCAGGCGGCCTTATCGTTCCGTGTTATAACCTCTTCTTCCCGAAACGCGGCAAAGCGACGATCCCGTTCCAAAGATTTTATCTGTTCTGTTCCGCCAGTTTTCTATGGCGGCTCTTCCATTCCACCCCTGCCGCAGCTTCCTGCAGTGCCAGGGAACCTTCTGTATCCCCGGCATCTACCACATCTGCCGGGTTTATGTCCGTACATTGCTGCTTCGCCTCTTTATAGTGATACCCCGGCACCAGCTTCTTCACCATGCTGCGGATATCTCCCGTCTCCCGCCATACAGCTTCGTCCAGTTCCCACAGCCCTTCTTCAAATGCTTCATAGTCCATCTTGATCGGCTGCCCCACAAAGATCCTGTTATTTCTTGTCTCCTCCAGCCCTTCCTCATCCATCAGCAGCTCCTCATACAACTTCTCCCCCGGCCTCAGCCCGGTAAACTCGATCTTGATGTCCTCATAAGGCTCGTACCCTGACAGCCGGATCAGCTTCTCCGCCATGTCAAGGATCCGCACAGGCTCCCCCATGTTCAGGACGAAGATCTCCCCGCCCTTCGCATAAGCCCCGGCCTGCAGCACCAGGCTCACGGCCTCGGGGATCGTCATAAAATAACGGATGATATCTTTATGGGTAACGGTCACCGGGCCGCCCTCTTCGATCTGCTGTTTAAACAGAGGAATGACGCTGCCGTTACTCCCCAGCACATTGCCAAACCGGACTGCCGCAAACTCCGTATCCCCTTTCCGGTTGCACATCTGGATCACCATCTCACACAGCCGCTTGCTGGCTCCCATGATGTTTGTCGGATTTACCGCTTTGTCGGTGGATATCAGGATAAACCTTTTTACTCCATACCGGATCGCCGCTTTTGCCGTCTTGTACGTGCCGATCACATTGTTCTTGATCGCCTCGTTCGGGCTGTCCTCCATCAGCGGCACATGCTTGTGGGCCGCCGCATGGTAGACAACATCCGGCCGGTATGTCCGGAACAGATAGTCCAGCCGGTTGGTATTCCGCACCGATCCAATCAATACTTCCAGGTCCAGTTCTGGATGGCTGCGTTTCAGTTCCTGCTGGATGTCGTATGCATTATTTTCATACATGTCAAAGATGACCAGCCGTCCTACGCCATGGTCCGCCAGCTGGCGGCACAGCTCGCTCCCGATGGAGCCTCCTCCCCCGGTGACGAGGACCGTCTTTCCCTGTATGTAGCCCATGATCTCATCCAGGTTTACCTGGACCGGCTCTCTTCCGAGCAGGTCCTCGATCTTTACCTTCCGCAGCTTTGCTACCGTTACTTCTCCATTTGCGAGCTGGTACAGACCCGGAAGGATCTTCATCGTGCATCTGGTCTGCTGGCAGATCTCAATGATCTCTTTGATCTCAGAAGGCGTTGCAGACGGCATCGCGATATAGATCTCATGGATGTCCAGCTTCCCGGCCAGCTCCACGATGTCCTTCCGCGTCCCCTTTACAGGCACTCCATTGACAAACCGTCCCTTTTTGTTCACATCATCGTCCACGACACAGACCGGTTCTGCCGTAGATTTATCGCTGTTCTTCAGCTCCTTGATCAGCAGCGCCCCTCCCTGGCCGGCCCCTACGATCATGACCCTTTTTTTTCTGCCGGAGGACATGGCAGCAAGGCGGTTCGTAAAAATACGGATAACTCTGTAACTAAAACGTCCTGTTCCAATAAAGATCAACATAAAAAGCAGCCACAGTACATGATAGCTTCTTGGCATCTGGTATCCCAGCAGCACCATGCCCGATATCTGGGCGGCAGAGGAAAACACACATGCCGCCATGATCATCGCGGCTTCCCGGATGCTTGCGCTGCCCCACATGGTAGAATACAGGCGGCACAAGGCAAAGATCAGGACCGTCAGTGCCGTTCCCACCAGGCTATAAGTAAGGACATTTTTTAAATATGCCTCCGGGATGCTGGCCACCATAAAATCAAACCGCACCAGCAGTGCCAGGACCGACGATACCTGGATCACGCAAATGTCCCAAAACAGGAACATCAGCCCCCTTACCCACTTACTCTTTGGTAAAAAATTTTCAATCATACTCTCTCCTCCCTCGTACCACGTCAGTGCAATGATACTTCCCTTGAACATCCTCACCAGACTACAGGACCTTCCTGCAATCTGGTCAATCTGTTTCGACACATCTCCCATGCGGAAGAAACAGGAGGAAGCCCGATACGGACTCCTCCCTGCCCTCCAGCCTTCTGTTTATTTATGGATGACTGTCACAGTACCAGATCCAAACATCGTAAACGTAACCGTTTTTTTACTGAAATCGATCGCCGCCGGGTCTACTACTTTCCACAGGCCGGTTGCATTCTCATAGTAAAGGATCTTCACATTCTGGAGCCCTTCGATCAGGTTCGGAATGTAGAGAGTCACCGTCGTCTCTCTGTTCGCCTCACCTTTGGTCGCCGTGTCCTGCAGGACTACCGCCGCCGTCTGGGTCAGCGCCGCATACCCAGCCAGGTCAGGATTGCCCACCGCGGTTGCCAGGTCTGCCCCTGTATTGATGCTGTTGATGGAGGACACGACCGTCTCCGGAAGGCCGGCAACCTCCGCTGCGCCTACCGCAAAGGATGCCGCCACGTTCTCCGTCTGTGCCCCTGCCCCGTTTTCTGTCAGGGACTTTCCGTCGCTGGTAGTGCTGGCCATCCCGCTCTCATTCGTGGACGGTGTCGTGGTCGTCGTGTAGGAATCATTGTCATCGCTGCTCGCCCCAGTCGAAGGGCTCCACGCCGCCATCACGCTCATCGGTATGGCAGCCGCCATCACAACTGCCAGTAATGTTACCTTTACTTTCTTTTTCATGCTGTTCACCTTTCCTTTCAATCTATTGGCAGGATCCCCTGCCCCTATAATCCAGCATATTGAGTGCTGGTCATAAGCAGCTTCCCTCTACCGCTTCCGGTAGAACAGGTCCAGGACCATCTCGAGGGTCCCATCCGGGTCATGGTGGAACTCGTCAAACCGTTCTGTTTCCACAGCCTTTCCGGGTATCGTCAGGATGTCATCCCCCGTCAGGGAGTCCTGCCCCTCCAGTACTGCCAGCCCCATTTTCAGATACCCGTCTTTTGGCATGTTGGTCACCATCTCCCGCTCGACCACATTCATGATCTTGGTGATGATCCCGTCATCTACCAGCGCCTTCTGCCTGAGCGCTGTAAAATACCCCTGCAGGTACTGTTTCTGCTGATCCATCCGTGTGACCGCGCTGTGGGCAATCCTGCTGTCCCGGAACCGGACGAACTTTTCTGCCTGCTTGCCATGCAGCGTGACCCTGGCCCCTTTTACAAAGGACGGATCGCTCCGTTCCATGCCGTCCACGGTCACAAGGACCGTCACACCGCCCACCATATCGTTGAGCTCCGGTATCAAGCTGGTGTTCATGGCAAGATACCCATCGATCTCCAGCCCCGACAACAGCCCCGACACCGCCTCTGAGAGCCGCTCGCAGCTCAGCTCCCTGCCGTCCCCATATCCGTAGGCAAGGGTGATATGCTGGACATCCTTTCCCAGGACATTCCCGCTCAGGTCTGTCAGTGTGATCGGAGTCATCGTATCCCTGGGGATCATAAGAACCTTTACCCTGTTGGCAGCTACGTCGTGGGCGACGAGGAAGATGCCGTCCGCCTGGCCGCCCGCCCCGGTCACCTTTTTCTCCATAGGGCCGGAGGAATCGACCCCGATACAGAGTATCGCTTTTACCGTCGGCTTCCGCTCATATAGTTCCCCCCGATAGGAGATCAGACCTCGCTGTTCCTCTTCCTGCAGTACAAACGGAGATGCGGATATCCTCGCCTCCGTTTCCTTTTTCTGGCGGTACAGCCCCCAGCTGTCCCACGCAAACCAGATAAAGAGGAACGCCAGCGTTACGGCAGCCGCTGCATATACTTTTTTTCTGGTCTGCGTCCTATGGCCGTTCTGCTTTCTGCCCATCTTCAGGTCCGCCGTATCCTTTTAGGGGCTGTTCCCCGTATTTCTCGTATCTGCCGTATCTGTAATAAGGGCTGTACCTGCCACTGTAATATCCGCCGCCGTCCCTGCTGGTCTTGTTCAGCACCACTCCAAGGATCCGGCAGCCCGTCTTCTCCATCTGCTGCTTGACACGCTGGGCGATCCGGTAGCTGACCGCTCCGCTCTCCACCACCAAAACAGCTCCGTCACATACCCTTGCCACGATGGCCCCATCGATCACATTCATGATCGGAGGCGTGTCGATGACCACATAGTCATATTCCGCCCTGCTCCACTCTGCCAGCTTGGTGAACAGGTCCTCTCCTAAAAGTTCTGCCGGGTTAGGGGAATAAGGACCGGAGAATATCACATCCAGGTTCTCCACATTCGTGGAGCAGCACACCTCCTCCAGCTTTTTTTGTCCGCTCAGGTACTGGGACAGCCCGCCCACATCTCCTTCCAGCTCATAGCGGGCGGCCAGTACAGACTTACGGATGTCTGCATCGACCATCAGCACCTTTTTCCCTGCCTCTGCAAAGGAACGGGCCAGAGCAAAGGTAACCTCGCTCTTGCCTTCATCAGGACCAGAGCTGGTCAGCATGATAGTATGGATATTGCTCCCGCAGAATTGTATATTGGTCCGGAGCGTCTTGACCGCTTCCTCATATGCATAATCCCCGGAGCCGATATTCTTTAGCGTGATCTGCTGCATCATGCCCTGTCTCCTCCCTTTTTCCGTTTCTTCTTTCTTTTACCGGTATGCTGCTTCCGCTCTTCATCCCGCTCGGGGACTGACGCCAGCACGGAGAGACCCAGGTACTTCTCCACATCTTCCTCCGTCCGGATGGTGTCATTTAAAATCACCTGTAGCACCACCAGACCGCATACCAACATCGCGGCTGCAAAGCCGCCCATCACCGCATTCTTTGCCGTATGGGGGCTGCTCTTTGCTGTGGAAACAATGCCTTCCTCTATGATCTTCGGAGGCGTGATCTCCATGATGTCACCGATATGCTTCGCCGATATCTTTGCCACGCTGTCCACGATCGCCTTAGCCCTTGCCGGGTCCGGGTCTTCGATAGAGATACTCAGGATCCGGGTATCTGCCGGGTTGTTCAGCACCAAGCCTCCCTTCAGCTCCCCATACCCCATGTCCAGTTCCAGGGTGTCGATCACCTCCTGCAGCACCGGACGGCTGGTGACCAGCACCTTATAGTCCTTTGCCAGCTGGCTTCCCAGCTGCAGATCCGCAAGCGACGTCAGTGTCGTCTCCTTGGATAGTATGTACACCATCGATGTAGATGAATATTTGGGGGTCAGGATGACCTTGCTGTATGCCGTGCCGATCCCTCCGCCCAAGATGAGCGCCAGGAGGATCACCCAGATCCTTGCCCGCAGGGCAAAGAATATCTCCCATAAGTCGATCTCGACCCCTTCCTCTGTTCCGTAAACTTTTTCCATTTCCCTATTCCTTACTTTACTTATTTTTCATGCCTGCCACATCCTGAAAGCATCTGGCGTGCATTCGTTTCCACCATCCGGCTGACCTGGTTTCCATCCACATGCCCCGACAGCCACCGGAGAGTTTTCAATATCTCGGGCGCACGGTAGTCCCTGTGGTGCATGTCCGTGCCCAAAAAATGGATCTGCCGCCCCTCAGCCTGCCGCCTGCACCACCGGGCGCTGCGGTCGAGCAGCCCGCCCTGGAGACTTTTATAATTCATCTGAAAACAGCAGCCCGCCTTTTCCAGGTCTCTCATCTGCCCCTCATCCCGCATGGCCTCATACCGTTCCACGTGTGCGATGATGGGATGGTACCCGGCCAGCACCAGCCTGCGGACCGCCTGGTACATCTTTTTAAATGCTACATCCGGCATGAACTCTACCAGCACATACCGGCTTTCCGCCATAGTCAGTGCCTGCCCTTCCTGCAGCCGCTCCACAATGCTGTCAAAATACAGGATCTCCTGCCCCAGGAAGATGCTGAGATCCGGTGCGATCTGCTTCGCCTCCATATCCAACTGCCCGGCAAGTTTCCTGAGCCTCCCCACATCCTGCCTGCGGGAGTAATGTGGGGTCGCTATGATGGTATGGATACCCTGGCTGTAGGCACACTTGAGCATCCAGCGCGCCTCCTCCCAGTCGCCCGCCCCGTCGTCCACCCCTGGAAGGATATGGGCGTGGATATCGATGATCCCTCCGGGCGGAATGCCTGAGGCGATCTCAGCCAGCGGCATGGCTCTCCAGCTCCGGCTGCTTTAACTGCTTCTCCATCTCTTTTCCCGGGCGGAAACGGACCTTGTACTGGGCTGCCTTCCTGGTCCGCGGGGAATTCTCATTCAGCCCCGGGTTGTCCCACAGCTTTGGGGCAAACAGCCCCCACTCCGGGGTCAGTACCACGTCCTCCCCCCTGCCAAGCGTATCCGACATCACATGGACCATGGAGAAGTATACCTTCTCGATCTGCTCCAGCTCCACACCTGTCTCCTCCAGGATCTTTTGAAACATCTCCTTGCGTTCCATCCTTAATTTCCGCCCTTTCATAAGCTTTTTGTTATTCTACATATGACAATGGCTTTCTGATAAGCCTCCAACACATGGAACTATTACCTCGCGGAGCGTTTTTTTATTTCACAGACACATTTCCTATGCAATAAAAAAACTGCTTGCGCAGTCACTTCACGGGTACCCCCTGCAAAGCAACTGGCTGGCATTCTACCTCCTCCGTAGATTAGCCCCTCTAGTTTTGCGTCACTGCCTTTCGACAGATTAGCTTGATATCTTGCTTCTTATAATGATTGTTATCGGAAGGCGAAAATGAGCATTCTTGGGATATTTATACAGAATTTTGGAATTTTATGTAACTTTAATAAAGGTTTTGGATATTTTTAAGAAAATATGAACTTAACTTTAGAATATGAAGAAAAACTTTAGAAAAGCAGTTTAGATATTGACGTTTGACAAAAGTTGAGTTATAGTTAACAAAACATAACAATCATTATGCCAAGCACATCTGCCTTCTCTCCCTATAGTATACCAAAATACAGCCCCAAATACCATACCCGGTCCACTTTTTTACACAAGATTAACATTAAAAAAGGCACAGCCTCATCTCAGCCATGCCCTTTTTCATCCTTTATTCTTTCTCTTTTAAAACCTCAATCGCTTTCTGCAGCTGATTATCCTCTTCCGGCAATATCACGATCTTCTGCTTCAGTTCCTCATCGAGCTCGACCTCCACATCTGGTGTGATACCAATCTCATGCAGGCAAAAACCGCTCGGTGTAAAATATCTCTCCGTCGTCATCTTGATTGCAGACCCGTCTGTAAGCGGGATCAGGTTCTGTACGATACCCTTGCCAAAGGAAGTCGTCCCCACAATCGTCGCCCACTCATAATCCTGCAGGCAGCCGGAGAACAGCTCTGCCGCACTTGCAGAGTTTTCATTGATCAGCACCGCCATCGGCAGATCCAGTTCATGGCCGTCTTGCTTCGGATATCTGGGATTCCGGTTCTGCGGGTTTGTTCCCTCAAAACTGATCAGGCCGTCTTTGCAGTAATACCGCTCGCCCTTCCCATTCTTATCTTCGGTGTAAACGATCGTCCCGTCAAACTTATCTTCCGGGAGCAGATACGCCGCCATATCCACCGCGCTGTCAAGCACGCCGCCGGGATTGCCCCGCAAATCGATGACCAGGCGTTTCATCCCGTTCGTCTCCATATCCTCGACCGCCTTGATAAACTGACTGGCAGTCATCAGGTCAAACTGGCTTACCGCCACATATCCGGTATCATCGTTCAGCAGCTTGTATTCTACCGTAGACACCTCAATCTGCTCGCGGACTGCCTTCAGCTCTATATACTCACCTTTGCGAAGCACGGTAAGCCGCACCACGGTGCCTTCCATCCCTTTGATATACTTGCTGACGATCAGGTCCAAATCCTCCGTGGCGACCTCCACATCCCCTACCTTATAGAGAATATCCCCCGGAAGGATTCCGGCCTTTTCCCCCGGTGAATCCTTAAATACCCTGACCACAGTCACAAGGCCGGTCTTGACATTCTGGGTCACCATGACTCCGATGCCGCAATAGGTACCCGACACGGATTCCTGCTGCTCTTTAAATTCCTCTTCGTCATAATACACCGCATAAGGGTCATTCAGCCCCGACATCAGCCCGCGGTAAATCCCTGCTTCCAGTTCTTTCGTGTCCGTCTCATACAGGAAGCGTTTGTTGATAATGTCTTCCAGCAGGTTTACTTTTCCCCGCACCTGATCCATATCCAGCCTGTCAGGCTGTGCCCCCACTCCCTGAGAGCTGTCCACCACCTGGGTCTGCACCTGGTTGTCGATCACCGTCCTGCCGATCAAAGATATGCCCGCAGCCACACCGACGATGATCAGCCCCGAAAACGCCGTCACCAGCGCGCCTACCAGGACGCCTTTCCAGAATTTGCTCTTATTTTCTCTTTCCACTGATGTCTCCTCTTTCACCGACGTCATACGCTAAACGCTAACGCTGTGCGTCCATACTGCCCGCCAAAACGTCTACGGACTTACATAGTTGAGCGGGTTCAAATACTGTCCCCCGGACCGGACGCCAAAATGCAGGTGAGGACCGGTGGAATATCCGGTGGAGCCCACCTTTGCTATCGTCTGCCCCTGGCTGACTTCCTGCCCTTCTGATACCAGAAGCTGGGAACAGTGCATATACACCGTATAGACCCCGCCTCCATGATTCAGCATCACATAGTTGCCCGCGGAATAGCTGTATGTAGAGATGACGACCGTTCCGGCCGCCGCCGCCACAATCGCAGAGCCTGTACTGGCTCCGATATCAATTCCCTGATGGTTGCTGGAAGCCCCTTCCGTCGGTGAACTGCGTCCGCCAAATCCGGAAGTGATCCTGCTGCTGGAGGGACACGGCCATATAAAATTAATATTCCCCAGACTGACCGTATTATACTTTTTCCCTGCCGCCTCCGCCGCTTTTCTCGCCGCTTCCTCTTTTCGCCTGATTTCTGCTTCAAGCGCTTTTACTTTATCCTCCTGGGCCTTAATGTCCTGCTCATACTGGCTGATCTGCCCCTCCGCCGACTGGATCTGGTTTTCAAAATTCTTCAGTTCCCGGCTCTTTTGGGCAAGCAGCGTCTCCACGGACTGCTGTTTTGCCCTGGTCTGCTCCTCCAGTCCCAGAAGCTGGTTGTGTTCCTCCTCCAGCCTCGCTTCATGGGCGGTGATAGCGTCCTTGGTCGCCACATACTCATCCATCATCTTCTTATCATATTCAGAAATCTTGCGAATATACTCGGCGCGGTTCATAAGCTGCACGATATCCTCCGACTGGAGCAGAAGATCGATCATGCTCACATTGCCCCGCTCATACATATATTTGATCCGCAGCTTCATGGAGTCGTACTGCTCCTCTTCGACCTGCTGAGCCTGCGCCAGCTCTTCCTGAGTCCTCGCAATCTCCGCTTCCTTGTCTGCAACCTGCCCCGCCAGCTGCTCCACTTCCCGGTTCAGAGATTCGAGGCTGTTGTCAAGCTGTTTTACATATGCCGCGGCATCGCTTTTTAGCCCTTCCAGGCTCTTTAAGGTATCCTCGACCTTTTTCTTTTCTTCTTCCAGGCTGGATGCCTTCTGCTTCGCGGCGTCCACATCCTGCTTTGTGGCATAAGCCGGAGTCACAAAAGATACCGCAAGACAAAGAGCAAGCAGCCCGCTCCTCACACGCATCCCCCTGTTCTGTCTTCGCATCATCGTCACCACCTACACTTTCAGGTATTTGCGGATTGTAAAGAAGCTCCCGAAGAATCCGATCCCGACGCCAAGCACCATCGCCACCAGGATCATCGACGGATAGATCCTGGAGATCGGGATAAAATCGATCACGTTGGAAAAGATCCGGAACCGCTCCGCAATATAAGTCACCGCACGGGTATACAAAAAATACATCCCCGCCAGCGGAATCGCCGCCCCAACCATACCAATCAGCACGCCCTCCACGATAAACGGCGCGCGGATCATAAAATTCGTCGCCCCGATCAGCCGCATGATCTGGCTCTCGCTCTTGCGGAACGCAGCAGCCACCGATATCGTATTATTAATAAGGAAGATAGAGACTGCAAACAGGACGCCGATGATCACCAGCGACAACATCCCGATCACCTTGTTCAGGCTGGAGAATCCCGCCACCGCCGAGTTGGAATAGTTCACCTGGCGCACGCCGCCGATCCCCTGCAGGTAACTGACAAACACATCCTGGCTGTCGATGTCCTTCAAAAATATGGAATAGGACGCCGACCCGGCCAGCGGGTTATCATCAGAAAATCCTTCCGCCAGTTCCTCGTTTCCGGCAAAATACTCCGTCTTAAATGTCTCCCACGCCTCCCCGGCAGAGGTATACTTCATCTCCCTGACTTCGCTGCGCCTGCCAATCTCATCGCCGATTGCCAGAATCTCTGCTTCGCTCAAATCCTCATCAAACAGCACGGTGATCCCCACCGTACTCTCCACATGCTTCACCATATACTGGATATTTGCAATCATGGAAAAAAACAAACAAAATAAAAAAATACACGCAGAAATGGTCGCCACCGATGCAAGGGAAAACCAGATATTTCTGCATATATTTTTAAAGCCCTGTTTCAGGCAATACCAAAATGTACTAATCCTCATGAGTATGTCCGCCCTTTATCTCGTCACTGATCACCTGTCCCCGTTCCATCGTAATCACACGTTTCCCCATCATATCCACAATCTCCTGGCTGTGGGTTACAACGACGACCGTCGTGCCTCTCTGATTGATCCGCTCAAGCAGCTTCATGATCTCGATGGCATTGTCATGGTCCAGATTGCCGGTCGGCTCGTCCGCCAAAAGTACCTCCGGACGGTTGATCAGCGCACGGGCAATCGCAACCCGCTGCTGCTCTCCGCCGGAAAGCTGCTGGGGCAGGGATTTATACTTGGAAGACAGGCCTACCAGCTTAAGCATCTTCGGAACTGATTCCCGGATCGTTCTGGCAGGCGCTCCAATGACCCGCTGTGCAAATGCCACGTTCTCAAATACATTCCGGTCCTTCAAAAGGCGGAAGTCCTGAAATACAACTCCCAGCCTCCTGCGGTACTTCGGAACATACCGGCGCGGCATCTTCTGTAAATTCATATCGTTTACGACGATCTTCCCGGAAGTAGCTTCCGTCTCTTTGAGCAGCAGCTTGAGGAGGGTGGATTTGCCGGAGCCGCTGCGCCCCATGATAAACACAAATTCCCCGTCCTCAATGCTGATATTGATATTCTTCAGAGCCCGGTTCCCGGTTTCATACGTCTTGCATACATTAGAAATCTCTATCATCCGTCATCCTCGAAGTTCTAGTAATCCAGGCTCTCCATATATTTCATATACTTCACAACCATCAGCGCGATCTTGAACGTGATCGCATCCTCAAATACGCGCAGGTCAAGCCCGGTGCTCTTCTGCAGCTTGTCCAGACGGTATACTAACGTATTCCGGTGGATGTAGAGCTGTCTGGAAGTCTCGGATACGTTCAGGCTATTCTCAAAGAACTTATTGATCGTCGTCAGGGTCTCCTCGTCAAACTCGTCCGGGGACTTGCCGTCGAAGATCTCCTTGATAAACATCCGGCAAAGCGGAAGCGGAAGCTGATAGATCAGACGTCCGATCCCAAGGTTGGAATACGCCACCACATTCTTGCCGCTGTAGAAAATCTTGCCTACATCCAGCGCCATCTTCGCTTCCTTATAGGAACGGGACACTTCCTTGATCTCGCCCACGATCGTACCGTAGGATACATGGACCTTGGTCATCGCCTCCGTATTCAGCATATCCAGGATCATATTGGCGGTCTTCTCCAGATCGTCGTAGGTCTCCGTCGGCTTCATCTCCTTCACCAGGATGATGTTCTTCTCATCCACTGCGGTGATAAAATCCTTGGTCTTGGTCGCAAACAGGCTTCTGACAGTCTCAAGGGCATTGACGTCCTTCTCATGTTTGGTCTCGATCAGGAAAACGACCCGCTTTACATTGGTCTCAATGTGAAGCTTCTTCGCGCGGTTGTAGATATCCACCAACAGCAGGTTGTCAAGCAGCAGGTTCTTGATAAAGTTGTCCTTATCAAAGCGCTCCTTGTAAGCCACCAGCAGATTCTGGATCTGGAAGGTAGCCAGCTTTCCTACCATATATACGTCCTCACTGCCGCCTCTCGCGAGCAGGATATACTCTAACTGATGCTCGTCAAATACCTTAAAGAACTGGTATCCCTGAATCACCTGGCTGTCTGCCGGAGAATCCACAAATGCCAGGATGGAGCTCTCATATTCTTCTGCATCCGGAAAAGTCGATGCAAGTACCTTGCCTTCTGTATCACAGATGCAAAGGTCAATTCTGGTAATTCCCTTCAAGCCGTCAATCGTGGTCTGAAGAATCTGATTTGAAATCATAGTACACGCTCCTTATTCCATATTTAAAAACACTACCCTTACTCTATATCTTAATGCAAAACAGAAAAAAAAGCAAGCGAGTATCTCACTCGCCTGCTTCTTTTTTACAAATTATCATAACAATTCAGAAGATTCAACCAATCACTAGTTCACAACAACCTGCTCGGTCTCTTTGTCAAATACGTGAATCTTGGACAGGTCAAGAGCCAGCTTGATGGTGTCGCCAGGTCTTGCAGTCGTACGCGGATTCACACGTGCGGTACAGTTGGTATCCTCGATGTCGAAGTACAGGAATACTTCCGCACCCAACAGCTCGTATACACGGATCGTTGCGTCGATCACGCTGTTCGGTGAACCGGTCAGCCATGCTTCCTCATCGTGCAGATCCTCCGGACGGATACCCAGGGTAACTGCCTTGCCGATGTAGCCCTTCTGATCCAGGACTTTAGCTTTCTCTGCCGGCATCGTGATGGTATGTCCGCCAAAGGTCAGGGTCACGTCGGAACCGTTCTTGCCTACGGTAGCGTCTACCAGGTTCATCTGCGGTGCGCCGATGAAACCTGCAACGAACTTGTTCTGTGGCTTGTCATATAAGTTCTGAGGAGAATCTACCTGCTGGATGATACCGTCTTTCATAACGACGATTCTGGTACCCAGGGTCATAGCCTCTGTCTGGTCATGGGTTACGTAGATGATGGTTGCCTGCAGTCTCTGATGCAGCTTGGAGATCTCGATACGCATCTGTCCTCTCAGCTTTGCATCCAGGTTGGACAGCGGCTCATCCATCAGGAATACTTTCGGGTTACGAACGATTGCACGGCCCATGGCAACACGCTGTCTCTGACCACCGGACAGAGCCTTCGGCTTACGGTCTAACAGGTGGGACAGGTCAAGGATTCTTGCTGCTTCCTGAACCAGCTTGTCGATTTCTTCCTTCGGGGTCTTTCTCAGCTTCAGACCAAATGCCATGTTATCATATACAGTCATATGAGGATACAGAGCGTAGTTCTGGAATACCATTGCGATATCTCTGTCCTTCGGCTCTACATCATTGACCAGTTTACCGTCGATATACAGTTCGCCGGAAGAGATATCCTCCAGACCTGCGATCATACGAAGGGTAGTGGACTTACCGCAGCCGGATGGTCCTACGAAGATGACGAACTCTTTGTCCGCGATTTCCAGGTTGAAGTCCTTAACTGCTACGAATCCGTTCGGATAAGCCTTTGTTACGTTCTTGAGTGATAAACTAGCCATTATAAATTCCTCCTGAAATTAAATACTTAATCTGTTGTTTCTGTCCCGTTCCCCACAAGCGGAACTCGTTTTTGTTACTGTAGTTATGATACAACATAAAAATTATTTTCGCCATATGGGAATTTCCCAAATTCCATTTTTCCTTTTTGGCTAATCTGTATAACCGCTGTAAAAAGTGCTGTAAATTACAAAAGCAGGCATAAATCTGCCTGCTTTCACTGTTTAAATTCGATAAATCCTTCGCCCAAAACCTCCCTGGCATCACTCACGATCACAAAAGCTTGTGAATCATGCCCAACAACAAGGGCTTTTAATTGTACAATTTCTTTCTTTGAGACAACACAAAACAGCACATCCTTGCGTGAGCCCGAATACATACCGCGCGCATCCAGCGAAGTCACGCCGCGGTCCATGATCTCGATGATGTCCTTTGCAATCTCCTCCGTCTTCTCCGAGATGATAAACGCCACCTTGGAAAATTTCAGCCCTTCGATGATCCCGTCGGAGACCTTTGCCACCGCAAAAATCGCGATCAGCGCATACAGCGCATAGGTCACGCCGAAGATGGACGCGCCCACCACCACGATGATGGCGTCCAGCACCTGCATGAGCTGGGCAATCGAATAATGAGGCAGCGCGCGCTGGATCAGGGCAGCCAGCATATCCGTCCCGCCCGTGGTCGCCTGGCTGACGAACACCAGACCGGCGCCCACACCGCTGATCAGCCCGCCAAACAGCGCCGTCAAAAACAGATCGTCCATCAAAAACGCCATCTCCGGGATCACATACAGGGAAAAGGACAATGCCACCGTCGCCACCAGCGTCCGTTTGATAAAACTCCATCCCTTCAAATAGATGGATGCAATAAACAGCGGGATGTTGAGCACCGTATTGGTCACCCACAGAGCAATCCCGAACTGGTCTTTTAAGATGATGGCAATGCCGGACACCCCTCCCGTCACCAGGCCCACCGGATCATAGATGTTTTTGATCGAAAATCCCATGATAAATGCCCCGAGGATGATAAGCACGTAATCCCGTACCGTCTTATTTATCTTCATGTCAGCAGTTTCTCCTTAATCATAAAAGATTCCGGTCAGGAAATCTTCTTTGCCAGCACATTCAGCCAGCTGGTGTCGGAATCCCGGCGCACGTCCTCGGTGATCCAGGTCTTTATGACCTCAAACCTGCCCTCTTCCTTCAGGATCCGGCGCAGGCGCTCATCCGTGTAATCGCAGAAATACCGCTCTCCCCGGAACCCTTCAAAATCCCCCTCCTTGACGGAGAGGTACAGGATGCCGCCCTGATGCAGGGCATCTGCTATCCGGTCAAGGATCGCAGGAAGCTCCTTTTCCGGCACATGGACCAGCGCACCGCATCCCCAGATGCCATCAAACACGTCATCAAATTCCATCTCTTCATAAGTCATCTGAAGCACTTCGAGACCGGTATGTATCTCTGCGAGCTTGCACATCTCCCCGGAAGCGTCGATCGGCGTCACATCATAGCCCAGCTCATAAAAAGCAAGGCTGTCCCTGCCGGAACCGCAGCCCATGTCGAGGATCGTATCCCCTTCTTCCAGCTGCTGTAAAAACTCCTGGCGGATCTGGCTCATATCCTGGTCTACTGTGTCTTCGAAAATTTTTGATGCGTATTTATTGTAATACTCTATGGCGTCCAAAACTGTCCTCCTATACTCGTTCAATGGTTTTTTCCGTGATCCGGATCCTGCCCTCTTTTAACAATCTTCCTACCGCGCGCTTGAATGCGTTCTTGCTCATGTCAAATTCCCGTTTGATGGTCTCCGGGTTTGCCTTGTCATTAAACGGCAGCACGCCGTCAAACTCATCGATGACCTTCATCACCAGCTCCGCATCCGTGTCCATCTGCACATATGCTTTTTCCCTCGGACTCAGATCCAGCTTGCCGTCATCCCTTACCTTGACCACCCGCGCCTCCACGGTATCTCCCTCATGGAACTTCCCGTACAGCTCTTTTTTCGGGATCAGGCCATAATAGCGGTTGTCTACCGCCACAAAGGCTCCCAGGTTTTCATTGATCTCATAGATGGTGCCGGTGACCCGGTCATCCTTCTTGTACGGGGATTCGCTGCTCATGTAGGAATACACGTTCATCGTCGCGGCAAGTCGTTTGCTCTTGTCGATATACAGCGCCACCAGGCAGTTTTCTCCCACCCGTACCTTGTGATTCTGCTCCTTAAACGGAAGCAGCAGATCTTTTTCCAGGCCCATGTCCAAAAATGCGCCGATCTTTGCCACATCCTTCACGGGAAGCATGGCAACCTCGCCGACCTGCAGCTTCGGCGTCCCCGTGGTGGCGATCAGACGGTCCTCGGAATCCTTATAGATGAATACCGTGATCGGATCGCCTGCTTTTATCCCTTCGGGAACCTGCTTTTTCGGCAGCAGAACGGAATGGTCTCCGTCTCCATGCTCTCCCAGGTATACTCCGAAATCCTTAATGCGCTGAACCTCAAGTGTCTGAATCTTTCCTAATTCTATCATGTTGTTCTCTCTTTCTGGTCGTTCCTCCACGACCGTTATTAACAGGTATGCAGCCAGATGACCGCATACGGGGTTCCTTCTTCATCGCAGAGCGCAACCGTATACTCGCTGCCCTGCCTGCTGATCCTCGGGTAGATCGTATCTCCCAGGACCGCCGCCTTCTTATATTCTGCCCGGAGTTCCCGGATTTTAACATCTTCTGTCAGGGCTTCTCTTGCAATCTCCACATACATGGCATTATTGACATGGTGGTTGGTGTCGATGTGGTGCACAGCCACGGCGATCGGCGCTCCTGCCTCATACGCATCGGGAAGTGCGATCCTTCTCGGCGCATACTCCATATCCAGCCTCTTCTCTTCCCCTGTCCCGTAACCGCGGATGTCATGCTCCTGCACCTTGACCGGACGGCCTGCCGCCGTATCGAAGAAAAACCAGATGGAATTGGCCTTCACCAGATAGTTGCCTTCCCGGTCCTGTATGGTAAAATTACGGTAACCGTACATCCCCTTAAAATCATAGGGCCAGGTACTGATGACGATCTCCTCGCCAAACCGGGGTCTGCGCTCGATCACAATCTGCCAGGAGGACAGCCACCAGGCCCGGCTGCACCGTTCCAGATAGTCGAGACCAAGGTTTAAGTCTTCCGACTGAAATGTGGAACAGTCCTGAAGGTAATTGATAATCCCGGTCAGCGTCAGCTCCTGGTTCACATCCACTTCGCTGTAACGTACCCGGCTCTCAAATGAATACATCCTGAATTTCCTTCTTTCCCAAACAAAATTATGTCTATTATAATGTATTTGCGGCAACTTGTCTAGGGAATCACTGTAAAAACAGCGCGAAATCCCCCAACTTACAAGAAGACCGGAATCCACATGCCGGATTCCAGTCTCCTTCTGGTCGAATCGCTTTATTTCTCGTTGATCTTTACAACGATTTTCTTAACTTCACATGGCTCGCCGTTCATCGCTTTTGGCTTATGGCCGTCCCACGGATTGAAGATCATAAAGTCGCCTGCATTTGCAACTACCTTCAGTCCCGGGTTGCTGTTGTCAAACAGAACTGCGTCCTTGTCCGGGTTATACGGCACCGTCACCGTCAGCGCGTCTACCGGGGCATAGGTCAGAGTCTCCGTCCCGGAAACCACATACTGGATATCCGTGTACTGCTCATGAGCCTCGTACTTTGCCTCCTCCCACGGAAGAGTGGTATAAGACATCACGTTGGCGTACACATCCGTGCCGTCAATCTCGTATTTGCCGTTCTCAAGCGCTGCCAGATCATTGTTCTGCAGCCACTCGATCGCCTTTGCATAGCGGTCCCCGATGCCCAGGTTCTTGTAAAAATCCAGATTCTTTGCCTGATCAAATATCATATGCCTGTCCTCCTTTAAAATGTTCCCTGACTATCTCAGCTCGGTAGTCGGGATGGTATCCATATCGTCGAATGCCTGGTTCTCGCCGCCCATCGCCCAGATGAAGGTATAGTTGCTGGTACCTGCTCCGGAATGGATGCTCCAGGACGGGCTGATCACTGCCTGCTCGTTCTGCATTACGATATGTCTTGTCTCATTGCCCTCGCCCATCATATGGAATACCACATTGTTCTCCGGAATCTCGAAGTACATGTACACTTCCATACGTCTCTCGTGGGTATGTGCCGGCATGGTGTTCCATACGCTGCCCGGATCCAGGACGGTCATGCCCATGGAAAGCTGGCAGGTCTCCAGGACGTCCGGATGGATGAACTGGTTGATGACACGCTTGTTGGATGTCTCCATCGCGCCAAGCGGCTTCTTGGCAGCATCTGCAATCGAGATAAAGGTGGTCTTGCAGGCTTTGTGGGCCGGTGCGCTCACCATATAGAATTTTGCCGGGTTTGCCGCATCGTCGCTTGCAAACGTAACTTCTTTGGTTCCCTTGGTGATGTACAGGCAGTCTTTGTATCCCAGCTTAAAGGTCTCGCCGTCAGCCACGATCGTGCCTGCGCCGCCGATATTGAAGATACCAATCTCTCTTCTCTCCAGGAAATACTGAGTGCCGAAATTTTTCCATACGTCGATGCCTTTATCGATAGAAACCGTCTCGGTCGTAGGCATACAGCCCAGGGTTACCATACGGTCAACATGGGAATAAACCGCCACAACCTCATTAGCCACATACAGGTTCTCAATCAGAAACTCCTTGCGGGTCTCCTCGGTTGTATAACGTTTAAAGTCTCTCTGATTTGCAGAATAGCGAATATCCATTGTTCTTGTCCTCCATAACTGATTTTTCCCCCGGCAAGCGAAACTCGTCCGGTACTACTATCATTATAGAAGATTTCCCAGATTATGCAATAGAACAAATTTCACAAAAACTATACTATTTTGCTCTTTTTTCCTTTTTTTGTCCCGTTTACTCTTTTCCTGCCATAAAGTTTGCAAAAATAGCGCCGGAAATGTTATGCCATACGCTGAACACCGCTCCCGGGATGGTTGCCAGCGGATACTGGGCAAAATGAGTGGCTGCCAGAGAAGTTGCCAGGCCGGAATTCTGCATGCCGACCTCGATCGCCACCGCCTTGCACTTTGCAGTCTCCAGCTTCAGAGCCTTACCGATAAAGAAGCCCAGCGCATACCCGCATACATTATGCAGCATTACCACCACGACGATCAGCAGCCCACAGGTCATGATCTTGGAGGCATTTGCAGATACCACCGCCGCCACGATCGCCACGATTGCAGTGACCGATACCAGCGGAAGGACTTTTACCAGCTTCTGCGTAAAATCAGAGAACAGCTTATTGATGATACAGCCCAGCGCAATCGGAATGATCACCACCTTGACGATCGACAAAAACATGCTCATCATATTCACATCCACAGTCTGTCCCGCCAGCAGATACGTCAACACCGGCGTCAGAAACGGTGCGAGGATCGTAGATACACCGGTCATGCCTACCGAAAGCGCAACATCGCCCTTTGCCAGATAGGTCATCACGTTAGATGACGTGCCGCCCGGACATGTCCCCACCAGAATCACACCGACAGCCAGCTCCGGTGACAGCCTGAAAATCTTCGTCAAAAAGAATGCCAAAAGAGGCATGATCGTAAATTGCGCCAGACAGCCAAATACCACATCCTTCGGATGGCTGAATACGATTTTAAAATCAGACGCTTTCAACGTAAGTCCCATTCCAAACATGACGATGCCCAGCAGTGTATTCACATAGCTGGTCTTGATGAAGCTTACCGATGACGGCGCAAACAGAGCGAGGGCCGCTACCGCAAGCACCAGCACCGCCATATACTTCCCGACAAAATCACTCACTTTTTCCAAAAACTTCATTTTCTCTTCCTCCTGCTGTAATTTCCCACCTGATTCCCGAAAGAAAGAATCCTATGAAATTGAAAAAACCCCTTGCCTCTCGTCTAGAGGCAAAGGGTTAGCTCTGCGGTACCACTCTAATTGCCGGAATCCGGCCGCTCAGTTCCATCGCTGCGATGTACTTCATAAAGGTTTGATCCATCGCATCAATGGACGGCACGATAACGGATGCCGGTCGTTTCGGCTTACGCAGATTCCGGCGGCGCTGTCATGAACAGGCCGTCAGATTCCTTCAGCCGAAATGCTCTAAGGTGATCTTCTCATCCATCAGGCTGCCGTGTCACACCTCACCACGGCTCTCTGAAAGTCTTCTGGATGTTACTTTTCCTTATCAACGCATTCTTTCTTCAGGTTGCACTTATCATAACTCTGTCTGATTAACGTGTCAACTTGTTTTTTCTTTTTATTTGTTTTTCTACCTGGTCATAGGAATATGATACCGTATCCTCCGGTAACATTTCCAACACAGGACTGCCGGAAGCCCGACCGCCAATACGAGCGTGGAGGTCCCCCCAACCACAGCGTATATTATCATGATCAAAATCCCCAGAATCTCCATATCCGATACCTCCTCATTTTCCTTTTCAAATCCCATTGTAATCAATCTTTTTGAAAATGGAAGTACCTCGGGGCATCCTTAACACGGTCTTGATAGCCGATGGTTATTTACTAACAGTCCATTAACTTTTTTATCATTCTAAAAATGGCAGCCTGATCTGCTCATACTCCGCCTCCCGCCTGAGCGCCTCCGGCTCTCCCGCCAGAATCTGCTCCACACCGCGTTCATCTGCCAGCCACCGCTCCGCGTCTTTTCGGTCAAGGATCAACGGCATACGCGGATGGACCGGCTCCATCGATGCGTTCGCCCCGGTTGTCAGGATCACATACCGGTCCTCCTCATCCTCCTGAAAGCGGCGATAGACCCCCGCAAAAAACATCGTTCTTTTTTCCGGGAGAACAAAGGTAAACTTCTCCTTTTCCCGGTTCCACTCATAAAAGCCGGATGCCGGGACCACACACCGGCGGCTCCGGACACTTTCCCGAAACATCACTTTCTCCATCGCTGTCTCTGCCCGGGCATTGATAACCAGCCCTTTGCCGTCCCAGCCCCGAAATCCCCAGCGCTTGAGATCGACGCCGATCCCAAGCGGGGTATAGGTAAGCACAACCGCATGGCTAGACGGGCAGATGTCTCCTGTGATACGCCAAAACCGGTTTGTACCGTCCAATTCTTCCAAAAGCGCCTCTATCTCATCCGCCGTCCCGTCATCGATGTAATATCGTCCGCACATGGCCATCCTCCACTCTGTCCTTTTCTCATTTCACTCGTCTTTTCACGCTTCTTTTCCTTCTTCATTCTGCCACGTTTCCGATTGTTTATGCCCCGCTTGTGTCAGCATGGCTTTGTCATCCCCGTCCGTTTCACCTTGTCAATCCCTCCCGACATATGAGAAACGGGGCTTTTTAAAAATGTGGCCCGCATCACGGCGTCTTCTCCGTACCGCCCCCGTATCCGGTCTACTGCCGCATCCAGTTTTGAAAAACGGTCATACCGGTCCAGATCAAAAATGTTGTACTGATATGCCGTATCGTGGCTCACTCTTCCGGCAAAGACCCCCAGCTGACGGATCGGTGCGCCGTCCCATTTTATTTCAAAAAGCCTGCAGACCGCCCGGTAAAGCTCCTCCGTCGTATCGGTAGCCGATATCAAGAGCTCCTGATGGGAAAATCTTCGAAAGTCACAGTTTGTAACAGAAAATCCGGCACATCCCGCCTTCATCCCATCAGCTCTCATCCTGGCGCAGACCGTCTCCGTCAGAGACAAAAGCACCTGCTTTGCCGTCTTTAAATCCGTCACATCATAAGCGACCGTAACGGAATTCCCATACCCCTTATTTTCCTCTAAAGGCTGTAAAAAAGGTGATGTATCTATCCCATTGGCATATTGCCATATCACCTCTCCGTGTTTTTTCAAGTGCGCGCGCAGAATCTCCGGCGGCATATCCGCCAGTTCCCCAATGGTATGGACTCCCAGCGCCGCCAGCTTCTTTGCGGTCGCCCTTCCCACCATAAACAGTTCCTGAACCGGCAGCCCCCACATCTTCTCCGGAATCTCCTCCGGGAACAGTGTATGAACCTGATCCGGCTTTCTTAGCTCCGATGCCATCTTGGCCAGCAGCTTGTTGGAGGAAACGCCGATATTGACCGTAAACCCCAGCGTATCCTTTATCTCCTGCCCCAGCTGCCGGGCAAATACTACCGGATTCCCAAAAAGTCCTGACGAACCTCCCATCTCCATAAAGGCTTCGTCAATGCTGTACTGGTGTATCTGGCTGCTGTATTTGGAAAGCAGTCCAACCAGCGCTCTGGAACAGCGCACATACAGCCCATAATCCGGGGGAAGGATCAGAAGTTCGGGACACTTGTGCCTCGCTTCCGAAAGAGTCTCCCCGGTCCTGATCCTAAACCGCTTTGCCGGAATGGACTTGGCCAGTACGATCCCGTGGCGGTCCTTCTCGCTGCCTCCGATCACCGCCGGAATCTCCCGGATGTCCTGCCCCTGCCCCAGGATGTGAATCCGGTACGCCGCCGTCCAGCTTAAAAATGCCGAATTCACATCCACATGATACCAAATCTGCTCTTCCATGCCGCCACCTACGACAACAGGCGAAACAGCTTCCACCGGTGGGAGGAGATCTGGTAGCGCAGCTCTACCAGATGACGATGTCCTTCCAGTTCCGTCCAGCATACATAGCCGATATAGTCCATACCGCAGTAGCGCTCTTCCTTCGTGGAAACAATCTTCTCAATCCGTATCGTCTCAATTCTATGTTCTTCGTTCTCATACCGGAACCACAGAGGCGTTAACTCCCCCTTCGTACTGCAGGCCGATATCAGCTGAATCGGGATATTCATCGCCGTCATAACACTCACTCCCTTCTGTTCTTATCTTATCAGAACGTATGTTCTGATTCAAGTGGTAATTTGTGTTATTTCTCTCTTATGGAAATCAGACGGCAAAAGAGCTGCCCTTTCGGACAGCCCCCTTTTTCCAACTTTATTTTCTTCTCCCCAGTACGCGGAGCAGGTATAAAAACAGATTGATAAAATCCAGATACAGCTGAAGCGCACAGAAGACAGAAGCTTTTCTCGCCATCTGGGCATCATGTGCATAAACCTGATGATAGGACTTGATCTTCTGTGTGTCATAAGCCGTAAACACCAAAAAGATAAAAATTCCCACGGTACATGCAATCATCTCAAACTGCTGCAGGTTGATAAAGCTTGCCGCAATCCAGAAAACCAGCAAAAACACCAGCCCACCGATCAGGAAATTCCGCAGGTTGCTCAAATCCGCCTGGATCACATAGCCGATCACTGCCATAACACCGAAAAATAACGCCGTTGCCCCAAATACAAATACCAGGATCGGGAGATTGTACATCAGGAAAAAGGCTGAAAATACAACTCCGTTCAGCACTGCATAAAACAGGAACAGGCCTCTCGCCGCCCCCACTGACATCTTATGGATCCTTGCGGATAAAAACAGCACGACTCCCAGTTCCACGATTCCCAGTGCAAAAACCGTGTACGGGGTCGTAAACAGATACCATACATAGCCGGTCATGTAACCAGTCATGGCAACCACAAATGTCACAAGCAGCCCCAAAAACATCCATCCAAAGGTCTTCGCCGTATACCGTCCGACCGGCTCATACTCTTCGGCAATTCCCGCCGGCTGGTAATATTGATTCATATCCTGATATTCCATAAACATTCCTTCTTTCACTCTGTATTTCGCTTGATCACGATACTTTATCTTATCATAAAAACATTCTTCTGTACAGGATTTATAGTTTTTACAAGACAACAAAAAAGCACTAACGCCTGTTTCCACAAGACACTTAGTGCTTTTTATCCACTGGGCTACAAGGATTCGAACCTTGAAATGACGGAGTCAGAGTCCGTTGCCTT
>JAPJQL010000005.1:0-132566 GCA_030825115.1 Lachnospiraceae bacterium
AGCGCGCCAGATTGTGGCTCTGGAGGCCAAGGGTTCGAATCCCTTTATCCACCCTTTAGATTCCTTCGGGAATTTTTTTTTACCATAATTTGCGGGTATGGCGGAATTGGCAGACGCGCCAGATTTAGGTTCTGGTTCGAGAGAGTGCAGGTTCAAGTCCTGTTACCCGCACGTGAAAAGTACTGTGTTTGCGGTACTTTTTTTAATTCGTGTTGCATTTCGTGTTGCATAGATTTTCAAAATGTTCATTTGCTTTCCTGTTCATTTCCGCAGCCTGTCCCTCCATAGCATGCCTGTAAACCTCTTTTAATATCCCGTCGTTTCCCCATCCTCCGCGCTGCATGATATAGGCATCTGATATCCCCAGCGCATGTTGGATGCTGGCTGAATAATGCCGCAGGTCATGGAAGCGGAAGTGCGGAAGCCCCGCCTTTTTTAAAATCCGGTCAAAATGGTTCGATATTTGGAATGGCAGAAGCCCTGCGACTAATCCTTTCCGCCCTTTTAACTTATCAATCACGAAGTCAGGGAACTGTATATATCGTTCTCCGGCATAGCTTTTTGGTTTTTTTATCACCCATTCATTTTTATCATTTAATGCCATTGAAAACTCTACATGCACAATATTGCCATTTATGTGATTTGAATCAAGGGCACATATCTCTCCGCGCCGCATCGGACCGAAAGCGGCCAGCAGGACAGGCAGTTCCATTGGAGTATCTTTTACTGCGTCCATAAGTTTTTTGACATCATCATCAGACGGGACGTAAAGTTTCGGTCGCACCTTTTGCGGCAGTTTCGTCTGGAGCATAAAGTCCGGCCTGTAGGTTTTCATCACTATTGACAAAAGTCCATGAACATTTTTTACAGACTTGGGCGAGTGATTGAGAGCTTCTTTGTTTATTTCGGTCTGGATCATTTGCTGTGTGATCAATAGGAGCTTTTTGTTCATAATCCCTTGCAAAGAGCATTTTCGTATCCGTTTATATTCCCTGACCGTAGATGGTGAGAGGACTGCAGAACGGCTTTCAATGTATTCATCCATGGCTTCTCCAAGTGTCTTGCTATATACAGAAGTTTGGTTTTCTTTATCTACCGCCCATGCTGCTGCCATTTTTTCGCATATGCGTTTTCCTTTGTCTGATTTTTCGTCACAGGTAAATGACTGATAGATTCGTTTTTTCTTAATGCTGCCATCGGGGGCAGTCAAGTATTCGTAATGGCTGAATACCTGGCAGCGCCATGATCCGGATGGAAGTTTCTTTGCTGTTGGCATAATATCATCCTTTCTGTTGCGATATCGCAATGATTTTTGGTATAAAAAATACACCCATTGACCGGGTGTACCAGGGATGATATAATAAAGATGTTGAAGGCGATATTATATCCCGGTGCATTCCGGCAATAGTATCTATGTGAAAGCCGTTCCTGGTTGGCGCCAGGGGCGGTTTTTGTTATATATTATTGATTAGCCCTCATTGCATTTGCCATTTCTGAAGCTTGTTTTTTAATCCTATCCTCGTCAAATTGATCTATTTGTTTCATGAGGGCTGTCTTAAAAGCCTCTGGGCTAGCAACACCTTTGTACATATAAGAACCAGATGATGTAGTAATACTAATATTTCCATACCCTAAAATTTTTCCAAAGAGACCGCTGCTGGTGGAGATATTATTGATTTTATTCAGAGGAGAATCAAGGGATTTCGTATTAATCAATCCCATTTTTCCAATAAGTCGTTTGTTTGTAAACCCTAGCTCAGTAGTCAAAAAGCGAATTAATGGACCGGTCATAAGTAAAAGTATGATAAAAATACATCCAATCATTGCGCTAAAATCACTGAGACCTGACAGGAAGAAAAGTGCAGCAATGATTCCGCGAGGCAACAGTGCTATCCAGTGTTGCTTTCCTTCACAAACAATACTTTCCTTTGTTGTTATAGTGCTTTGTAGATACTTTCCCATACCCATTCCTCTTTTCTTAGTATTTTATTAAAAGAGCCAGTGGCTATTTTAATCGTACTCCCATCCTGCGATAGCGTTCCACAGTACTTCTATACTCCGCAGGTAAAGGCAATCCTGATTTCAAAATCCGTAAAATATACAGGTATTTGTCCACAGGGTCATAGATGGCTTCATAGTCATTGTTATTCGGTATATGTTGTGCAATTTTCCCCCGTGGGAAGAATATCTGTTCCAATTGCAGTTCCGGTTGTGATGGCTCCCGTGGCACACTGTGTGAAATCTCACGAAACCATTCTTTGTATGAAGCCAAAGCACGGTTCGAGGCTGCATACGACAGCCCGAATGTATCATGAATCCGATCCGCGTCCCGATAGCCATACTTATGTATGAGAATGCGGGGAGCAAGGAAGTGGCTGGCGAATTCATCAGCATCATCTTCGTTTTCCTTAGTATCTTCTTCATGACCTAATATGTTGTGTCCAAACTCATGCATAAGCGAAAATAGAACTCTTGAATTTGATTGCTGTTCATTATAGGCTATTATATTTGCAAATGTGAATGAGTCTTTTGAATATGCAATTGCCAATTCATAAATACGCTTGTTTAATTGCTGCAATTCACTATAAGAGTATATCTTAAATCCATAGTGGCCAATAACCGATGTGTGGTCAATAGGAAAAGTTTGTATATTACATTCAATATATATCTTGACAATCTTTTCCATCAAAACGCAATGAGTAATTGAATGAAGCATAGTTATAATTACATTCCTTAATTTATTTCGGACAAAAGTTTGATTAATTCCATTTTTTGCTCAGTCGTCATGTTTTTACCATTTCTTGCGATTAACCTCTTTGTATCCTCATAAGTAGGTTCTTTAAGTGGAATAGAGTCATCACAAAAATATTCTGGTTCTACACCAAGTTCTTTTGAAATTCTAATAAGAACCTCAATATCTGCTTTTTTGCTATCTCGCCTTATCATTGAGTATATTGTAGTCGGTGCGACACCTATTTTTTGTGCGAGTTCATTAGCATTTGTTCCTTGCTCCTTCATAATAGTATCCAGTTTTTTGCCAATTCCCATTTCTTTTCACCTCACTTATATATAATACTAGCATATTTGAGTATATAAGTAAATAAAAAAATTGGCAAATGAGTAAAAAACTGTTGACAATATGCTCGAATGAGTATATCATTTAAACATGACTCAACGCAAATGCGTATATAGAAGGGGGTGAAAGTAAATGCCATACTCAAATTTGAAAGCGGAAATGGGACGATATGATATCACTATTGAGGCAATCGCAACAACATTAGGAATCCATCGGAATAGCGTTTCTTACAAATTGAATAAAGGTGGTTCTTTTTCAATTGAGGAAGCTGATGTAATTCAGAAAACATTTTTCCCCAATATTCCATTATCAACACTTTTTCAAAAAGACAATATGGAATAAAACAAACGTCTGTTCGATAAAACTAATATATCATTATCGAACGTAGGTGTCAATGGGAAAGCGAGGAAAGGAGGTGAGGTAAAAATGCGGAGAGAAACTGTAATTTCAGTAGAAAAACCATTGACTGCATTACAGAGAAAAAATTTTAAGAAGGAGCATCCTGGATATCGTTTGTGTCTTAGACTTCGCTATCCAAATGCTCCGCTGATTATTTCAATAATTGTTCTATTGCTTGTAGTAGCAGAGCCAATTCTTGTCGATATGCTCCGATAGCAGCGAAGATGGAGATGATTATAGGGACCAGCCAATGTATTTTATCTGCTTTTAATTCAGATAAATAAGCTTTTCCATTCTCGGAAATTTTTACGGAAATAAGTTGAATCTCGATTTTGGAAACTTGTCCTGAGCCAAAAGGGAAAAATCCATCCTTTGTTTTAGCATCAAGGAGACCTTCAGAACGAAGAAATTTTATAACAGCCAGTTCTTGTTCTGAGAGGTGAGAGCAGTTTAAATCTCCTAACCTTTTTATTTTTTTAAGCATTTTTAATTGATTGGGCGATAGTTGTTTCAATAGTTATTCCCCCCTTTGTGCGATAAAGAGATTGTATCACATGGAGGAAAAGATTACCAGAGCAGAAAGGAGAGTGAAGGAGTGGCAAAAACAAAACCATCTGAAATTGAGGAACGCAGGAGGCTTGTACGGGCTTGTGTTGCAAGTAAGCGTGAACTTAACGGTTGGGATAACAAGCAAGTGGCCGCGAAGTGCCGTTTCTCTGTAGACACTTTACGAAACAGGATGGACAGACCGGAGACATTTACACTGGAGGAACTTTGGAATATGGGAATCATGATCTACATATATGATGGACAGTCAAAGCTTCCAGATGGTGACGGATTAGTGGAGATTTCAGGGAGAGGAGGTGAACGACAATGTGTGAACTGAAATACATACCGGTGCAGAGCCGACCGCGGCAGGAGCCGGAGCCTGCGGAGCATAAGCCTACGCTGGCAGACATCTGCGACCGGTTTGAGGGCATCGTGTTCGTCTACTGGCTGCTGGGGATGTGCACGCAGGGCGCGGTGATCTGGCTGTTAGTCAATATTGTAAAGGCGGTGTAGGCGATGGGCGCAGCAACATGCCGGACATGCCGTTACGGCAGCCGGTGCCTGGAGCGGAGCCGGATGTACCCGTGCAGGGATTATCAGGAGAGAAAGGAGGAGGACTATGAGATGCTCGGATAATTGCGGTTATTACTGGCAGGATGAGAATGATGATCACCCAAGATGCCATTTTGATAACTGGAATCAAATCGGAAAAGCCCCATGCGAACAGGAAGAATTCCAAGACTTCGAAGATTACATCTAAAATTATTCCCGCCATGGCGGAGCTGGATGTATCCGTGCAGGGATTATGAGAGGAAGGAGGATGGCAAGGATGAAAGACAGGCTGAAAAAGAAAGCTGAAAAGCGTAAGCGTAAGATGGTGCACCAGCTGCTTGACCTGGCGCTGGATATCAACGGATTGGAGCGACGTAAGCAGGAAATCACAGGGAATTTACCGACAGTATTTTTTAATTTCTCTGGGCATATCTGCGTGGTGGAGATAGAGATATGTGCAGACGGATGGTATCCGGGCGCGGTCAAAGACAAGGGGCTATGGCTGGATGCCAAAGACCAGAAAAAGCTGCTGGATGGGATACAGGAGATGAGGGCGATAAAAGCAGAAACCCCAGCTGCGGGAACAGCCGGGGGATCAAGGTAATACAAAAACCATTTACACCCCCATTATAGGGGGATTTGAGGAGGATTGCAAGATGAATTTGAGATTACATGACTTAACTGAGCAGTATGAGGTTTTATTGGATATGATGTACGACCCAGAAGTGGACGAGCAGACGGTCCGGGACACCATGGAAGCTATCTGGGGCGAGATCGAGGACAAGGCTGATGGGTACGCCAAGATCATTTTTGGCATGAAGGCGGACATTGAGGTGCTGCAAGCAGAGGAGAGACGCCTGCAGGCACGCCGCCAGAGCCTGGAAGCCCGCCAGAAGTGGCTGAAAGAGAACCTGATGGCGAACATGCAGGCGATCGGCAAGGAGAAGTTCAAGACTGCGCTGTTCTCCTTCTCTATCCAGAAGAACGGTGGAAAGGAGCCCTTGGTCATTGATGGGGGCATTGAAGACATCCCAGGCAAGTTTCTCATCCCACAGCCCCCGGCTGTCGACAATGATGCAGTGCGTGCGCTGCTGGCAGAGAAGCAGGTTGACTGGGCACACCTGGAGCCGCGCGGCGTGCACCTGGGTATCCGGTGATGGGGCGGCAGGAGATCACTCCGTTCCGTATGCAGGTGCTGATGGATGTGGCAGCCCGTATCGTTAAGATCATGGTAACGGGCGCATGGCACCTGTCTTTTGAAGAGATGGACATGGTGCTGGCACTGGTGCGGCATGGGATGGAAGAAAGCATTGAGAGGAATAAGAGAGGAGACAGTGAAGATGTTCTTGAAGACAGGGGAAATGAAGAAGATCATGAAGTCCAGCCTTAAGCGGCATGGGCTGATCGTGGGAAACATTGACGGCCGTTACCTGGTGTATTCTGATAACTGGGGCGTGTATGTGGAGCACGCTTTTGCCACAAACAAGTTCAAGGCAGCCATCATGGAGCTGATCGGCGACCTGCCGGAGCCATATGAGTGCTACATGTATACAATTGAGCCAGACAAGGAGCTGAAGCAGGAGCGGGTATTGGACTACCCGGACCCGTATGAGCTGTGGAAGGAGGCAAAGGACTTTGGGGCGATTGCCCCCATGTACCTGGTAGCGTGGCCACACGAGTACGTGGTTTACCAGCGCAAGAGCGACCTCAGGTTCATTGTTGCGCTGCGGGGCCTTACCACGGCAGCGATCTCGTCCAGTGAGCTTGACCAGTCATCGGAGTCGATGCCGGGCAGGCCGTGCATCCTGAATGGCCAGGTGGTGTATTACAAGAACGAATCAACCATCTACTGGGTACATACAGAATCTCCAGGGCACCGTGCGTTGGAAGTCCTGTTCCCGCACATGAGGGGCATCAGCTTCTTTGAGGATGACTGGCTGGAGAAAGAAGCCATGGAAGCGGAATCCGGTGAGTCAGACGGGGATGATGCTGATGCGACGGAGGAAACGGCAGACGAGCAGCTGCCATATTAGAGGAGGACACCATGGGATTGCCAGTATTGATCTATGGGAAATCCGGGAGCGGGAAATCCCGGAGCCTAAAATTTTTTGATGAAGATGAGATTGTCCTGCTGAACACAGAGATGAAGGAACTTCCATTCCGCAAGCGCTTCAAGAAGACTGGGAGCAGTGACGATGTTGGGAAGATTATAGCAACAATCAACCAAAACCCAGAAAAAGTATTCGTGATCGATGATGCCGGGTATATCATGACACATCATTTCATGGCGAACCACCGGAATAAAAAAGGGAACGCTTCATTTGAAATGTACGACGATATTGCGGATGCTATGTATTGGCTGGTAAAAAGGGTCAAGACCGAGGTAGAGGACCCGGAAAAAATAGTGTATATCATTTTCCATGAGGATACGGATGATTATGGGGTTTCGCGGCTTAGGACGATTGGGAAGCAGCTGGACAGGAAAGTATGCCTGGAAGGGATGGTCACAATCTGTATACGCTGCATGAGTGAAAACGGGAACCATTTCTTCCGGACGGTTACTGATGGCTCTGATATCACCAAAACCCCAGAAGAGATGTTTGATGGACCGGAGATTGAAAATAATCTGAAATTAGTAGACGATTCCATCCGTGAATTTTATGGATGGAAGAAAAAGGAGGACAAGAACCATGATTAAGAAACCGCAGGGATACGACGAGGCGCCGGCATTTACCGGTGAGTTCCAGCAATTGCCGAAGGGTAAATATGTATGTGTCATCAAGCAGGTAGCTACAAAGGAGAGTAAAAATGGGAACCCGCAGTTCATTATTCTTTATGACATCGCAGAAGGTGAACATAAAGACTTCTACCAGAAGATGTTCGAGGCAGACAAAGCACAGAGCGCCGATGCGAAATGGCGCGGCGTGTTCAGGCAGAATATGGATGGCCGGGGGCTGTCATGGTTTAAAGGCGTAATCACAGCCATCGAGCGGTCAAACAATTTCACGTTTCAGTGGGATAAGGAAAACAATGAAAAGACATTGCAGGGGAAGAAATTCGGGGGCATCTTCCGGCGCCGTCAGTATGAAGCTGAGAATGGTAGCCGCCCAACCGTTACTGAACTGTTCCGGATCCGTAGCGTGGCCGGGCTGGCTGAGGCAGAGATACCGGAAGACGAAATGCTTCCGGACGCGCCGGTGGGAAGGCAGTCCCCAGCGCAGGCAGTGATGCCGTCATCGGTGGGTGATGGATTCATGAATATCCCGGACGGGGTTGAGGATGATGCCATCCCTTTCCTGTAAGCCGGGGGCTTACAATCCCGGCTTACAGTTCTGGATTGATCGGCCGGAGGCTTCCAGATCCGGAAGAATTCGACCTGAGACGGATTGATGATGAGGACCTGGAAGTCCTGCCCGGTGGGATCCATTGTGCGGATGACATCGGGGATAACGGATGGATGTTCTCTATGGAAGGGCTGCTTGGAGGTGTGAGGTTCTGCTGATGCGAAAAGATTATGACCCGGAGCTCTGCCGGAAAGTGAAGGAGTCCGTGAGTATGCAGCAGGCCGTGGAGTACTGCGGACTGCAAGTTCGGAACGGGAAGTGTCTATGCCCGTTCCACCAGGACCGGCGCCCAAGCATGAAAATCTACCCAGACGGGAAAGGATATTACTGTTTTTCCTGCGGCTCTGGGGGCGACCAGATCAAGTTCGTGGCGCGGTACCGGGACATAGGCAACTATGAGGCAGCAAAGGAACTGGCCGGGGCGTTCGGTGTTCCGGTCCAGGCTCCGGAAACATACCGGGAGAAACGCGAGGCAGAGAAGTGCCGGAGACGCCGGCGGGAGCTTGACCGGTTTGTGAGGCGGTCGAAGATATACCTGACGGCATATCGGGGGCTGCTCTGCGAGGCGATACGCGAGCGAAATGAGCATTTCTGGGAGGGGATTGGAAACCTGACCTATGTGGAATACCTGCTTGACTGTCTGGAGCAGTGCCCGGAGGAACTATATGCAGACAGGAAGGCGGTGATGGAGATTGGAAAGGTCGAAGGACGAATTGCTGGCTGGTATATCCGCGTTGAAGCCGACGGAACCATTTCCAGATGAGGTATTCTACCAGATTTTTGAGATTGATGACAACATAGAACGTACGCAGTACATTGAATCGTTAAGGTCTGAAGCCAGAAGGCTGAAACGGGTAACAGAATTTAATAACCTATACAAGTCCTTCGTGCTTGACTATTCCCAGCGCCAGAAACAGACAGGGAATAAGACGAAGTTTACTGGGCAGCCACTGGAGCTCGTGTGCGGGGAATGGACGGCCAATGACCTGGGTGTGCGGACCATACGGTATGACAAGAATGCCATGCCGGTCCCGTTCCAGGCCTGTAGCCATCCAGTCCTCCCGGTAGAGATACTGAAGAACGTGGATACCGCGCAGGAACGTATCACGCTTGCTTATTACAAGTCCGCATCCTGGCAGCAGATTACGGTTGACCGCAGCGTGTGCGCGAATACAAACAAGATCGTGGACGCGCTCAGCCAGTTTGGGATTGAGGTTACGTCAGACAATGCAAAGAACATGGTCCGTTACATATCTGACTGCGTCGGGCTGAACCCGGCAATTCTGGACCCAAAGAAGTCTGTCAACCGCTTAGGCTGGGTAGGGAGTGCCTTTACGCCCTATGCGGATGATATCCGGTATGAGGGCGATTCGGACTATGAAGTGATCTTCCGGAACGTAAAAGAAGCGGGGAACTTTGAAACCTGGAGGAGCCTATGCGCCAATTTGCGGGGGAATATCCCGCTGCGGATGATGATGGCAGCCAGCTTCGCCTCGGTGCTCCTGGAGCCGCTAAAAGTCCTTCCGTTTGTGCTCCATGTCTGGGGAACGACAGGAACATGCAAGACGGTGGCGCTGATGGTATCCATGAGTATCTGGGGGAACCCGAAGATGGGAGGGCTGGTCAAGACCATGAACATGACCCGGAATGCCATCATGCGTAACGCTGCATTTTTATGCAGCATCCCGTTTGCCGGCGATGAGCTGCAGACCATCAAGGATAAGTGGCAGGGGAACTTCGACCAGCTGATCTACCAGATAACCGAGGGCGTGGACCGCGGCCGTGCGAGGGCATATGGGGGCGTCGAGGAGACCAGGACATGGAAGAACAGTTTCCTGTTTACAGGCGAGGAGCCGATCACGAAAGCGAATTCCGGAGGCGGAAGCAAGAATCGTGTCATTGAGATCGCAATCGACGGTGCACTGGTAGAGGACGGTCATTATGTAAGCAGTGTGGTGCAGGAGAACTATGGGTTCGCCGGAAGGAGATTTGTGGAATACATGCAGGAGACTGAGACTGAAAAACTGACTGCGCGGTACCGGGAAATTTTTGAGGAACTTTGCCGGCTGGACACGACGGACAAGCAGGCCATGGCGATGGCGTGCATCCTGCTTGCGGATGAGATCGCAAGCCAGCTTTTTTTCGCGGATGATAAGCCATTGACGGTTCAGAATGTAAAAAAGTATCTCCAGAGCGCATACGAGGTTGATGTCGCAGAGCGTGCTTACCAGTCCGTGCTCAACTGGGCTGCGAAGAATCCAGTGCGTTTCGAGGACCCGAAAGCAGACAATTCACCAAACAAAGGCGAGGTGTGGGGAAAAATTGACGGCGAAGTGCTGATCATCAACCGGGATGTGCTGCTTGGGTACCTGGAGCAGAACCGGTTCGACTATACGGCCGTAAGCAAGAAATGGGCGGAGAAAGGGTATCTGATGCGGAACTCGCAGGGGAAAATGGTACACCAGACAAAAGTGTATGGTATTAAGTCCAGTTATGTTAAATTCTTGCTTCCTCAGGACGATGACAGTACGGACAAAGATGGGTTTATGGTCATGGATGGGCAGGAAACGCTGCCTTTTGAATGAAAAAGGTAAGACTTTTGACAAAAGGTAAGACCTTGGTAAGACCCTAGAGCCCGCATAAAATAAGGCTTTTTTAATAAAGTCTTACCTGTCTTACTGGTCTTACCTGTTTTATATATATCGTAGCGCGAGGAAAAAAGTTTGTAGAATATTTAACGATATATGTGCTTTTTTTCTCTTAAAATGTTGGTGTATATACGCGGGGATTTGGTAAGACAGTAAGACCCCACGTATTTGCAAGGGTTGCGGGGGTTTTCGAGGTAAGATTCGCGTAAGACATTTTGGAAAAGAGGTAAGACATATGGGAAGTAAAGGATTTATAAGGGTGGTTGAGTTTTTGTATGCCTTAAAAATGGTTATCGCAGCAATGAATAGGCTGACGGCATCAGACCTGAAGGTATTGGACCAGATAGCAGCCATCATGGAACAAGGAGATAAAGATGAGCAATAAATCAACAGGAACAAAGTTTGAGAGAGAATTTGCGGAGCTGCTGGCGAAGCACTGGTTCTGGGTACATATCTTCCAGGACAATAAAAACGGCCAGCCATGCGATGTGATCGCGGCCAGGGATGGCTGTGCCTACCTTTTTGACTGTAAGGACTGCCAGGGCAGTAAATTCCCGCTCAGCCGGATGGAGGAGAACCAGTACAATGCCATGAAGCTGTTCCAGCTGACCGGGAACAGGCGCGGGATGTTCGCGATCCGATTCCCGGAAACGGGGATATACCTGATAGATTTTGAGGTTTTAAAGGAACTGAAGGACAGCGGAGTGAACCAGATTGGAAAGGAGAACATCTCCCGGTACGGACGCAGCCTGCAGAGCTGGCTGGATGACCTGGACATTTTCCGCGAGCTGGCAAAAAATGGAGCATGTGGATGAAGATACAGATCGGCAGTGAGATCCGGGTAAAGGATGCGCCAAAGGAACTGTATGACTGGTGCAGTGAGAACCTGATCATCCCAAATCCGGAATACGCCAACCGGGCGCGCAGGGGAATGTGGCTGGGAAACACGCCACAGTACTTATGGCTCTACTGGGTGGATGGCAGCGACCTGGTGCTGCCGGTGGGAGTCGGGAGGCAGATACGGCAGTTCATGGCGCCAAGTGATACGGTTGAGGTAGATCTGGCAGATAACGGGATCCTGGAGTATCCAGGGAATGTCCCGCTGTATGATTACCAGGAGCCGGCAGTCCGGGAGATGGCAAAGCAGAACTGCGGGATACTGCAAAGCCCCTGCGGATCAGGCAAGACCCAGATGGGGATCGCACTGGCGGCCAGGCTGTCCAGGAAGACGCTGTGGGTCACACACACCCAGGACCTGCTTACCCAGTCGCTTAGCCGTGCGGCGCAGTACTTCCCGCGGACATCACTGGGGACCATTACAGCCGGTAAAGTTGATATCGGCAGCCACATGACCTTTGCCACGGTACAGACGCTCTGCAAGCTGGACCTGGCAAAATACCGGGACACATGGGATGTGGTCATCGTGGATGAGTGCCACCGGCTGGCTGGGACGCCGAACCAAGTGACCATGTTTTACAGGGTCATGAACAGTCTGGCGGCCCGGTATAAGTATGGTCTGAGTGCCACGGTGCACCGGTCGGATGGCATGATCAAGAGTACCTTTGCCGTCCTGGGGACGGTGGCTTACCAGGTGCCGGATGAGGCGGTGGCGGAAAAGACCATGCAGGTGAGGATATTACGGCGGGAAACAGGGACCACGACCAGCCGTGAGTGCCTGGATACCGACGGGACGATGGATTACAGCAAACTGATCGAGTACCTGACAGGAAGCACAGAGCGGTGCGTGGTGATTGTAGGTGACCTGATCCAGAACAGTGATCATTACAACCTGATCCTGTCTGACCGCCTGGAGCATTTAAGGGCGCTCAAAGCAGCACTGCCGGAACGCCTGCAGGGACAGGCGGCAATGATCGATGGCAGCATGACCAGCAAGCGGGCGCGGGCTGAGCGGATCCGTGCCATTGAGGATATACGGGCTGGCCGGAAGCATTATCTGTTTGCCAGTTACTCCCTTGCAAAGGAGGGGCTGGACATCCCGCGGCTTGACCGGTTATATATGACGATGCCGAAGAAGGATTACGCGGTGGTGACCCAGAGCATCGGGCGGATCGCCAGGGTGGCGGACGGCAAGGCGGATGCGGTGTGCTATGACTATGTGGACAGCATCGCGTTCTGTGAGAACCAGTGGAAGCGCCGGAGGGCGCATTACCGGAAAGCGGGGTGTGAATTATGAGCCGGATGGAAGACCAGAAAAAACTGGCACAGGGGGCTTGGAGCGATTCCTGGCTGTTTTATCTGAAATACCATGGGAAGCCAGCAGAGCCTGGGATGTGGGAGGAAGCCACGAAGGATTTTGGTGAGATCATGAAAAAGTATCAAGGGGCGACGGTGTGTGCCAGGCTGATGCTGGCGGCGTTCTCGCTCCTGGAAGAGGAGACCAGGTAAAGGGGGTGGTTCCATGCTGGATAATAATATAGCGGGATATCTGCCTTGTATCTGCGGAGGGAAGGCAAGACTGGTGGTATGCGGCGTAGGAAGCTATGTGCGCTGTCCGGAGTGTGATGCTGCAACGTATATGTGCACAACTGGGGAAGATGCACTGCAGAAATGGAAAGAAAGACAGGAGAAGACCATGAAGGAAGATAATCAAAAGATAGTATATATCGGACTTGATCAGATATATCCTCATCCGGATAACCCAAGAAAGAACCTGGGGGATTTAGAAGAGCTGGCAGATTCAATCCGAAAAAATGGCGTGATGCAGAACCTGACTGTTGTTCCAGGGCATTGGATCACGGATGAAGAGTACTATGAGATATGCGGAAAGTTCAGTCAGGACCCCAGTGAGGGATTACGGAAGATCATGAATAAACGCTGGATGCCGGATGGCTATACATTGATCATTGGACACCGCCGGTGCGCGGCAGCCAGACAGGCCGGACTGGAAAAGGTGCCATGCCGCATCGTGGAGGATATGGACAAGAAGGACCAGGTCGGGACGATGCTGGAAGAAAATATGCAGAGGAACGACCTTACCGTGTATGAGCAGGCGCAGGGATTCCAGATGATGCTTGACCTGGGCGAAACGGAAGAGACCATTGCGGACAAGACCGGGTTCAGCAGGACAACGGTCCGCCGCCGGTTAAACATTGCAAAACTGGACCAGAAGGAGCTGCAAAAGAAGGAGCAGGATGAATCCTTCCAGATGAGCCTAAAGGATCTCTATGCGCTTGAGCAGGTGGAGGATATCAAGACCAGGAATAAGATCCTGAAGGAAGCATCCTCCTCTAGGGACCTGATCTGGAGGGCCCAGCAGGCGGCGGCCGATGCAGAGCGGGACAAGAAAAAGGATCAGATCATAAAGCTGCTTGAAAAGGCAGGGATCAGGAAAGCACCAGCTGCAGCTGAAAATGAGCGGTACAGCGGGAAATGGGAGGTTATCAAAGACTACGACCTTGACAAGGGCGTTCCGAAGCAAATCAAACTGCCTAAGAAAGAGGGAACGATATATTACCTTTGCCTCCCATATTACCGGAGAGTCAGCGTCATTACGAAAGCCGCAAAAAAACCGGAGACAGAATGGGAGAAGGCCCGTAAAGAACAGAAAAAGCGGGAGAAAGAGATAGATGCCCGGATGAAGGCCCTGAATGCCCGCAGGCATGATTTTATCGCGAACATCATTTCCGGCAAGATAGAGCCGGTTAAAGAGGAGGCAGAGATCCGGGAGGCGGTATGGCGGGCCTTGATGCAGAGCGGAGGAGTGTATCTATCCGAATCCAGTATGAGAAAATTCTTCACCGGTAAGGAAGATTATAACTGTGCATCGGAGGAGATAGAGGATGCAAACAAGAAATTTCGGGATTGTTCTTTCCTGCATCAGATGCTGACAGTACTTAACTACAAGATAGATAATAATGGAAATATGTATGATTATAATGGCAAATACAATGATAACCGCGGAGAGTTCATGCTGCAGTGCTACCGTATCCTGGCGAGGTATGGCTGGACCTTTGAGGATGACGAGGAACTGCTGCTGAATGGAACACATGAATTGTATACCAAGGAAACGGAGCAATCTTAAGATCAGAGGAGGGTAAAGATATGTTCGTAAAACAGGTCGATATGAACGAGGCATTCCGCCTGGCAATAGCCGGGCAGGAAGTCAAGGTATTGGTTCCGACAGGACCGGGAAATGGATGGGCGTGCATGGAGCCGGATACCCTGCAGAACATACTGGGGGATGTGATGTTCTTCCGGTCGGAGCCCGCAATGAGATCATCGGAACTGGTTGACGCACTGCAGACAGCCCCCCCAACGCTGATGGAGCAGCTGCAGGAACTGCCGGAGGCACCGCGGAACCGCCCAGCAAGCGTGTGGGTCCCGGTGGCAAACGGAAGCCGGTAGACACGGGGAAGATCCTGGCGCTGCATAATGCTGGGTGGACGAATAAGGCGATCGCGGAGGAAATGAAGATGAGCGAAAAGATGGTGTGGTATTACATCGACAAGGCGAGAAAGGGGAGGCAGGATGGACAATAATATGAGGAATCGGATTTATAACAAGGCGGATATGCTTGAAGGTTGTAAAAATCGGATGTGCGTGACGGACGATGAAAAAGAATTATCACGGCTGTATGTCGGCTTAAATCTGTATGCGGCAGATCTGTTTAATATGAACCTTAAGCGGATACGTGATAAGGCAAATTATTGAAGAGGAGGTTTAGCATGAATAATCAAAAAATGATTGAAAAAACGCATGAGATTACGGATCAGTTAGAACGTGAAGCATCGATAAGGTTAAATAAAGAGCAGGCTTACTATAAAGGATATGTTCAGGCTTGTGAGGATTTTGGACGTAGAGTACGTGGCGCAATCATACAGGAAGCTGGAGCTGATGCCGGGCAGTACGCAGATAACCCTACGCTTCAGTCAGCAACGTGAAAATTAGGATTTGGAGGTGTATATGAAAAATTATGAGCAGTTGCATGATGACGCGCTGGATTATGAGATGGATATTGAGACAGATGTTGAAATGTTGATCGAAAAAAGATTGAAGATGTACCGTGAGAAAGATGCAGCAGTTTTAAAAGAGATCCTTCCTGCGCTTAATGCAATTACACATGATGTAGAGCGGTACAAAGAGTGGATTCAGAAACAGAATTAAGATTTAAAGGAAAAAGAACATGACTAAAATAAAACAATTCTTATGTGGAATACTTACTCATCATCGTTTTAGAGACGGTGAGATGGAGAGGAATTACAATTCAGATACACATGAGATTACAATAACAGAAACATGTTGTCGTTGCGGGAAGAAGTTTTTCTTTACGGCACATGAGAGCAAATTCGGGTTATAAATTAAGATTTCAAGGAGAAACGAAATGAGATTGATTGATGCGGATGCGTTGTTAGAAAAATTACGTGGGGACATATCTGTTGACGTGACACCAGCGTTGGAGGATGCGATTAACTTGTTTCCGACAACATCGGAAAAGGTCATGAAAGCGTATTTCAAGGTTGAAAACTGGTTGTATGGCGATGGTGAGAAGAAGCCGGTAGAGATTCAGAGCGCAATGCTATGGGGAGCACTGATGGTGGCACATAACCACGGTGACATTGATTGGAATACCATGCTGGGACTGTACGGCGAATTTATGAGCAAGAAGATGGATTTGCGTTAGTTCTGGAAACTGAAAGTTTCGTAGCGAAGAAAGGAGACGCATTGAGGAAGCAAAAGAAACAACACGCGGAAGTGCTGCAGAAACAGCAGGCGATGGCTGCGAAGGTGGAGATGATGCTGCGGGAGCCGCCGCCGAAGACCTGGAGCGCACGGATGCCGGCGTACTGCTTCACGGAGCTGTGCCCGGATTGGGAGCTGCGGAGGTATCCGGCGGATGTGAAACGGCGGAGATAATGACAGAGGGGAGGGATACCGGTGGACAAGGCAATACTTGAACAGTACATAGACGCATGCGAGCTGATCAAGGAGACGGAGGCAGATATCCGGCGGGTCAAGAAGCAGCGCAAGACCATCCTGCAGGATCGGGTGCATGGGTCAATGCATGATTTTCCCTATGCGGCGCAGAGCTTCAAGATCCAGGGGATGGCATATTCTGTCGTGAGCGATCCGGGTGCACTGGAGGCTTATGAGCGGATTCTGGAGGAGCGCAAGGCACGGGCAGAGGAGATTAAGGTGCAGGTGGAGGCGTGGCTGAACACGGTGCCGCAGAGGATGCAGAGGATTATCCGGTTTAAGTTCTTCGAGGGACTATCATGGGGTGAAGTGGCGGTTCGCATCGGACGAAAAGCCACAGCGGACGGCGTGAGGATGGAATTTGCAAATTTTATGAAAGTGTCATAAATTATTTCGTATTTTTCGCATTTTTCGTTTTGGAAATGTTATAGTATAGACTGGAAGTACTGAAAAGTGCTTCCGTATCCTCCCAAGTTGAACATATACCCTACGGCAGCCGGATGTCACAGTCCGGTTGCTGATTGCGGAGCATACCATCAATGGCAGATGGACAGGGTCGCGCCCTGGGTTTCGGTTCGATTCCGGATGCTGCGCTTGTAGATGCTTTGGTCATGCTATCAACAAGATGAAGAATGCACCACGGTATCTTTTTCTTTTATCCTCTTTGTTTTTGGGTTGAAGTTTGGTGTATAATAAAGACAGGAGGATAAATGATGGAGATAATAATGGATTTAATGAATGAAAGCATGAAGATACAGGAGAGTTATAGGAAATTACAAAAAGAGGTCGAAGAACCACTGACAAGCTTAATACAAGAAAAGATTGATGCTGAATATGATTTACAGAGCAAGCTCATGGAGATGATGCGAGCAAATATTCAAGACCTTTGAGGAGTCACCCACCAGTGGCTTTTTTTCATACTCAAAACGAAAAAGAGGCGACGCCCACCGCGCTGCCTCTTTTTCTATATCTCTGTATAAAAATATTTGCATAAATGAGAGAAAAACCATTGACATACGGTGCACCATATGCTATAATATATACATAAGGAGGTGAGATACAGATGAGGGGCGAGAGCCGAAAGAAAAAGCCCGATAGCAAATTCAAGACTTGGCTGGTCGGAATGCTAACGGACTTAGTAGTAGGAATCATCCTACTGATTGTATCAAAGCTACTGGAGTAGCGGAGAGGGGCGCAAGCCCTTCTCTTGAAGATAGTATAGCACACTCATCTGTAAAAAATCAATATGTCAGAGATTTTAAAGTTCCTTGGTATCTTCTTTATCACCCTGGCGGTTGCCAAGCTGTGTATTGCTTTATACTGCAAGTGGAGGGATGATCGATGCCAGTAGGAGACCCGAAGCCGCAAACGGTTGCGACAAAGAAGTACGAAAAGAAAGTGGGATTTTTAAGTAAGTCCTATAAGCTTAAGCGAGATCTGGTTGACCAGTTCGCAGAGGCTTGCGACAAAGCTGGTGTGAGTCAGGCATCACAGCTCACAAAAATGATGACGGCGTTCATTGAGGAGCAGAATAAGCAGTGATACAGGGGCATCCGAGCAGTCGGGTGCCTTTTACTTGCAGAAATATTATAGCCAGATAGGAAGGTGAGGTGATGGCAAACAATGAAAACCTAAACGGACATGGATTTCATGAACGAACAGCGGAAGAACAGCGAGCAATTGCTATTGCTGGAGGAAAAGCATCAGGAGAAGCAAGAAGACGGAAAGCAGATTTCCGGAAGACGTTGAACATGCTCCTGACGGCGGAGATTGACAGCCCGGAATGGACTCCGGTCCTGGAAGCCCTGGGTCTTGACAGCACCCTGGAAAGTGCCGTGAATGCTGCCGTCATCAAGAAAGCACTGGCTGGGAACGTTAGGGCTTACGAGGCAATACGTGATACCCTGGGGCAGACGCTTAAGTCTGATCTGGATATCGAGGAGCAGCTGGCAAAGATAGTCCACCTGAAATCCCAGGCTAATGCATTACAACCGAATACAGAAAACGACCAACCGGTCAAATACACGGGCATACCATCCAACATGGTGGCTCCGGTATTTGCTCCGGTTGTTTTTGATATACAGGAACATGGACATACCGAGTATGTTTTCCCAGGTGGACGCGGTTCCACGAAATCATCCTTTATCAGCTTACAGATTATTGATCTCATCATGAACAATGACCAGATGCACGCGGTCGTTATGCGTCAGGTTGCGGACACGATGCGCGGTTCTGTATACCAGCAGATTCTGTGGGCGATTGAAGCCCTGGAGCTGTCAGAAGAATTCCATGCAACCGTCAGCCCCATGGAGATTACCCGAATCAGCACTGGCCAGAAGATCTATTTTCGCGGTGCGGATGACCCAGGTAAGGTCAAGTCCATCAAGGTGCCATTTGGATACATCGGTATCCTATGGCTGGAGGAGCTTGACCAGTTCGTAGGACCGGAATCAGTCCGTAAGATTGAGCAGTCCGTTATCCGTGGCGGTGATGTGGCTTATATCTTCAAATCATTCAATCCGCCGAAGACTGCCAGCAACTGGGCTAATAAGTACATTAAGGTGCCCAAGGCTTCCAGACTGGTGACAGAGAGCAATTATCTACAGGTACCGCCAAAGTGGCTCGGCAAGCCCTTCTTGGATGATGCGGAGTTCCTGAAGGAAACCAACCCGGATGCCTACGAGAATGAGTACATGGGTGTTGCCAATGGTAGCGGTGGCAGTGTATTTGATAATGTGACGATCTGTGAAATAACGGATGACGAGATAGCACAATTTGACCACATCTTGAACGGTGTTGACTGGGGCTGGTACCCGGATTTATATGCATTTGTGCGGACGAATTACGATCCGGCACGGCATACACTTTATATCTGGCAGGAGTATACCTGCAATAAGCAGAGCAACCGGCAGACGGCGGATAAATTGATAGAACTGGGCATCACCGGTAATGACCTGATTACATGCGACAGTGCAGAGGAGAAATCTGTGGGCGATTATCGAGCATATGGCTTGCTTGCACGCGGAGCCGAGAAAGGACCAGGAAGCCGGGAGTATTCATTTAAGTGGCTTCAGTCCCTGAAAGAGATTGTGATTGACAATGTACGGTGTCCAATCGCGGCTCAGGAGTTCATGGATTATGAATACGAGCGAGACAAGGAAGGTAATGTCATCAGCGGATATCCTGATGGGGACGATCACTGTATCGATGCTACCAGGTACGCCACAAACCGGATCTGGAAGAAGAAAGGCCAGTAAAGGCAGGTGAGATAGATTGTTTGGAAAGATACTGAATGCAATAAGAGGGGTGATAAGAAAGATGTTCCCAGCAAAGACACTGAAACAGGTGATAGGGCAAGATGTTGCGATATCGCAACGGATGATAGAGAGGATTGAACTGTGGGGGGCTATGTACCGGGGTCATTCGCCCTGGGTGGATGACCAGGTGGATTCCCTCCAGATTGAGCAGGGTATCTGCCGGGAATTTGCCAATGTCTGCCTGAATGAGATGGAGTCCAGCATCTCAATCGACCAGATGGATCGGGTATACCAGATGGCAATACGGGATCTGAATGAGAACCTGCAGGCGGGGATTGCATATGGCTCTTTCTGCATCAAGCCCTTGGGCGGTAGTGTGGTTGAGTATGTCACAGCTGACCGCTTCGTGCCGCTATCTTTTGATGCCCGTGGTCGCCTCACCAGTGTGGTATTCATCCAGGTGAAACGGATTAGCGAGGATAACTTCTATCTTCGCTTGGAGTTCCACGAGTGGAATCAGGACCAGACACTGCGGATCCAAAACAAGGCATACCACACATCTAATCCAAGCAGTATAGGAAGCCCTGTTGAGCTGTCTGTCGTGGATGAGTGGGCGGCGCTCCCAGAGGATGTGATGTACCAAGGGGTTGAGAGGCCTGATTTCGGATATTACCGAAACCCTATCAAGAATGAGATTGATAACTCTGCCTGCGGGGTATCGGTTTTTGATTCTGCGATTAACATGATCAAAAAGACAGATGTTCAGTTCGGGCGGCTTGACTGGGAGTTTGAGAGTGGGGAGCGCGCTGTACATGTGGACGCCACAGCCCTGCAGGCGGTACCAGTACTGGACAACAAGAGAAAGGCCAAGTATGTGCTGCCTAAACTTAACAAGAGGCTGTATCGTGGTCTGAACCTTAGCAAGTCCAATGGGGAGGAACTGTACCAGGAGTACAGCCCTGAGTTCCGGGACCAGAGCATCATCAATGGTCTGAATGCCTATTTGCGGCGGATTGAGTTTAATGTGTGTCTCTCATATGGCGACCTCTCTGATGTAAATGACGTAGACAAGACCGCCACGGAAGCCAAGATAGCCAAAAAGCGAAAGTACAACATGGTCAAGGCTATCCAGTCAAACTTAAAGGACTGCCTGGAGGACTTGGCATATGCCCTGGCTTTTTATAATGGCATGACTAAGAGTGGTTATGAATTCCTGTGCACGTTTAAGGACAGCATCCTGGTGGATGAGGAAGAAGAACGGCAGCAGGACAGGCAGGACGTGGCAATGGGCGTGCTTAATTTATGGGAATATAGAATGAAGTGGTATGGGGAAACAGAAGAAGAGGCAAAGCGGAATTTGCCAGAACCAGCATTGACAGAGGAGTGATGTAGATGACGCCGGAAGAACTGGAGAAGCTTCCCAAACCGATTGAGCGCATCATGACGGCGCTTGAACTGTCCATCATGGACGAAATCGTACAGCGTATCAAGGTAGCTGCACAGATTACGCCGGTAACTGACTGGATGCTGAACCGGTTGGTTGCTATCGGTGAGAGTAAGTCCAGGATTAAGCGCCTGATTGGGAATGCCATTATAGATGCCGACCTGCAGGTGGATGACATATTTAAACGTGCAGCACAGTCCGATTATATTCGCAATAAGGAAATCTATGAGGCGGCGGGAAAGGATTATCTGCCATACGAGGATAACCAATGGCTACAACAGGTCGTAGATGCTGCCAGGAGGCAGACCAAGGACGACCTGAGGCCGTTTGAAAACATCACCCAGACGACAGGCTTTAATGTGCCGATGGGCGAAGGCAAGAAGGTATTCACGCCGCTATCTGAATACCTGGAGCGCAGCCTGGACAAGGCTATGCTGGGAATCACCACTGGCACCAGGACATACAGCCAGGCCATAGGCGAGGTGATCGACGAGATGACGGCCAGCGGCATCCGGACGGTGGACTATGCTTCTGGGAAGTCTGACCGAATCGAAGTGGCTGCCCGGCGTGCGGTGATGACCGGTGTCGCTCAGATGACGAAGCAGGTCAGTGATAAGAACGCTGAGCAGCTGGGGACGGACCACTGGGAGGTGGATTGGCACATGGGCGCCAGGAACACCGGGACAGGGTATCTTAACCACCAGAGCTGGCAGGGTAAGGTATATAGCACTGTTGAGATGCACAGCGTCTGTGGAGAGGGTGAAATGCTTGGATTTGCAGGAATTAACTGCTACCATATCAAATTTCCGTTTCTTCCTGGCATCAGCAAGCGCAAGTATACGGATGAATGGCTGGAGGAGCAGAACCGGCGGGAGAATGAAAAGAAGATTTTTCGAGGAAAGGAGTTCGATGTATATGGTGCATTGCAACATCAGCGGAAGTTGGAACGGACCATCCGGAAGCAGAAACAGGATGTGAAGCTTTTGGAGAGCGGCGGGGCTGACCAGGAGGATATCAATGCTGCAAAGTGCCGGTTGCGGCTGACTAACAAAACATATACCGAGTTTTCTAAGGAAATGGGGCTGAGGCAGCAGAGGGAGCGGTTAAAAGTACCCGATATGGCATCCGGCGCACATGAGGCAGTTAGAAATACCAATACGCCGGTGCAGTTCAATCCGCAATATGATTATAGTGTCAATCTGAAAGGCTACTCAAAAGAAGTAAATGCTGGGCTGTCAGAAGCGATACGTAATGTTGCTGAGAAAGGCGGAATGGATGGCTGTGAACACATGAACCTTGTCAACTTAAAGACAGGCATGGTTGAGTATTATGAAACAAATGGGGAGCCAAATGAAGTAGGGTATAAGTTTTGGAAATACCTTGACCGGCATCCTGACGGGCAGTATGCGTTTGTACATAACCACAATACGGACAGTTCTTTTTCGGAGATGGACATCAGGACTCTTTTGACAACAAAGGAGATTCCTGTTATGATAGCGGTAAGGAACGATGCAGTGAAGTATATCGCGGAAAGGCAGGGAGAGGCACAGAAATTTGGACTGTTTGACGACCTCTATCAGGATGAGATAGAAGCTATGAATAAACAGGTTAGAGATGGGAGGATGTCTCTGGCAGAACGCGGCTTGCAAAGGGAACTCATGATTGTTGAGAATCTTATCAGAGACTATACGAAAGGGCTGGTTGAGATTGATGGAAGAAAATAAAGGGTGGGCAACGTCTACGCTGAAAGAAGTGCCTTTCTGGCGTGATGATATGCAGCCGGAGGAATATGACAGGGAACGGGAGTACCTTGCTAAAAACTGGCACATGGTTCGGGAAGGTACTTACGTCCCATTATGGAAACAGAGAAAAGAGAGAAGTAAAGCATCTGAGTGATCAGGTGCTTTTATTATGCCATTGTGACATCGCAATAGGAAGGAGGCAGTTATGTTTAAATGGTTGAGGCAAAGGTTCTGCCGCCACAGCTACCGTAAACACTGGAGCCGGGCATCCGGCGGGTATGTGAGACGATGTACGAAATGCAATAAGATTGTGGAATAGGCACGCAGGTTATCCTGGCGTGTTATTTTTATACTTAAAATTGCCCGGTACGGCGTAAAACTGCCGATGCAAGGGACGCGACCCCGTAAAAAGCGTAGCAGGAAAGGAGTTGTATGAAACGTAAATTTTTAGAGGAAATGGGGCTGACCAAAGAACAGGTGGACAGCATCATGGCTGAAAACGGGACAGACATTGAGGCTGCTAAGGGAGAACTGGAACAGACTAAGGCAGAACTGGAGCAAGCTAAGTCACAGCTTCAGGAAGCCAATACCACGATTGACGGATTCAAGGACTATGACCAGGTGAAGAGCCAGGTAGAGGAGTACAAGACAAAGTACGAGACTTCAAAAGCTGAGTATGAGACCAAGATCGCAGACATGCAGTTTGGCACTTCCCTGGAAGCGGCCATCACCGCAGCTGGCGGGCGTAATGCGAAAGCTATTAAGGCATTGCTCGACGTTGATGCATTGAAAGCCAGTAAGGACCAGACGGCCGATATTAAGGCTGCAATCGAGGCGTGCCAGAAGGATAACGGGTATCTTTTCGGTGCCAATGAACCTATTAACAATCCGGTAGGCCCTACCGGCGGAGCGGGGGCGGGAGGTATTGACTCCAACACTGTGGCACTCCGTGCGGCAATGGGACTTCCGGCAGAAACAGCAAAATAAGAAAGATGAGGTAAAAGAATATGCCAAATAATATTGTATTAGCAAAAAATTATACTGCGCTTCTGGATGAAGTGTACCGGAACGCTTCCGTGACAGCGGATCTGATCAGTGACGCATCCATGATGAGGGCTGGGGCAAATGCCAACGAGATCCTGTATCCGCAGATTGAAGTGACCGGTCTCGGTGACTATAGCCGGAATAGCGGCTACACAGACGGCGCTGTGAATGTGGCCTGGAAAACAGCGACGTTCAATTATGACCGCGGCACTAGAATCTCTGTGGACACCATGGACGATCAGGAAACTTTTAATATCGCATTTGGTATGGCCGGTGCAACTCTCCAGAGGGACAAGGTGGCTCCGGAAGCGGATGCATTTACGTTTGCGACCCTGGCCGGAACCACTGGAATCTCCGTGGCACCGGCGACGACTTACGCCGATGCCAGTGCATTCCTGGCAGCATTGCTGGAAGCTAAGAGCATTATGGATGAGGATGAAGTCCCGGAGGAGAATAGGTATCTGTATGCAACGCCTACGCTGCTCAACAGCGTCATGGCGCTTGACACTACTAAGTCCAGGGAGGTACTTACCGCCTTTGCAGTTAAGAAAGCTGTTCCTCAGTCCAGGTTCTATACAGCGATTGATCTGCAGGATGGAAAGACTGTGGGGGAGGAACTTGGACACTATAAGAAAGCAGAGAATGGCAAAGAGATCAATTTCATGATCATTCATAAGCCGGCGCTCATTAAGTTCGATAAGCATATAGCATCAGACATCATTGCACCGGCAAATAACCCGACTTCTGATGCGTACATCTCCAAGTATCGTAAATATGGTTTGGTAGATGTGTATAAGAACAAAGTAGCAGGTATCTATCTGAGCCATAAAGCGTAAGGAGGCAGCGGGATGAGAACAGTAGGAATTGGAGCGGAAACCACAAAGACCATGGAAGAGCAGCTTGAGGCTTTGAAAGCGGAGAATGCGGAGCTCAGAGCAGAGAATGAGAATCTATCAGCGGAGAATGCGGAGCTCAAGGCTAAAGCAGGGAAATAAGAACAGGAGGGTGAGCTGATGGTTTATGCAGATGAGACTTTCTACAAAGAGAAGTACCTGCTTGGCAGGAAGCCGGTCATCAGCGCCGGTTTTTTGTTTTATGCCCGACAGGCAAGCCGGATTCTTGACCAGTACACATTTGACCGCATGAGAGGGCTGAATGACATCCCGGAGGCGGTGCAGATGTGCTGCTGTGAGCTGGCAGAAGCCGGGTTCCGGCAAGAAAAGCTACAGAAGGAATCCGGCGGGAAGACTTCCGAGAAAGTCGGGACATATTCCGTCAGCTTCAGTTCCACGCAGGAGTCGGCTACGGCTGCTGGCCGGGAACAGCGGGAGATCATCATGAAGTGGCTGTCCGATACCGGTCTGTGCTATCAGGGGGTGGATTGATGTACACGAATGCAGACTGTACGCTGTACTTATACAGCAAATGCGGCAAGGTGGAGCGATATACCAGACTTCCAGTCGAGGATGTATTCTGGGACGATGTGAGGCAGTCCACCTTCCTCAAGACCGGACAGAGAGACGGTTGCTCTGTGTCCCTGATCATCCCATATGATAGCCTGGACGACCCGATAACGTTCACGCAGGGAAGGGATTTGGTGGTGAAAGGCATCATTGCTGACGAGATAGACTGTAGTAGCCAGGAAGCCATGTCAAAGTCTATGGCAGCGTTGAAAGCGGCACATGGTTATGTGACGGTGACGATGGCGGATGAAAAGCTGTTCGGAAGCGAATCCATGTGGCATTATGAGCTGTCCTGCAAGTGAGGAGAGACATGCATGAAAGTAGAATTTAATATCAGCACAGTTGAGGCTATCAAGAGGAACTATGGTCTGCAGGATGGAGGCCCCGTTCAGAAGCTGGTGGACAGCGAAGTCATGCGGTACATGAGCGATTATATGCCGCGGCGACAGGCGGGGGAGCTGGAGCACAAGATGATACTGGATACGGTGATTGGTTCCGGGGAAATCAACATTTCTGGTCCGTATGCGCACTATCTGCACGAGGGTGTCCTGTATGTGTCACCAACAACAGGGAGTGCCTGGGCTAAGAAGGATGAAATCAAGGTGCCGACTGACCGGGAGCTGACTTATGCCGGTGCTCCGATGCGCGGGAAGAAGTTCTTTGACCGCATGAAGGCTGACCACAAGGAGGATATTCTTCAGGCAGCACAGGCAATGGCTGACAGAGGAGGGAAATAATTGACTATTATCGATTATATGAAACAGAAACTGACGGAATATCCAAAGATATCGGAGTTTCTGTCCGGGGACGATATCCATATTGATTTCACGGACCCGTCCCCGATTAATTATGGCCTGTCCAGCACGGGCGACAGCCTGCTTAAGGAGGACGTGCTGGGTAATCAGATACGGCAGCATAATTTCGTCCTCTACGCAGTCGGGCAGTCCTTCACAGATTATAACCGGCTGGCGAACAGCAATTTTTTGCTGGATCTGGCTTATTGGCTGGAACGCCTGCCGGAGGAGGAAGGAATCACAGCCGGAGGACTGAACGGGAGTTTTTTAAAGGCAACCACGGCTAACGCTATGAGCATGGGGCTGATGGGAGAAACGATTGACCAGGGCGTGATGTACCAATTGCAGATATACGCCCAATACACGATAGAAAGCGAGGAATCATATTAATGGCAAATGAGGCAGGAAAGATTAAACGAAAGCTTATGGCGCATTTTATTAATTCCGCTGCGCCAGGTGGTGAAGCGGAATTTGTTAGGCTCGGGAAGGACCTGGAGGAATATAGCGTTGAGATGAATGCGAATGTGGAGACGGCAAACAACATCATTGGGGAGACAAGTGTTACGCTTGACAGCTATCAGCCCCAGGCATCTGCAGACCCGTTTTATGCAGAAGTTGGAGACCCAATGTTTGAACGTTTGCAGGCTATCGTTGACGAACGCCAGACCCTTGATGACCTGAAATCGGAAATAATTGAAGTACACCTGTGGGAAACCCCATCAGCCGGGGCTTATATTGCGTACAAAGAGGATGTCATCATTGAGGTATCAAGCTATGGTGGTGACACTACCGGATATCAGATACCATTTAACGTGCACCATACAGGGAACCGTATAAAGGGGACATTTAACTTATCCACAAGGGCTTTCACTGCCGGGAGCGCGGAGTGAAGGATGGGGCTAGAAGAAAAGGAGATGGATATAGATGAAAAACCTGAAATTCGATGATGGATACCAGTCATTTACCATCAATGGTGATAAAAACAGGGTGATCCGGTTTAACCCGGGTGATGTCAACATTGTCCAGAGGAGCCATGACGCGCTAAGGAATATCCATGAGGCGAGTAAAGGCTTGAAAGATATCAAAATCAGCCCTGATGGGGAAGTGGACGGGGCAGGATCAGATGAAGAGCTTGCCGCCGCTGCCGAAACGCTTAAGCAGGTCGATGATGTCATCCGTGAGAATGTTAACCTTATTTTTAACAGCGATGTTTACGATGTCGTGTTTAACGGCCAGTCGCCGTTCTGTATCGTAAGGAAGGGAACATATCTGTTCGAGGCTTTCCTGGACAGTGCGATAGGGTTCGTGGAGGCGGCGTCAAAAGAGGCGGCTGAAGCCAGCAGGGAACGGATTGGGAAATATACCGCTGGCTATAGCAAATGATAGGGCGTTTGCCGGTGTCATTGCCGGTGAACGGGAAGGACATGGGAATAAGGACAGATTTCAGGGATATTCTCGTCATCATGCAGGCTTTGGGGGATCCGGAACTGTCGGAACTGGAAAAGGGAATCGTAATGCTTACGGTTCTCTTTTTTGATTTTAAGGATATGCCTCCGGACGATTATGAAGATGCAATGCGCCAGGCATCATGGTTCATTGACTGCGGGCGTCCGGATGACGGAAAAGCACCCGGCAAGAAAGTGATGGACTGGGAGCAGGATGAGGCAATCCTGTTTGCGGCAGTCAATAAAGTGGCAGGGAAAGAAGTCCGTATGGTGGAATATATGCACTGGTGGACGTTTGCAGGGTATTTCATGGAGATTGAGGATGGCACATTCTCAGCTATCCTCGGAATCCGGCAGAAATTAGCGGACCATAAGCCGCTCGATAAGTGGGAACAGGAATTCCGCCGGAAAAATCAGGCGCTTTGCGACCTGAGGAAAAAATACACGGCAGAAGAGCAGGCGGAGATGGATTACCTTAATGACCTGCTGGATGGGAAGGTTATAGAAGGAGAGGGGTGATTGCCTTGGCATATGATGGTAGCCTGAAGTTTGATACGAAAATGAATACGGATGGTTTTGACGATGGCATTTCCACCCTGCACAGGGCAATCGACCGGCTATCCCTTACCATCGACCGGCTTTCCCGGAGTATTACTGGGGCATTCAAAGACATGGGTAAATCCACAGAGGCGGTTTCCGTAAAATCTGCAGAAGCGGCAGCTGGGATTGATGGGATTGGGCAAGCTGCAGAGCAGTCAGAGGCAAAGGTGAAAAGCCTGCAGGAGCAGATGGACGCAATCACTGTACAAACAATGCAGGATGATGTTCCGGGCACCACACAGATGCCCGCCTCAGCACCTGTGGATGTCAAAAGCATGCAATATGATGCGAAGGCAATGGAAATGGTCTTTGGAGAGGCTGCTGTGGCGATCAGGAGCTATGCTGATGCAGTAGCCCAATATGGCAATGCTGCAGGGATGGCGATGAACCAGATGGAGGCCCAGGGAGGGGAGGCAGCGGCGGCCCTGCAGGCGGACGCAGATCAGACTGCAGATACCATCCAGGCGGATGCAGGGCAGGCGGCCGCTCACATAAACCAGATGAGGGCTGAGCTTGATGCTGCTGATGCCGCCTTAAAGGGGCTGCAGGCTCAGGGATTCTATTTTGGCGATGAGGAGAATATGACCAGGCATATGTGAAGCTCCAGCGCCTGAGGCAGGCACTGGCAGACTATAAGGCAGCGCTATTAAAGCCGGGTGATAGCGGGGGATATGTTGGGTTGAAGGATTCTATCCTTAATGCAGTGAGAGGGGTTCCGGCACTTATCAGCCGTGCCTTATCGGGAATACCATCCATTGTCTCAGGAATCTTTTCCAAGGCGGGAAACGCGGTGAAAGGGTTCGTCAGCTTCCTTGCGGAAGGCGCACAGACAGGGATAAGACGTTTCACTGCCGGGATTACGGGGATAGGGAAGGCGTCGCAGAAGGCATGTCACCCGATACTGAAGCTGTCAAACATGCTGAAGCTCATGGTCATCCGCATGGCTTTGCGGGGGGTGATCCAAGGGGCGAAGGAGGGATTCCAGAATCTTGCCAAATACTCCGGCGATGCGAATAAAAGCATGTCAATGCTGATGTCTGCTTTAACAAGGCTTAAGAACAGTTTTGCGTCGGCATTTGCCCCGGTATTGAATGCGGTGGCGCCGGCACTAACCACACTCATAAACCTTCTGTCAAAAGCGGCGACGTACATGGCGCAGCTCATATCGGCATTTACGGGGAAGGGTACATTTGTGAAGGCAAAGGAGGTGCAGCAGGATTATGCGGCCAGCCTGGAAAGCACTGGCGCTGCGGCGAAAAAGGCTGGGAAGGATGCAAAAAAGGCGCTTGCCCCTTACGATGAGCTTACGCAGATGCAGAAGGATTCGGCGGACAGTGCGGGAGATGATCTGTCTCCGTCGGATATGTTTGAGACGGCTGATGTTGAAAGCAGGATTGCAGATTTCGCGAAGCGGGTCAAGGACATGTTTGCGGCAGGTGATTATGAAGGAATCGGTGCGCTGATTGCGGATAAGCTCAATTCTGGTGTAAAAAAGATTAGTGGGTTCATTGACTGGGATAGCTGCGGGGAACAGATCACGAAGTTCGTGACAGGGTTCACACGGATATTTAATTCGCTGGTTGATAATTTTGACTGGGATGCATTCGGAAGGATGTTCGGCAAAGGGATCAATACGGTTGTGAATACCCTAGACCTGCTGATTACCGGGATTGACTGGCAGAACCTTGGGAAGAAAATAGCCGAAGGGTTCAATGGCCTATTTAAGGAAGTTGATTGGGGTAAGCTGGGGCAGCTTATAGGGAATAGGATCATGATTATCCCACGCATTGTACTTGGATTTGTCAGGGAGTTTGACTGGTCGGGAGCGGGGCTTGCGCTGGCAGAAGGGGTCAATGGGATAGCGGGCGCAGTTGACCCGGCCATACTGGGGCAGGCGCTTTCCGGATTAGTAAAAGGTGCCCTGGATACCATCAACAATTTCCTGGAAAACGTGGACTGGCAGGAGATTGGGAGGAAGATACAGGCATTCCTGGTGAACATTGACTGGCTTGGGGTCATTTCGGCATTGGCACGTACGATTGGAGGGCTGGCAGGAGCTGTCGCAGGGATGATTGCGGGTTTATTTGAAGGCATCCCTGATATCATATCAAGGTACTTCAAAGAGAAGATTCAGGAATGCGGAGGAAATGTGGTCCTTGGCTTCTTCAAGGGAATCCTGGATGCGCTGGATAATGTCGGGAAATGGATTATCGACAATATCATGAAACCGTTCTTGGAAGGGTTCAAGTCTGCTTTCGGCATCCACTCCCCATCTACGGTAATGGCGGAAATGGGAAACTTTATTGTAGATGGATTGCTGAACGGTATTGCTGAGAAGGTAAAAGGCGTCATCGACCTCTGCAGTGGATTGGTAGGAGACATGCAGCAGATTTTCAATAGGCTGATTACGTTCCTTACCGGGGTATTTTCCGGTAACTGGTCACAGGCATGGCAGGGGCTGAAAGACATATTCAAAGGCACGTTCAGTGGGATCATAACCATTGCTGAACGCGCTCTGAACTACGTCGTGGATAAGCTGAACTCCTTAAGTTTTACTGTCCCGGACTGGGTGCCGGGGATGGGAGGGAAAAGGTTCTCATTCAACATCCCACGTGTAACACTGCCCCGCCTGGCTGCGGGGACCGTTGTACCGCCGCGGGCTGGAGAGTTTGCAGCCATCCTTGGGGACAATAACCGGGAAACCGAGGTAGTGTCCCCGGTATCAACCATGAAGCAGGCATTCAAGGAGGCAATCGCCGAGGTGGGAGGTTTTGGTGGTGGGGATGTGTATGTGTACCTTGAAGGTGATGCGGAAGGCGTATTCCGGCTTGTCAGGGCAGAGCATACGAAATATAAGAAGCAGACAGGGAAGCCTGCATTCACGTAGGAGGTGGTCAGATTGGCACATGCTTTTGAAGGATGGCTGCTGAAATTCGGCAGCCAGGAGTTCCCATTAAGATACCTTGCCCTTGATAGCTGTGACAGCACACCGGACCAGAGGACAGAAATAGACTCATACCGTGACGCTGACAACCTCCTGCACCGTGAGACCAGCCCAAATCATAAGACAAAGCTGGAATACAACACGGTGGACAACCTGACGTTGGAGGATAAAATCATAATACAGCAGGTGATGGAGGCAGGACTGCAGGATATCGTACAAAGAAAATACAGGATAACATACTGGAATGATGAGAAAAACGAATATGAGACGGGCGATTTTTATGTGCCTGACATTACGTTCAGGCAGAAACGAGTTGACAGGAAAAGGAATATGATCATATATGGCAGCATACGGATTGCCATGATTGAGTATTAAAGGAGGCAGGAAATGTCATTACCAGAAGGTTATAAACAGATTGAATATGTAGAGAGCAACGGTACCGGCTCATACTTCAAGACAGGCATCCTGCCTACCGCGGACACAAGGGTGGTCTTCGATGGATATGTAATATCAGGTGACACCGCCCTGTACGGCAGCCGGTATGCCGCTGGGAACAACCGGTATGCGGTTCAGTACATCGGGACAAACCAATACCGGCTGTCCTACGACACTGTGGAATCACTGGTGCCGGCAAGTTATACAAAGGGCACCAGATATACATTTGACCAACGTAACAATAAACTGTATATAAACGATCTGCTGGTGGCATCTGTCACGGCCAGCCCCACATACCCAAACGCACGGGAGATATATGCAGTAGGTGCGTTGAACACGAACAACGTAGCAACCAACCTTGGTGTAGTACGGATGTATTCTATGCAGATATACCAGAGCGGTGTGCAAGTAGGGGATTTCGTGCCGGTACAGGACCCGGACGGAACAATAGGGATTTATAACCTAGTGACGGATACTTTCTTCCGGAATGCCGGGACTGGGAACGTGGCTGGCGGGGATGTTATAAGAATAGTTACCGGGATTGAGGTGACTACGCTGCCGGATAAGCTTGAGTACCAGTGTGGTGAGGAACTGGATCTGACTGGGATGGTGGTTACGGCTACCTATAGCGATGGGGCTATAGGCATCGTGAAGGGGTACGAAGTATCTGGATATGACGCAGCGCTTGTAGGGGAGCAAACGGTCACTGTCAGATATGGGGCAGCCACCACAGCATTTGTTGTCCGTGTGGCGAAGATTGCGTTCATAGTGACTTTTGTTGACCATGATGGAACTGTGCTGAGCATTCAGCAAGTAAAAAGTGGAAACGCTGCAACTGCTCCGGAGAATCCATCGAGGATTGGATATCTTTTTACTGGATGGGACCAGGACTTTACTCATATAACAGGGGACATGACAATCACGGCACAATATAGCACGTGGACATTGGTTAATGGCACATTATCAATATCAGCAGCATTTAACATGAGTGAGTACAAATATAATACATATCCTTGGTATAGCCAAAAACCAGGGATTAAAAGCATTGTACTGCTTGACGGCGTAACAAACATAGGGGAGGATGCCTTTGAGGGGTGTGACGCTTTATCAGAAGTGATAATTCCAAGTAGCGTGACAGACATAGGGGCTTATGCGTTTTCGTGGTGTGAGGTTTTAACTAAAATCATAATCCCGAATAGTGTAATGAGTATAGGAGATAGCGCATTCCGTGGTTGTTCGGCATTGCCAGAAATAACAATTCCAGAAAGTAGTATTATCGGAATCCAGGCATTTGCTGACTGCGCTACCGTAACAGATTTAATCATTCCGGGGATGATTGCCAGCATAGGACGGGAAGCTTTTGCAAGGTGCTCATCTTTGGCTAAAGTGATAATCCAAAATGGAATAACAACCATAGTAGATTACATGTTTTCAGGCTGTACCTCCTTGGCGGAAATCGTTATCCCGAATAGTGTAACGGACATAGGAGATAGTGCGTTTAGAAAATGCTCCAGCCTAACAGGCATTGCTATTCCGGACAGTGTAACGAGTATAGGAGATAGCACATTCAGGGCATGCACTGGTCTGACAGGCATCAATATTCCAAACAGCATAACGAGGATAAGAGGCAGTGCATTCAGAGAGTGTACCAGCTTGGAAAATATCACTATTTTACGGCGGAATACGGAGATCAGCGATTCATCGAATACTATACCTGAAGGTGCAACAATCCATGGATATACAGGGTCTACAGCGGAAAAATACGCTATTAAGTATAATAGGAAGTTCGTGGCGATATCCCCAGGCATAGATATGCCTTGTTCAATCGTAATTACTAAATTGCCGAGTAAGCTGGAGTATCTTATTGGGGATTCTATAGATCTGACAGGGATTGAGGTGACTGCTACTTGGGAGAACGGGGATTCTGGGCTGATTACGGATTATACGGTTTCTGGGTATGATCCTTATCAGGTTGGAGAGCAGACAGTAACAATTGCATTAGGAGATGCGGCTGACGTTTTCATAGTATGGGTCAAAGGTGTCGACAGGATAGAATTAATCAGGAATCCAAATAAAACACATTATTTTGTGGGAGAAAAGTTCGAATATGATGGGATGCAGGTGGTGGCTCATTATACTGATGGGTCATATATATACTGTACGGCCGATGTCGGTGTTGAATTCCGCAACGGAAGCATTTCAGAAGCTCCAGCAGCTTTTGGGCATTTTAAAGAGCATACGGTAGAAATACCTGTTCAGGTAAATAAGGCATATATTGGCGACATTATGAAGGAAGATGTAGTCCTTACTTATGAATTCGAAACAGATTCGTGCACTATTGACGGACGTGGTGCGTCTGGAAGTATCAGTGACTGCCTGGGGAATTATAAAGAGAAAGTTAAAAAAACAAGTATCAGTGGGATTAACAGTATCCCTTCTGGCTATCTGAGTACGTTCACAGTGTTGGAAGAAGTGTCCATCACAGCACCGATTGAGGAGCTGCCATCCGCTGTAATGATGGATTGTGCCAAATTAAAATCAATTGAATTACCGGATAGTTTAAAAACAATAGGCTATAGCTGTTTTTACAACTGTTCTGCTCTTACTGATATTAAACTGCCAGACAGTGTGGAGAGGATATATAATGCGGCATTTTATATGTCTGGGCTTCAAAAGATCAGCCTCTCTGCAAGTCTAAGGACAATTGGTACCGGTGCATTCCAGGGATGCAAAGACTTACAAAATATAACGCTGAATGCTGGTCTGGAGGAGATAGGAAGTTCTACTTTTGATGGGTGTGAAAAGCTACGCGTTCTGATATTTCCTGATTCTGTGACGGAAATAAATTCCTCTATTTATAGCTTGAATGCATTGGATTATGTGAAGTACCCGGCGGGGATGACGACGATCAGGGCTCCACACGGGACAAATGCCAAGGCAATCGTGATACCAGAAGGCGTAACAGATATTACATCTGGTGTATTTTCAGGATTTGGCAGGATTGAAAATGTGTATCTCCCGAATACGCTCAAGACTATAGAAAACAGCTGCTTTGCTGGATGTAGCTCACTAAAAAGTATTTCTATCCCAGAGGGCGTAGAAACTGTGTGGCATGGTGCATTCCAAGATTGTGGAATCGAAGAAATATATTTTTATGGGAGAAATACGGTTGTTAGCTACGATGCCTATATCCCGTCAGGAACGGTAATACATGGGTATCGTGGGACCTCTGCAGAGGCGTATTGTAAACAATTCGGTAATATATTTGTGCCATTTGATGATTACGAGTTCACGGAGGATGTAAAGAATCTTTACGATACGGACAGTATTCGGAAGCGGATCGTTGTCCATTTCCCAAACGGAGAGACCAGGGACATTGAAAACGACAGGATTTACTTTGAAAGCATGTCTTTGACTGAAAGTATTTGTGACGAAGAAAATCTGATATTTGGCGGATGCAACGCAAGTAAATTCGAGATTCAGGTAGCTGATGTGGAAGAAGACATACGTGGACTGGAAATTGAAGTGAAGCAGTACATTGAAGATAAATATGTGCCATTGTTTATGGGCGTGATTGACAGCGCAGACCGGCAGGACAACCGCAGGTTTAAGAAGATAACGGCATACGATCGTATGTATACAGTTGGGGCACAGGATGTCACAGACTGGTTGAGGACGATCAAAATCCCTATAAGCATCATGGAATTACGGAACAAAATATGCGAAAAACTGGGGTTCATCCAAACATCCACAGCGCTTGTCAATGATTATATCATTATCAGCAAGATGAGCATTAAGGATGGGGTTACAGCCAGAGATGTGCTTCGGGCAATCTGTGAGATCAATGGGGTGTTCGGGTACATAACACGTATGGGATATTTTGATTATGTCAGTCTAAAAACAACTGAGCAGCCATTTTCCGTTACTGGATATCGCAAAGTCAGGTACGAGGAATATACTGTGCGCGGGATAGAATCTTTAAGCGTGCGGGGAAGCAGCGGTGCTACTATACTGACTATAGGGACAGGTAACAGGTATGTGCTGCGCGACAATTTCCTGGTATACGGGATAGTGGGGGATGCACTGCAGGAGGCTGCTAAGAATCTCCTGCAAAAGATAAAGGGCATTACTTACCGGGATTTTTCAGGCGTTGGAAGGGGGCTGCCCTATATTTTTCTTGGACGTCATATACAGTATGCCGTAAATACGAATTCTGTAGGCAAGTCAGCAGAAGTGGTCGATTCCTACGTGCTGAAGCGGACATTATCCGGTGTGCAGGCGTTAAAAGACACTTATTCGGCATCAGGTGAGGAATTCCAGCCAGATGTCCCGGCAGATGCTTCCACCTCTGAAACGGCGCGTCAGTTGGAAGATTATGTAGCATTGGATGATTTCGAAGCCGAGCTCAGCACAAGATTTGAGGAGTTCATACAGGGAGATCAGTATCAGGCCAATATTGAACAGGCGGTTCAGAATGTACTACGGAACGGAGGGTACTTTAAAATCATATCAGTACCTAGTTTGCCTCCGAGTCCTGCGGCAGATACGGTATACTTAATCCAAGGGGAGGTGACAGTAAGCTGATGGGTAAGCAGAGCAGCAGGATATATTTTGACGGGGCAGACCATAAAGACATTTATTTCCAGGGGAAATGCCATGACAAGATGTATATTGGGAGCGAACTGGTGTGGGAGAAGAAACGGGGGGAAGACATTCCGGCATGGACCGGGGGATGGAATTCTTATTATCCGCCCTCCTCTGACCCAACAATCCGAAAAATGACGAAGCGGTCCCAAATACCTAGCTATGGGTATGTCTATCACCGTAATGGAGAGGCTAAGTCGGCATATGTTGTGTCATGCGCTCGAGATGGGAGGTTTATTACAAGAGAGATTACAGGCATACAGTGGTACTATGGGGGACCATTCGATGTTTTCCGTGCCAGGTCTGAGCCGGCACCATCGCTTATGAGTAGTATACGTACTGATAAAAGTTATAATCTTGTGTTTTTTTTAAGTGCAGAAGAGCAAACAAGGTGGATCACGGTACTTGATGGTGATTATGGGCTGGAAACAATGCTGAACGAACATTTGGGCTATGCGATTTTACCTGGAGATGGAAAAATGTGTCGGATTTCGTTAAATAGTCAAATCAGAGAAGTGTATGAAACGGATTTTGTAAGCGCCGAGACTCGTATAACGTCAAGTTATAATGATGAACATGGGACATTATTTACGGTTTCAGACGGTAATCTATACTTTACAGAGGACGGACTGAATTGGCAACATGTGGGCAGCGGGTTTGTCGATGAAATTGATCGCTGTACTGCGTGGCATAATGGCAAGTACTTAATCGTAAGGGGGTCAGATAAAGCTTTAGTCGACACGTCAGGATTTCACTACCGAACCCGTCCAGAACAGATTGAATTTTTATTTACGATGGATGGTTATTTCTATATCTCATATAAAGATGGTGTCTTACAGCGAACAATGGACTTGATACATTATGAATCACTCTATGTAGGAAAATCTGTATTTGGGGCTCGTGGTGGAACTTTTTTAGCACCAGGTGTTTCCGGCGGCGCAATAATGTATTATGCAAGAATTAATTTCTAAAACAAGAAAGGTGAGGGAAATGAAGATGAGATTTGTGGACAAGTACAATACGATGGCAGGAGCTGCGGTGGCAGTACTCACTGCGCTGCTGGGGGTATACTGGTATGTCTTCGTGGGGTATCTGCTGCTGAACATCCTTGACTGGGGCACAGGCTGGTATAAAGCGAGGAAAAAGAAAGAAGAGTCCAGCTATATAGGGTTGCGGGGCATTATAAAGAAAGTAGGCTACTGGGTGATCATCCTGGTAGCCTTTTTGATGCCCGATCTGCTTATTGGTCTGGGTAAGGATGTCCTTGGCATTAATCTGGACTTCCTGATGCTGTTCGGCTGGTTTACGCTGACCTGCCTGCTGGTGAACGAAATCCGGAGTATTTTAGAGAATCTGGTGGAGTGCGGGTACAATGTTCCGGTGTTTCTGATCCGGGGGCTTGCAGTTACGGAAAAGCTGCTTGAGGCACAGACAGATAGTAAAACAGAATAATTGCGATATCGCAACCGTTGTAACGCAACAACTTTTTGGGGGCAGCCTTCTGGGGCTGCCTTTTTGACGAATGGAGAACAAGATGGTAAAGATTGGACATGCAAGTAGTGATGAGAGAGGAAAATATAGCGGTGGCAAGGCGGGAGACCAGACGGGGAGGGAAGTATGCATCCGGGACTGGTATGATCGCCCGTGGAATAAAGTGTTGCGCCCGAAGCGTCCCGAGGTGGCAAACAGGAGCGTCAGGGAATGCCGGGATGCCTGCAACAATGAAAATATTGGCTACGACCAGAACCAGCGCACTACGCTGTACACGCAGGCAAAAGCTTGTGGCTGGGTGATTGCAGCGATTACAGTGCCATGTGAGTGCGACTGCAGCTCCCTGATGGCGGTCTGTGCCATTGCGGCCGGCGTAAACGTAAGCAAAGACATCTACACTGGCAATATGGTCAAGGCGCTTGCGGCAACGGGAGAATATGAGGTTCTGACCGAAGGCAAGTATCTGGCCAGCGATGCCTATCTGATGCCGGGGGATATCCTTGTCTATGAGGGACATCACACTGCTATGGCGCTCCAGTATGGTTCCAAGGCGCGGTTCCGTACCGGATGGAACTACGACATGTATGGCTGGTGGTACGCGACGACAGAGACAGCGTATTATAAATCCTGCTGGGGCAACATCAACGGTCACAGGTACTATTTTAACCCTGACGGGTACGCGGTCACGAACTGGCAGGAAATCGGTGGAAGATGGTACTATTTTGAGCCGAGGGCAGGGCATGAGTTAGAGTGCGCGCTGTACAGGACCGATGCTGACGGGGCGCAGGCGCCGGGAGTGTTTTAGGCAATAAAAGGGGCGGCAGAGAATCATTCCTTGCCGCCTGTATCTTTATAATGCGTGGCGATATCTTCGATATTACAGCCCAGAATATCGCACAGGGTGTCAATCGTGTTCATGTTTACTCCCTGGTTGTTTTTTAACCGGTGGAGCAGGGACTTGCTGATGTTGTAGTCCTTGTTCAACGTATATTTCGATATATTCTTTTCCTTCATGGTTTCCCAGAGCTTATCATATTTAATCATTGATATCCACCTTTGGCTTATAATGATTTAATTATAAAGGCAGAATAAGTATAGCCATAGGTTCTATTTTGAGACCTGTTAGTGTGTATCTAAAATGATTGTGATAAACATTATAATAAGAAAAAATCAAAATTCGTGTTGCATTTCGTGTTGCATAGCGATTGAAAACTTACTTTTATTGTCATATTTATGCTGTTATACTGGAAAATATTAGTACATAAAACAACGTATTTACAAGGAATAACGTATATTCAAGCATTTATCAAATCATTTATTCTGGTTCAAGTCCTGTTACCCGCACTCAATGGCGCGAAGCCGAACCCGGTGTACTTTTTCAAGAAAGTGTTCGCCGTGGTGGTAAACTTCACGCGGAAATAGCGAAAAATAAAAGCGTCAGGGCTTAGGCTCTGGCGCTTTTGTTATGCCCGGTCGTCTCTCGATAGGGCTCGAGAAATAGAGCCTGCTCAGCTCGGCAGCTATCACCGTTCCTCTCTGGCCTCCTCGGCCGCGTGGCTATTGTTTGCGAGTTGCACGGGACTGGCTGCGGCGCCTGCTGCCTTCTTGTCTCGTTTTAAGGTTTTCACATTAAAAACCAGCAAAACTTGTCAGCTATCACTCAGACCGGGCTTGATCTGTTCATTATGCGCACCCCTCTGAATTTTCACGGGCTTGGGACCGTCCTCGGCTTCATTAGTGCCCCGCATTGCTGCGGGTGTTATCTTTCCCCCATGTCTTTGTATATGAGGTCGGTTATGTATGAGTTTGTACTCTGGTAGCCTTTTGACTTGGCCCATGCTGCGATCCGGTCCTTGTCTCCGATCGGCACCGTGATCGGGATCCGGTCCTTGTTTTCCCGCTGCCATGCGTTCTTGTACTTGGTGTGGGCTGCTGCCAGTTCCTCCGGTGTCTTTGTCGCTTTTCTTGCCACTGTATCGCCTCCTTCAGAGTAATTTTATCATATCATGCACACGACAACAACCCGCTACGCTGGCAATATGTCGATGTAGTACGTTTTACAGACGCCTTTGTCGCATGAGTCGCAGATCTTCCAGTTTTTACACCGGAGCAGCTCAGGAACTTGCCAGAGGTAGCCCTCGAATATATCGACGCGGATCTTGTGCCCGGCCGTCAGGTATATGCGGTCGTGGTCCGTTTTGGTGTTGAACTCCTTAAAAATTCGGTACTCTGTTTCTTTTGCTTTTTTGGTTCCTCTCATTGGTTGGCTCCTTTCTGGGCGGCAATGCCGCCGCCCTTTGCATTATTGGTAAAACGGTCTGAGGTTATCGTCTTGAAGTTCGTAGCTCATACACCCGCAGTCAAATCGTATATAGTTCCAGTCTGTTGCGTTGTATATAGGGGAGCGGTTGGTTTCCCCGATTTTTCTGAGTCGCCCGTGTCTGTTTACTTCGTAGATTGGAGTCGTCCGGTGTATAGTTATTTTTTCTTTAGCGAAGCCGTACCATTCGTAAAGCAGGCTTTTTGCTTCATCGTCGGTCAGTTCCTTTGTTCCGGCTGCCTTTGCGAGCTTATCATAATCGCATTGGCTCACATTTTCGGCGTCGTTGTATGGTTTCCATTCTTGTTCGCGTTCTAAATCTTTTTTTAATTTTTCGATTTCTTCTTGCGCGGCTTTGATTTTTTCAGAAGTCTCGCTGTCGGATTTCAGGCGCTCCAGATTAGCCTCGTGCTGGATCTTTTCAGCTATAAACCCTTCGTTTTTCTTGTACGCCTCGCAAAATTCGTCTTTGTCTCCATCGAAATTCATGTAAAATTTTTCTATTGTCTTGTATTCTTCCGTTGTCGGAAAATAGCCGGTTCTTTTTTCAAATTCTTTTATTTCCATGAGCTGCCTCCTTGTTTTCTGCGGTTTTCCTTGTTTCTGATATTATAATACTATATCGTGCACAAGATAACAATACACACACTCACCAAACCTCTGCCGGAGCTTTTGTCTATCTTGCACAAGATATTAAAATAATAGAGAGCAGCGTCTAAAATGCCCCAGAACGCAAAAAAGGCGCCCACTCGATAAAATTACCGGGTGAGCGTCTTTGTGTCAATTCTGGCCGCCTGTGGCTTATTCTGTGGCCGTTTCCGTGGCTTTGGCAGCCTTTACCTCAGCAGTAGCCTGAGCGACTGCCGTCTGGGCTACCGTAGCAGCTACCGAGGCGGCAGCGGTGGCAGCAGTAGTGGCGATCTGTGTCTGCTTTTCCTCAGTGGCAGCAGGCGCCGTTCTCTTATCCTCCCTGACGAGGGTTTCGATCGTAGAGGCGAGCCACTTGTCAAAATCTCCGTAAGCCTCAGCGATCACTCGCTTGGCTTCGTCGGTGATAAGAGCAGTAGCGGTGTCTTTTGCTTTCTGTAATGCCGTGAGCTGGGCCTCTTTGTCGAACTTGCCCTGCGCCTTTAATGTGTCGACATAGGTCTGGAAGGTTGTCTGTACGGCTTTCGTTACGGCGTCGCTTGCGAGATCCACATACTTGCGGACAGTTGCGTCGTTAATGTTTGCCGTGATTTCCTGCGTCTTTTTTCTCAGCCATGCAACCGCGAAGCCTGAGAGAGCCAGCAGCAGAGGCAAAATAACCATTGACATGAGTGTGTTGAGAGTTTCCTGATCCATTCCGTTGCCCTCCTTATGCTAATTCAAGATCGGAGATTTTCACCCAGCTTGTGATCTCTTTCAAGAGGGCGCGATCTCCGTCGATTTTCTGTACCGTGTATTTTCTGGACTTCACCCAGCTCGGGATCGTCTGGCCGGTTGCGTACTTTGTGGCCGAGCTCTTTACCTTGACTGTTTTGCCCTCCGCAATAGAGCCAGAGGCGGCAGCAGTAGAGGCTCCCGCAATGTCTGAGGCATTTACCCAGCCGTAAACGGTCGATCCCGATCCATTGACTGCAATCAGGTGGTAAGGGTGCTTTGTACCCTCTGCGGTGTCTGTTACCTTTGCTTTTCCAGCCTTGCAGGAAGGACCGCTGGTAGCGTTCGCACTTGCGTAGTGCTTGGATCCGGTAAAGTTTACAATATCGCCCTTTGAGTATTTCAGACCTCCACCGTTGCCAGATCCAGATCCGGCGTTGGTTGCCTTGCTGCTGTACTTAGGCACTCCGTAGCCTCTAATATAGCGGCCGTTTACAGCAATTTCGCGATAGCTTACTGAGTCGCTCTTGTTTCCTTCGATAATCTTGATCGTGTTGCCTGATACGCTCACTACAATGCCGACATGCTCAGGCCAGCCGGTATCGTCGCCGACTCCGTTGTCGTCCCAGTCGTAAAAAATAACGTCGCCGGCGCTCGGTCTGTATGCGTCATTTTCTACCCATGCGCCGAGCTTCTGGAAAAGCTGGATCATCTGGCCGCAGCCGCACTCGGTCGGGATAATGTCAGTAAGTCCCGTTTTAATAGCCATAGCTGAGACAAAAGTCGCGCACCATGAGTCCGTATATTTTACGGCGTAGTTTCTGGCGAGGGGCTTGTGGCTATTGTAAAGATCAATAATTTTCTTGTGGCTGCCGTTGCTTTCCTTGCAGCCCAGATAGGAAACGGCTGCATTGACGTAGCTCTGTCTTAATTCTTTTTCTGTCATTATGGTGTACCTCCTTCATAGTTAGAGCCCGGATCATATTCTCCGGGCTCAGTGTTCTGCTTTTTAGATTGTTCTAACTCCTTTTGACGCCTGATAGTGTCGAGCTTGATCTCATTCTCAGCCTTAGCCTTCCAGAAATAAAAACCAGTAGCAGCAGAAAGCTCGGTAAATATTCCCGGTATGATGTAGGCGAGCGGCGAGGTGTCGCCGGTTCTCCACATGAGGGCAAAAGAAAAGACCACGATCACGACGGTGGCAGCAGCTACCGCTCGTAATATGGTCTTAGAAAATTCTTTTCTAGGTTTCCGCATTTGATCGCCTCCGATCCGTCTGTATGTTGTGCTCACGTTCGAGGTGTTCGTCAATGCGGTTGTGCGCGCTTTTGGCTGACTCATGGGCTCGGCCGGCTGTGTTACTAATTCCGGCGAGCTGGTTGCTGATCTCGTCGATCCGGCCCTCCAGTCGTTGCACGTCTCTGTTGAGCTGGCCCTCAATACGGCCGACGCTTTCCTTGATGTAGCGCAGGTCCGTTTCCAGAGCTCCGGCGGCTTTCCCGTCTGCTTTGGTTACTGACTGGCGCCCAAAATAGAAAGTAGCGACAGAGAGACAGAGCCCGGCCACCGTGATGAAAATGCTCAGATCTGTCATAGGATCCCTCCTTCCTCAAAAATGCCGGCGGCCTTCAGGCGTCCGATCATGTTGCCGGTCGCTTCCTCCAGTTGCTCGGTTTTTTCGTTCTGAGCCACGGCCTCATATTGCTCGAGTCTGGAGTGCAGCTCGGCGTTAATCTGGGCCATGTTGGAAATTATTGCGTTTTGCAATTCAATAATTTCGAGGTTACTCATTGTCTACCACCTGCCCTTCGGTGGTCTCGAGCGTCTCAATCGCTGCCTGCAGGTCATTGATCTGCTGACGATATTCAGCTCGCTGGGTGCGTGTCGGCTCGTACTCCTCGTCTGTGAGGGCGCCGTCGGCATGTTTCAGAGCCTTATAATCTGTCGCAGCGAGTAACTGCTGTAAGCCTCTGATTTCTGCCTCCATTTCTTCTCTGGTTCTCATGGTTGTGGTCCTCCTTTCCATTGATCTATAAACAGCCTATTAAATAGGCGGTCCATGCTTTGCACGGTTCTGTATGCGTCCCGGTGCGACATGCTGCCACGCCATGAGGCGTAGGAGTGCCGAACCTCGTCGAAGGTCAGGACGCCAGAAGCTACGAGATCCGCCTGCTTTTTCAGCTTTCGGCGTTCTCTGGTGATACTGTCACGGCACGGCTTTTTGATGATCCGGCCGGTTTCTGTGATATAAAAATGAGTTTTCAAAAATGTAAACCCGTGTTTGAGGTCTACAATTTTTGTTTTCTTCTCATTGATAACTATGCCATATTCCGAGTATATCGCCCGGAGTTTTTCGAGACATTCCTCGAGGTATGCAATGCTATGGTGCAGCAGATAGGTGTCGTCCATATATCTGCCATAGCCACGGATCCTGAGCACTTCCTTCGCGTAATGGTCCGCGCGGTTTGGAAGCATTACGGCGTTAATCTGGCTCGTTTCACTTCCCAGCCCGAGGCCTTTATCGCCGAAGGCAGAAATAAAGCTCATTCCCAGAGCTATGACGCGTGGATCCGTGAAGATCTGCCGGTATATCTCAAAAAGTGGCTCATGCGCCACATTCCCGAAGTAGTCCGAGAAGTCAATCAGAAGTATGCCACCTTCGCGTCCGTATTTCCTGAAATGCCTCCGCAAGTGAGTCGTCAGTCTGTTGGTCGCGAACTGGGTGCCTTTTCCTTGCTGGCTCGCCCCGTTGTCATAAATCAGGGAGCGGGTGAAAGTGGGGTATATGATGTTGGTGCAAAATGATTTTTGCACAACTCTCTCGGAAAAATGCACGCTTTTGATGTGCCTCAGCTTGCCGCGTTCGCATATATCAAAACAGATAAAGCCGCGGCGTATATCTTTTCCAGCAAGCAGCTCGGCGCGTGTTTTGGATATATTAAAAAGCAGCAAAGAGTTGTACCTCTGGACGCTGGCTTTCCAGTCGACGCCCTTCGAGGCTTCCCTTGTTGCTTCATACAGAGAGTTCAGTGAGGCCACGCGCTCAAAATCATCATATTTCCCGATTGTTTCCTGCCTCTTTTTCAGCCTTGCGGCTTTTCGTCTCTGGTATCGTTGTTCTCGTCTTTCTTCGCTTGTCACAATTTAACTCATTCCTTTGTTATTACCCAGCACGGCTGTCATGCGTTTAATTAGCCGCATAGTACAACGGGTATGAAACGCGGAGAACTCGCACAAACTCCGCGCCATGCAAGCAGCGTCCACCCGGTAGCGTCTGGGCTCTTATTTACGCCTTGACGGCGAGGGTTATTTGCTCCTTCCTTCCACTCTGGCACTGATTTCGATTTTTCTACTCTGTCTGGCATATAGGTGGAATCAGACCGGGACGTAAAGCTCGTTGCTGGCGTTCCAGTTGTTGGAGTTCCCGTTGTTGTTGACGTTCACGCAATTAGTCGAGTTGCCACTCCTGACAGAAGCGGTCCACCAGTTGCAGCGGCCGCGTGACACTTTTCAGCAAATAACCCGAGTTTATTATCTGGCTCTTATTTTGTCGTTTTTCCTCCAGCCTTTCAGGTCGTCGATCTCTTGACTCAATAAGTTCGTGATTTCTTCGAGGCTTGCGGCCGTGGCCGAAGGCACGCACCTGATAAGGCGGGAGAGTTTTCTCTGTAATTGGTAGCCGTTCGCGATCGCCTTTTGGGCGTATGCCTTACGGCTTGCGAGATCCTGATCGTTCATGGCATAGATACTGTTCGCGGCGATTATGTTGTCGTTCAGCTCGTCAATTTTCTTGATAAGATCCTGACCGATCATAAAGCGCCACTTTTTAGGCACATACCTCTCATTCATAACATAGAGCGTTACAAGATCTTGGAGTTTCTCGGCGTTCGCAAGGACGTCGAACGGCGTCTTTTTACGGTTTCTGGTGTATACGTTACTCATTCTATGCCTCCAGTTACCCGGCTACACGAGGTAGCCGGATTTTGAAATTATGCCGCGGCTTACGCCTCGTCAATTCGGAAGCAGACCGGGACGTAAAGCTCGTTGCTGGCGGGCCAGGTGCTGGAGCTCCCGTCGGCGGGGACGGTCACGCAATGAGTCGAGTTGCCACTCCCGACAGAAGCGGCCCACCAGGGGCAGCGGCCGCCGCCGTTTCCGGCGCCCTTGATACGGTTCAAAAAGCTGTTTGCAAAAATCGGGTACTGTACGCCCTGTCCCTGACTCCAGCCTTTTGTCCCCCAGATAGTTGAGCCGAAAACTTCATACTCGAGAGGCACCCAGAGAGGACCGAGATCCTGCCAGCCCCAGCCCGTGCCGTCAGTGAGTGCGCCGCTTGCGCTGTATCTGTATTCCATGAGGGCGCGCTTGTTGCTGATTACAGCCTTGACCGCTGCCGGAAGGTAGCCGTAAAGGGTAGTAGTGAGGAATCTGTGCAGGTTGCTTATCATGTACGGTGAGTTATTTGCAGCGTTTCCGTTGTTATTATTGGCTTCATTCCATTTTACTGTCTGATTAAAACAGTCTTTACTAATAAAATCAATGTGGTGGCTGAGCTGCTGATCGGTGGTTCTGTAATATGTGTCGATACCAGCAACCTGCATTTTCACCGTCTGGCCGTTCATTGTGATCGGGATATAGTCGGCTACATGAATACCGGCAAAATTGTGGGCTTTGATCCTCGCCTTAATCCACGCCCATGCGTCTGAATACTTCGCAATCTCCAGCGCAAAGACAGTAGTCAGGTCTCTGCCGGCATAGAGGCGATCGTTGTCGGACATGGCTCTCGCAAGCTCCTCGTTTGTAGCTTCGAGATCCTCGGCCAGAGCGACGGCTCCGGTCTTGGTCTGGATTGTAACCTCCAGAGCATTGTCGACGGTCGCAAAGTATTCCTGCGTAATGGTTGAAGGTGTCAAACCGTTGTACGGTGGCAAATAGTCGGCCACGTTCGCGATCGCGATCGAGTAGAGGACCGGAGCAGCGGCCGGGTGTAATTCATCAACCGCATAAATGCCGATCTCGTTCACATAATAGCCAGCAGAAAGCTCAGCGTTTGAGACGAGCGCCGTCAATTTTACGCAGGTATTGGTCGCCATTTCAATTTTAGAGAATGGGATCTCTTGTTTCTGCGCTTTGAGAGTAGAGCGGGCCTGCAGGCTGGCTCTGGTTTTCTCCGAGTCTGAATAGGTGCCGGATCCAGTCACCAGCTTGGTGAACTTGATCTTTGCGGTTCCGGCGGTTGTGGCTGCCAGCAAGGCGGCGCCACCGTTTGTCATTACTGCATTGTTAAAATCTGCCATAATGCAATCATTCCTCCTTTATGATGTTTTTAATGTGGTTTGTATGTGCAACTCCGGCAGCCAGTGGAAGCTCCAGAGGTTGTACGTCGTCAAAATGTTCTATTGCTCCCGCTTTGCTTTGGCTCTGACCTGCTGCCGTGCCGACATTCGACACAATGCCCGCAGAGTATTCCAACGCAAAGTAGTCCATAATGCTGTTGTGGCTGTGGTAGGATCCTCGGCCGGTTCCTCCGTGCTGGGTGATTTCTGCCTTGCGTGTTTCCTGAAAATGATCTAAAACTACGCATTTACTGAATGAATGGTACGCGGTTCCTCCGTGGAGTGGCTGCTGGATCGTTCTGGTAACTTCGATCATTTCAACATGAGAGCGCGCATTTTTCACCTTGTCGATCATGTTCAAAAAATAAAGCATGCCGTCCTTCGTGAGCGTTGCGCTTGTCTGGATTTTGAACCAGTACGGCTGGCCGCCGTACTCGAACCACTCCGTAACTTTACCCATTCCGAAGGCTGAGGTGATAAGCTCCTCAACCGCCCATTTTGTGCCGCGCTTTTCATGGACTCGGTAGCATGTGCGTATTACTGATCTTTTGGTCTCCAGAGAGAAAGAGGAGTCCCACCGGTCAATATTAAACTCCCACGCCATTTCATCGAGCTGCGCGTCGTTCATGTTGTCGATCTGGTCCCATTTCCGCAGAATTTTGGCTCTGTTCGCCGGTTCAGCGAGCAGAACGTCCATAGCGTGAGAGAGTGCCACGTCCGTTTCGTCCGCTTTCATAAATTTAGGGAGCAGCTTCGCCATGTTGGGGTTAAAAATGCTCATTCTTGCCATGTTTTACCCCTCCACTTCATGCGATACCGTTAATTTGCCGGAAAACTTCGCCACCGTCGTTGCGCTCAGCTCGGTGTATACCGGTTTGATAATATCGACGCGATCCGCGCCGGTCAGGTGGTTGCCGTCTGAGTCCTCCGGGCAAAGTATGAGTTTTCTCAAATAGTCCGGGTTGATATTCCGGTCGAGGCTGCTGCCTTGCCAGTATATGTACTGGTCGATCGAGCCGCCGGAGCTTTCTATATTTTCAACGACTGCGGTCTCATTGGCTGCGGTTGTGTAATATTTCAGCTCAATATCGTAAGATTGGATAGTTGGAGCAGATACCTCCACTTTGTCGGTCAGCGGGCGAACGTCGTCAGCGTTGCAGGCTGCCAGAACTTTGTCGAGTATAGACTGATCCGGTATTTCTCCACCGTACAAAATGGGCGTAATTACAACAACACCCGGGCTCGGTGAGCTTACATGTGCGTCGGCCACGGTTGCGTCAGCAGATACGGCGTAATATTTATATGAGTTTTTAGGCCCGGCCGTGGATCTGCTGGCTGGTGCGAGTCGGATCCTTTCTCTCAGATCCTCGTCGTTTTCCTCGTCGCCGCCTCCGGCTGTTTCCTCAGTGTTGGAAACTCCGTCAATGAATGGGATCATGTCAACCAGCACATTGATCTCGCCGACTGGTATGTCGTTGTATGCCGTGCCGCCTTCCTCGCTTTCGACTTCGGCGTCGACATATAAGGAACCAGCCTGCAGGACTGTGGTCTCTGTGGTTTTGAAGTAGCGAGAGTAGTCCGAAGTTACGCGGGTTCCTTTGGTGATAATGATGTTTTGCGTTACTGCTTCTTTGAGAGAAAAGCGAACCGTTGTTGTCGCCGGTAGTGCTTCGATCCTGAACACTCCCGCAAATTCTCCCAGAGCGTCGAGAACGTCGCCCCTTGCATAGCGGAGAGTTGACTGCTTTGCCGAGTCGTTCATCGTGGAGTAAAGCGCTACAACGAGAGTCGCAAGCGTTTCTCCAAAAATTCGGCGCTCGTCTCCGGGGTATAATTCCTCGGTGACGCCATTCTCTAAAACGTACATGATAAAGTCATAGATCTGGCCTGCGTCTGTTTCTATGAATTGCAATTCGCTGGTGCTACTCATTGTCCTCCTCCTCTCTTAGTTTAATTTGTGTTATAGTCGAAAAATCGCCGCCTTGTGCGTCTGGAGCCTCGAAGTCAATGCCTTCGACCTCGACGCGCGGCTCGTAAGTGTCAAGTACCCACTCAGCCTCCGCGATCGCGTCATATCGCGCCGAGGCGCTGGGTGCGTCTGTTATTGCTGCGTCGATCCCCTTGATACGATCATAGGGGTTTTCGCCTCTCGTAAGTTTCAGGAGATTGGCCGCGCATTGTCGCGGATCCCCGTTGTTGCTTGCCAGCATGTGATCGCCTCCTTTATGACACGAGGGACAGCGTGCTGATATATACCCAGCCGTCGACCTGCGGGAGGTATGCTTTGTTTCCGTTGATTTTTCCAATCTTCAGAACTCGCTTTTTTTCGCTGTTGAGAATTTTCTCACCGTCCGCATAGTATGAGCCGGTCAGCTTCACGCTGCTGCCTACTGATATTGTCACTTTTTTGCCCTTTTTCTTGGCTGCTTTCTTCTCTGCTTTCTTTGCTTCTGAGGCGGCAGCTCGGGCGCCAGATTTTCCGCTGGTTTCTTTCTTGTTTACCTCCTCGAACGTGAGCCCGATCGTGGCGAAGCGGATCCGGCCGTAATCGTCCATAATGACGCCCGAGAGGCTTACCTCTTTTAGTCTGGTTTCTCTGCCAAAGCGACGGCCGTGCAAATATAACACTCCGGTGCTTTTAATGAGAGAGCACCACGACTCGTACTCTTTCTGAGGGTTTACTCCGGCGTTTGCATGTACGTCAATGTCGAAGGTAAAGGGTACGAGCTCGGTTTTTTTCTTTTTGCTTTTGGAGTCGTCACCCTTGATCGTTGTCGAAGTAGAGAAGTTTTTCAGCGGGTTTACTTTCTTTCTGGAGACTTCGAAGGTTTTGTTTCTCCATTTTGCCATTACTGCCATGTGTGATCGCCTCCTAGCTTAGTGTTGCAAATATGAGGCCGGTGTCGTCCTCGAAGCAGACATAAGCCACGGCGGTGCCTTTTTTCAGCGTTGCCGCGTCGATGTTGTCAGCTATCTGGATATTAGGAGACACGAGCCGCGTGTCCTTCATCGGGGCCACCTTTGCGGTGTTGCCCTCAATGCTCAGGATCACGCCTTTGTTTATGGTTCCGTCCATTAGTAGCCCTCCAGTTTCTTTCTGAAAAATATTTTTGTTTTGTGCTTTCCGTAATCGTGCCGCACTTTGTAAATATAAAAGGCGCCGCTCCATGACGGGGCCTGCTGGTTTAATATGTTCACCATTATTCCGGGCGCATATATTGGCATGAGGCTCGCCTCAATGCTGCCGCATACAAGCATTTTATTTTTTTCTCGCAATACTCCGGCAGCAAAGCGGATTGCCTCGAGGGTGCTCTGGCACTTAATAGGCTTTTGTGGCACCCATATTCGAGAGTTTTCTCCCGGTGCCTTATATGTTCCGGTGTAAGGTCCGCAAGATACCGTTGCCGATCCATACGATAGGACACTGTTGTCCTCACATTCTACATGGCAACCGGTCGTGTCGATTGTGATTGCTGGCTCTATTGCCTCGAGATACGGCTCATAGGCTGCGATCAGTTTACCGTCGTATATTGTGAGGGCTGCACGCTCGAGCGTGCATAGGCGGCCGAAGAACTTGAAGTCCTCCTCGTTTTCTTGCTTCCTGTATTCGTACACATGATCGGCTACGCCGTAGCTTTCAAACTCCAGCCCGTGCCGTTTTGCAATTTCTTGGCCGATCTGTGAAAAATGAACGCGCTCCCATGCTTTAGAGTTCGGGATCGTACCGCTTGGCGGCATAGAATAGGCGCGCAGGTCGTAGTAGCTGGAGTCAGGAGCCGAGGAGTACAAAAACATTTTTCCCGTGCCGGTTCCTGAGTCCTTAAATTCAACCGGTGATCCGGTTCTTAAATTCCATTTGTCGAACTGTCCGTCTGTGTCTGATATTCTGACGCGCAAAGAGTCAGAGCGTCCTCCCGCATACATTTCATGCACGCAGGAGGAGAGTGCCACCTTTTCGGAAACGTCCGTATAATTTAATAACAATTCGCTCATGCTGTCGCCCTCCACGGTGGTACTGTCTCCGAGGTTTCTGCCTCCTCAACAACGGGGAGCTTTAACTGCACGCCGCCCTCGAATACGATCACGTCGGCATAGTCCGGGTTGTATTCGATGATGTAATGAGCCAGACGCTCGTCGTTATACATATCTAACGCAAGCAGGTCGAATGTGTCGCCGTCTTGTGTGGTGTACTCGTAGTATGATGTAACTCTACGCAAAAGCAGTCACCTCCCTTGTTTGGATCCAGCGCTCCAGCCAGTCGAAGAACTCGGCCTCGTGAGCTTTGAGCCTCTGCATGAGGTCGTCGTTGTCCTCTGTAACCTTACCGCCAGCAATAACCGGGCTCCATGTGAAGCCGCTAAAATCGTAAACGATAGTGGTAGAAGGCTGAGATAGCTCAGCCAGAGAAAAGTCGTCAACGCTCAGGAGATTACCTGCGAGGGCTGTCTCTGATTTGTCGTATACGCCCAGCATTTCTCCAGCCTTTTCCCAGTAGCCTATATTGGCAGCCCTGACACTTCGGTCGAATGAGATAACAGCCTCAGTGCCGGCCTCTCCGGCGATCGTTATGCCTTCGGTAAAGCCACCAGTCGCAAGCATTGGTATGTTTGGAATACTAAAGCCCATACCACCGACGCCCGGTACCCAGTCCGGGATCTTTATGCCGTTAATGCCATTGATAAAAGTGTTAATTCCACTAATGATCGCATTGATCGGAGCCTTGAAAATATTTGCAATTCCTGAAACGATACCCGAGAAAATGCTGACAATTCCCTGCCATGCTCCGCTCCAGTTTCCGGCGAATACATTAGTAATAAAGTCGATAAGGCCCTGAAAAATCTGAGTTATAGACTGCACAATCGGGGCTATTCCCTGAATAGCGGTACCGAGTACGCTCGTAAAAATTCCGGCTATAAATTGAAGGGCCGGGGCCAGAAGTTCCAAAACCTGAGAAATAAGCGATCCCAGCACTGAGATCAGAGGGGTGATCGCTGTCGCAATCAGGCTCACAATTGGCCCGATTAAATTCATAACGGTGTCGAGTATCGGCATGAGTAAGTTAATCAGCGTCATAAGGATAGGGAGCACCGTGTTGAGTAGTTCGATCACAACCGGTAAAACTGCCGATATAATTTGCATGATCGGCGGCAAAATTGCGGTTATGAGCTGCACCAGTACCGGCAAAACTGCCGCAATGATCTGAGACAGAAGCGGCAGGACGCTGCTCACTAACTGAATAACCAATGGGAGCACTTGCTGGATCATTTGAAGCAGCGGTGGGATCAACTGCTGGCCGATCGTCTGGGCTGTCTCCAAAAGTACCGGTACAAAATCTTGAAAAAGAGGGATCAGCTGCGGCATTATGTCTTGAATTACTGGGATAATTGTCTCAGTCAAACCCTGAATAATTGGGATCAATCCCTCCATAGCTTCGCCGACTACCGGCATTAGCTGGTTGAGGGTGTCAAACATGGTATTCGCAAGCGGCTCGAGAGCCACCTGAGCCTGCTGCTTGAACATTTGCAGACGCTCTCCGAAGTCGTAAGTATCTTCGGCAGCTCCTCCGATTGTCTCGGTGCTTTTTTCCAGCTCGGCAGTCAGATCGGAGACTGAGAGAGTTCCGTCTCTGATAGCGGCAGCCATTGTGGAGCCGGCTTTTGTTCCGAAAATTTCCGAAGCAATAGTGGTCGCCTCTGTCATGCTGCCTGCGTTCTTAATCTTTTCGGCATACTGTTCGAGGCCCTCGCTTGCAGATATTCCTTCCTTCGCAAGAGCTCCGACGCCCTTTTTCATAGCTGCGAGCACTTCGCTGGTATTTACGCCGGCCTTGTCGAGCTGTCCGATCAGGGCGGTGGCTTCATTGAATGAGTAGCCCATTTCTTGAAGCTGAGGAGCGAACTGCTGCACGCTGCTCATTAAGTCAGTGAAGCCGAGACCGGTTGACTGTGACGCCTTGAACACATAGTCCATAGCGTCGCCCATGTCGGCCGCGTCGATGTTCCACGCTTGGAAGGCTTGGCTTGACTCCTCAATAACGCCGCCGAGGTCGTCCCCCAGCATGTCCGATACTTGAATCGCCTGCTTTGAAATGTTTTGTAATTCCGGGCCAGTTAAACCGAGGCGCGTGTTGTAGTCAGCGATCGCCTGACTGGCGTCCTCCATTGTCGTTGGTACGCTTTTATAAACCTCGTTAAAATCATCGGTGAGAGCGTCGAGAGCGTCCCCGGTGGCTCCGGTTCCGATCCTGATCGTGTCGACTACATTGTCGAATTGCCCGCCGAGATCTACGAGATACTTGCCGGCCTCAATGGTAGCCTTTCCGATAGCGGCACCCGCAGCAGCGACGCCAGCACCTACGGCGACAGCCTTCAGGTTTATGCCCTCGAGTGATTTGCTGGCCTCCTCTGCGGCTTTCCCGAGCGTTGGGCTTAATGAGCCCGCAATCTCCACGATCGCTTGTAGTGTTTTGCTGCTTGCCACGGTATCACCTCCTTCGGCCTTTCTTATGCTTCAACACTTGCGGTGGTCTGTTTTTTTGTCTGCGTTTTTGCTCGGCGGCGAGGTCCTCGGCCGCCTCTGCATACTCGACTATAAAATCAATTACTCTTTTCCTTTCGAGCTCTGACGTGCTGGTGTGGAAGGTTCTGGAGTAGTCTCTGATTGCTCGTCTGAGCTGTCTGCCCCTGAGTCTCCCGATCCGATAAAAAAACCTCGGCCGATTTTAGAGAATTTAGTGAGGGACTTGCCCTTGATCCTCTCCATGTCCTCGAATGTATAAGAAGGGTTTACTGCAATGACAGCAGCGAAGCCGATGTATAAATGCAGGGAGTAGTCAAGCTCGACAGCTCCCGCAAGGTTTCCACCCTTTGAGCCGCTGGCTTTCATTTTGTGAGCCTCAGCCTGCGCATAGAGTTCGCCGCTGATCTCGTCGGTGTCGTAACTCATTTCAGTAACCTGCACGCCGTTGATAAGCACCGGCTTGTTGAGTGTGATTGTTCCTCTTTCTTCTGTCTGGGTTCTCATGGTTTTGGTTCCTCCTTTTATAGAAAAAGCCGCCGGCGTTCTGCCAGCGGCCATGTTTTACAGTAATTTGTTGATGTCGCTCATGTAGTCCTTGCCGTCAATTCTGAGGATCTGGCTCAGTCTGTCGACGAGCAGGTACTCATAACCTCCGACAAAGATCTGCACGCGGTTCGCGGTGTAGGTGAGCTCGTTTTCCGAAGCGGATCCGATTTCTGCACCGATACCCGGGAGCGCAGTCGGTGGGAATGTTCTGACAAAAGCCTTGCAGCCCTCCGGTGAGGTGGAGCCGTCCGCTTTGACAACATTCTGTACCCATCTAAATTCAAAGCTGTGCTTGTCGAGCTTTGACATTTTCCCGAGTCCTTTATCCTCGCCGATCTTCGTGATCGAGAGCTCCATATTTTCGAGCAGTCCGACAATAGGTACCGTCATTGTTCCCATTGCGTTGAGGTCTGCCGTCATTTGTGAAATTGCCGGGAGCGTGAAGCTGGTGTCCTTAGCTGTAAGCACACCGCTGTCGTATACGGTGTCGGCAACCACCGCGCCTTTTAAGTCTAACCACATACTTACTCACCTCCTCCAAAATAAGCAGTAAAGCCTTCGTCTGTGTACGATACGCGCGCCGTTCCGCTCTTAAATGGCGGGGTAGGGGTTGCGCTAATATCCCAGACAAAGTCGCCGTTCATCAGGTTGCTGGTAGGGTTGGCCGTCTCCAAAAATTCAACGGTAGGATCTCCGATAAGAGCGCCGCGGCCCTTTAACGAGTCGAGTTCCTCCTGCTCGTCAATGAGTATGCTCTGCTGGAGGCTCAGATCCATAGTGCTGTCGATCTGGGTGCCGTGGCGGCGCTGGAAGCCGTTAGTAATATACATAAGCATACGGATATTAACGTCGAAAATGTAGCGGGCAACACCGTCGGAACCGTACTCGTAGTAGGCTGTGTGAGGTCCCCAGAGCACCCAGAGGCCGCCCCAAAATACTGCGGTAGTAATTCCCTTTGAATTGAGTTCGTTGCCGTCCTGCTGATCGAAGCCCTCATTTTCAGAGTTGGCCCCAAAATACTGAGCGGTACACATGATCTCTTTGTTTGACGGGCTTTCCATTGGAATATTGTCGTGACTGTTGTCAACTCTCTGCATTGTGACGGTTGCCTGAGTGCTCAGGTGGTACACTTTGCCAGCATACTGAACCTGCGGCCAGTAAACCTTCGAAAAACCGTTGTTGTAGCCGTTGCTGTCGGCCCACTCCTCGGCTTTTTTGAGCGTGTCAATGGCAGCCTTCGCCTTGCTGTCGTAAATTGGTAAGTCAGCATTTACAAAAGCGTCCCAGTGGCCGTTTAATTTCTGAACGACCGAGATCATAGCCTTGTAAACGTCTGGATCTTCACTCCAGAACGGTGCGGCCAGAATGTTGAGCACGGCGTTGAACATAGTGTAGAGCTTAGAGAGAGCCTGCAGTCCGGTCCTCTTGCCGGAGGCTGTAACGCTTCCGATAATGTCACTCTTGGTTACGAGAGACGGATCCACCTCTGTGAATGAAGCCTCCACCGTGCCGGTGATAGGATCGGCGTCATTCAATGACTCAATGACTACGGCACCTTTGGTATAGTTGTAGTCGAGAGAGTAGTCTGCACCCAGTACCTTGTCGGAGAGTGCAAAGGTGTCAAGTATAATTGTGTCAGTCACATACTCGGCGCGGCCGTTCTTGAATGTGAGCTCGACGGTTGTCTTGACGTCTTTCTGGTGGACGGCCGGATCTAATACGTTGATGATATAGATCGGCCCCACGTTTCCGATTGTGTTCGCAAAATGGCAGTCGAACGGCTCGCATAATGTGAACTTGTCCCAGTTGCTCGAGTAGCCGACTGTTGCCTGCGTTTTTGGCATGTTTTCCAGCTTGATCGGTGTGTTAATCAGGCCCTTCTCCTTATAACCTAAAACAAGGTTAATAGGCGCGGTTCCGATGTACGCCACAACGGTGTCAACCTGAACGGCGCTTTTTACTTTATCGTTTCCGATCTCGCCGTAAGCTCCGTGTTGATAGCTCATCTGTAAATCACTCCTTTACAATAATTTTTCATAGTCTGCGGGTATCTTGCGGGCCAGTCCGTGCTCGAGAGTGAACTGCACCCAGCAAAACCAGTACGGGTAATAGCTCACGAGAGCCCCGTCCTCAGTAAATGGGCCGTACTCTATGTTGTTTTCCTTGACGAGCCGCAGCCCCGCAATATACTCAGTGTTTTCGATTGCTTGCAGTACCTTGTCGGTAAAACTCCAGACGTCCCGCCAGCCCTCGAGGTTTCTTTTGAAATTTTCGCTCGGCTCTCTGCGGTACTTCACGCCGCCGAGTGCCTGCGGATCCTGCTCGGGTACCGCCATTTCGCTGCCGTGCTGCCCCGGGTTCCATGCCGCAAGCGCGAGCTGTATCGTCATTTGACCGATGTGCTGCGCCGGTGCGTGCTTGCCTTTTAAGAGCTGCACGCATAGCGAAGGAATGGGTGCCGCAACGTCTGGCGGCTTTCTGTCCTGAGTAGGAATGTACATAGCAAAGGCGGCCGGGTGTGCTGTCTGCACATTGTAGCCGCCGTCGTTTACTTTGTCGTCTGGAACTTTCAGAAGTATGCCGGGGCAGACTTCCTCCTCGAACCATTTGACAATATTGTCAAGATCGCTTGTTATAGCCATAGCGCACCTCCTAGACCATGCGGGTGTGGTGCAGGGCTATCTGGGTGATCCCCAGATTTTCAGCCCATGAGTCAACAGTACACTCTCGGCCGTCCACATTCAGCGCGGAGCCCGGAGCTTTTTCACCCTCCAGATCTTCGGTTCTGGCAAAAATAAGAGTGTCGGACTCAGCAACGCCCAAAATGTTGCCGTTTTTCATCGTGACAAGCGTATCGTTGTCGATGATGATCGTTATACTTTTACCCTCGATTTTATGAACTTCTCCGAAGTCCTCGAGCTGCATGAATACGAGATCAATATCCGACGCTATGAGGTCTTTGAGACTCTTACTCAACCGGATCCATAGCACCAAAAGCCGGAGGGGCTTCGGTGTCGTCCTCCTCTGCAAAGTAATCGTCGAGCAGCTTAATGACTTCGGCCTTTGTGCGCATATTCTGGGCGTCGAGTCCGCAAGCTCCAGCGAGTGCCTGCAACTCTGTGAGTTTCATTTTGTCGCTGTACTCTGGCTTTTCTGCTTTTTCGCTCTGAGGATCTTCGTCTCCGTCAGCTTCCGGATCCAGATCCTGCTCTGGTTCCTCTGCTTCCGGTTCTGCCGGATCCTCTGCCGGCTGCTGCTCGGCGCCGGCGGTTTCTGGTTCTGGCTCCAGCTCGGCCTCTGGGATAATTACGTTTGCATATTCAGCAACGCCCTGAGCCACGAGCTCGGCCTCTCTCTCAGGATCGAGAGAGAAGGGCTCGGAGTCTTTGTCTTTGGGTAATATGATCCCGTTCTCTTTATAGCCGTATACTCCGGCGATAATTTTAATCATTTGGCGGCTCCTTTCTTCGCATTTCTTACAGTACGCTCGCAGATACCCACGGATTTTTACTTCTAGGAATTAAGAGCGGGCGGCTTGTGACTTTGATCTCTCTGGACTCAGCCTTTACGTCTGCCGTGTACTTAGGAATACGGCGGCCGGTGTAGGTGTGGAACTCGCCGTCGTCCTGCTCGATCTGGGTAACTGCTCCATAGAGGCCGCGGCCTGCTGCCGGGGCTGTCATAATTACGGTACCAGCCGGGAGATATGGAACGATCTGACCGCTTTCGTCCTCGTAGGTCTCGTCGTAAGTGATAAGTTTTACCATGTGACCGTCTACGTTCAGGATAGCAAAGCAGCAAGCTCCCTCCGGTAAATTCATAGGCTCGATAGTTCCGAGCATAATGCTGCGGTTGTCGAGGTATTTCTGGATTGTAGGATCCTGCAGCACGATCTTTGAAACTCCTCGGGCCATTACGCACTCAGTAGCAGGGAGCCCGTTCTTTGTGAGCATGTAGATCATTTCAGAAAGATCTCCGTAAATGTCAGCGCCGGTTGCGTTCCATTTTACTGCCGGTGTGTACTTCGCCGGGTTGGCTGCTTCATCGTAGAAGCGGATCTCGTACTCCTCATAGTCTCCACTGCCGTACTTATCGGCGTAGTGTCTCAGCACATAGCCGTTGTTGAGCATACACTGGGCCGCCATGTACTCCTCACGGCCTGAGATCATTGTGTCAAACTCTGTCAGGTCTCTGTTGAGGATCTGGGCCTGTCTCTGCTGAGGTGTTACGTTCTGGAAGAGCTGCTCGCCGAACCCTTTCTTGTTGAGGTCGTCAATGGTGAGTGGCCTCTGCGGAGCGATAAACGGCGGCACATAACTGAATGTCTTATAACCCTCGCGCTCGATAGTGATACCGCCCTTTCGAGGCATTACGCAGGGTGCGATCTTCTTGCTGCCGTTTCTGTACTCGACGAGGACCTCCTCACCCGGGAAAATGTCCTCAGACACTCCGTTGACCGGGGCGGTAGTAGGGAAGTAGCGATCTCTTAAAAATGTTCTGTGTGTAGGCATTGCCTGAATTGCCGCCAGCATAGTGACGGTTCTGTAAATTAACGGTGTAGGCATTTCGATTGTCCTCCTTTTCTTACATAGCAGAGTCGAGGAAAATGCCACCGTTGCGGAGCGCTGCCTCGTCTGCTTCTGTGATAGTGTAGTCGTCGTCAACGATAAGGGCCTCTCTGTTGAAATGGCCGGATCTGTACGCTGTTGTAAATGCGTCGGCGCTTGTTGCGTCTATCTCGTCGCAGAGAACGCCGAACGGTGTGAGCGTCTCACTTTCTCCGGCTGCTGTGCCGAGAATAACGCATTTTTTTGTTTTGCTGCTCATTGCAACGACTGTGCCGCGCGCGAGAACTCCTTCTCCGCTCGCGATTGTGACGCCCACGGCGTCAACCGGGAACTTGCCGTCAATAAAAAGATTGTCAGCGTCGCAAGCTCCAATTTTCTGATCTGCTCTCATTGTGATACCCTCCTTATTTTGTTGGTGTTGTAGGTGCCGGAACTGCGCCACCGTTAGCGATCATAGCAGCGAGCTGGGCTACCCGAGCGTTTTCGTCGGCTGCCTGATCCTTTGGTGCAGGCGCTCCTGAGTTCGGTGTTGTGCCGACTCCGGCTGCTCCAGAGGCGGTAAAGTCGTCGGCGCTGTTCTGAATGTGCTGAGCTCCGAGCTGGGCCTGCTTTTTCATAGCCTTAAAAGCAAGCTCCTGAGCTGAGCAGGCTGTCGGTCCGTACTTGGCTTCTTTGATAAGCTCAGGATCTCCGACTGTTGCCTCGATCGTCTCGATTTCCTGCAGTCTGGAACGCTCGGCGGTTACGGCTTCGCTTGCCGCTGCCTCGCGGGCTGCGTTCTCAATCTGTGTTACGACGTCAGGGTACTGCTGTCTTAATTCTTCTGGTGTCATTTTGGTGTTACCTCCTTTTGGTTTATTTGTTGAAACGCTCTGAGTCGGAGCTGCTGGCTTCGATGTAGGCGTTTTAACGCTGTTAATAATTGGCACATTGCCCGGGAAATTACGAAAACCTTTGAGAGAGTGCAGCACTCCGTTGACGATAATCTCGTCTTTTTCTGAGCTCATGCACATGCTTGTCTCGCAGCCCTCGCGGATCGAAGTACAAAAACCATTTTCGACAGCTTCGCGGCCAGTGTACCATGTTTCCTTCGCCATGATCTGTCGGATCTTCTCGGTTCCGAGGCCGGTTGCGGCGTCGTATGTTTCGGCTGCTGCCTTGTTGGCTGCTTCGAGTCTCTTATTTACCTCGAGCAGGGCCTTGTGGTTATAATTTCCCACGAGTGTGAGCAGGGCCTCGTGTACCATGAAAAGGGCGCCCTCAGCGATTTCGCGAGTTTTGCAGCCCATAGCAATGATAGTGGCGGCGCTGGCCGCAATTCCGTCGATAACTGCAACGGTGTCACCGTTTAACTCTTTGAGTCTGTTGCAAATTCCGAGTGCGGTGTATAAGTCGCCGCCTACGGAGTTAATTCGCACGGTGATTTTTGCCTTGTCCTTGACCTGAGCCAGATCCTCGAGAAAGCCTTCCGGTGTGATGTATAAGCCCTCGACCGGCTCACCGGTCCACCAGTCTGTCGGTCTCTGGCTCACAACTTCACCGTACATGGTGATCTCAGCCTCCTCGTCGCTTACGTCGACAATGTTCCAGAACTTCTGGGCTGCGCCGGCGGGTGGAGCTGCGGGGCCATTAAGAACTCGCAGCGGGATTGTCTGCTTTTGCATGTTGTTGATCCTCCTTTAATGAATTTTGAAGTATAAGAGAGGCGATAGCCTGAGTAGCCTCAGCCTGAGCCTCCGGGGTGGTGCCGTTAGCTTCCGCGATCATTTCGTTTTCGCGTTTTAACTGGTTCATGTTGGCTTCCCACTGGCCGCCATTCAAGCGGATCGTACTCTGTTCGTGGGTGCTGTACCCGTGCTGGTTTGCAAGGATCTCGGCGCTGATTTCTTTCGTAGGATCGAGCTGTCCCTGAGACGGTCCGATCCAGTCACTCCCGAGCCATGCTGCGCGAATGAGCGGATCACTGAAAAAGCCGGGCGCCTGAATACGTCCGAGAGCTACGGCCTCAGAGAGCCAGATCTCGTAAATGGGTTTGCAAAAGTCATTAGCAAACCACTCTCGGCGCATTTTGAACGCTTTCCATGCTTCCAGCAGCGCGGCTCTACTTGCTGAGTACGAGGCGTTGAACGATTTCAGGAGCAGATCGGCAGGGATCTCCAGCGCGGCGCCGCATTGTTCGCAGAGTGCTCTAATAAAAGCAGAAAAACCGCTTGCCGGTCTTGTCGGTGCTGCGAACTTGATATCTTCTCCCGGCTTCATTACGTTAATTGTTCCGGGGCCCATTTCGTAATCGTCAGGATCCGAAGGCTCTATCTCTGAGCCGTTTACTTCATTGAACGGCATTTCATCGGCGCCGGTGTCGGTTGTGACAAAAGCCGTGAAAAAGCTCTCGACAAGGGCGGCCATGAGCTCGCCCTCTGTGTAGCGTCTCATTTGCAGGAGCGGTTCAATGATCTGCGCCAGATATGTGACACCTCTGTATTGCTCAGGTCTTTCGGACTCCATGACATGCAGGACATTAGGGAGCCCGGTTTTTTCACCGTATGCCTCGACTCTGGTCCATTCAGTTTCGGCCGCCGCGATAATGTGCGGGTAGGTGTTGCGGAAATAATACGCTTGTATCATTCCGTTGTCGTTAATCTCTACGCCGTCAAAGATCCGGTTCCCGTTTTTGGCTTTGCCTTCGGTGGAAAAGCAGTAGTACCCCGAGTTAATCAGCGGGGTGCTGCAACGGTCAGCCTCTACGAGCTGGATTCTGAGAGAGTACGGACACATAGGAGTCGGATCGACTCGCTTAATGAGCCCGAACACGTCGCCGCTCATTAGCCAGCTCATAAGCGCGAGCTGCTGCATTGCGTAATAGTCATTTACTCCGGTAGCGTCGCAGGCATTTTTCTTTTCGGCCCAGATTTTGAACTCGGCCTCTGTTTTTTTCTGCCATTCTTTTGCAGCTTCCTGAGACATTCCCAGACGTTCGGCGTCTATGCGGCTATTTAATTTCAGGCCGCAGCCTATGACGTTTGTGCGGTTGGTCTTAATGGCAGAAGTAGCAACCGGCGCGGCCATATACAGCATGCGAGCGCGCTGCCTTAGCGTGTCATTGTTGTGGTCTATATCCCATTGAGGGGAGGAGCTGCTGGCCTTGAAACTTTTCAGCGCCTTTTTCTTCCAGCTTGCGCCGGCCTCTGAATATCCATAGTTTGAAGCTCGCGGGGCTGCTGATCCCGGACGGGCTTCGGGTGTTGCCGCCTGAGCAGGTGGCCCTTGTGTTTTGCTTGGAGTTATTTGCTGCATGGTTTTCGCCTCCTTACCAGTCGCGAGGGACGACTCCGACGGCCCTGCGCTGTGATTTGTTTTCGAGCGACGCGATCTCGTCCTCCATTTCCTTGATTGCTTTGCGGATAGCTGAGAGATCTGTCTGGTATCTGGTGGCGTTTCGTGTTCCTATACCATAGGACTGAACGCCGCCGCTGAGCATTTCCTCCTCGCGCTTATAGTAAAGCTCGAGGCGAGTCTTTAATTTGCTGATTTTTTCAGCCTTTTGTTGCTGCCTCATGGTTCACCTCCTTACCAGTCGTCGTACAGTTTCGAGCCGCTGGAGCGTTTTTTCTTTTCTTTTTTCTCGACGGTTTTCAGCGGTTGGCCTTTGAGGCGCCTTTCTACTGCCGTGAGATCTGGATCCAGTATTCTGAAGGCTGCCATTGCATAGTTGCGGCAGTCGAGAGCCTCGTTGCGGTTATGTCCCGGCAGCTTCTCCCATTGCCATTTGTCGCCGCGTCTGGTTCGGACGAGCGACAGCTTTTCAGATAGCAAGCCAGAAAAGAAAAGAGAGTCATAACCGCGATCCTCTCCGAGTGGAAAGTGGCAGTATTTGGCTCCCTTTTCTTGAACTTTAATGGCGTTCATTATTTTACTTTTTCCAGCGTCTACTCCCAGAGTGTAGAGCCAGCACTTGCCGATCAGCTTGCCGTCTATGACGATCTTCACCTTTGAAGGTGGGGCGGTGTATGGTATACCGTCGCCGCCTTTTCCTTTTATGGCAAAAACACGCTTGTTTTGTCGGGCCTTGCACTCGGCGTATACCTCCTGCGTAAAGTGGCCGCCGGAGTCCACGCATGTGAATGATACCTTTAGGCCCTTGCCATTCTTGAAGCGGTAAACATGGTCGATCACATCGTCGAGTCGAGCCCATACCTCTGAGGTATCAGGCCGGCCGTTGATAATTCCCTTTTTTATGCCCCACGTTTCGCCGTAGAGCCCATGCCCGACTACTTCATACTCGAGGCGGTTGTCCTGAGTATCAACTCCGACGGTCAGCACCAGAACGTCGTCAGGGAGCTCAGCGTCGTATTGTTCGCGCCGGCTGAGCATTGCGTCCTCGTCCTCTAAATCTCCGCGATCCTCCCACAACTCACCGAGTAGGGTGTTGAATACAACCTTCAATTTTTCAGGATCGCCCTGAGCCTCGAGGAACTTCGTGACGATTTTCTCCCACGGAGTCCACGGAGACGAAAAAGCATTAAGCCAGAAAGAGCGGTGCCCTTTTAGGTATGCGTCCGGGTTCTCGGCGATCCATTTCGCCGGCTGCTTTTTCATGGTTGCTTCTGTCTGAATACAGCCGCAGCTCGGGCACACCCATGTTATCGACTTGACCTTGTAGGCTTTTTTATTTCGTACCTTTTTGACTTCATGCTCAAAATGGATATTGTCGAAAACAATATTGTGATACTCCCCGCAATCCGGGCATTTATGGCACCAGCGTTCCTGAGTGCCGGCAAAAAATCCGTTTTCAATGTTGCTGGCTCCCTTAATTGTCGGGGTTGATACCTCGATCGACTTCGCGTTGTAGAAGGTTGTCTGTCTTGCCTCTGCCAGAGCCCACGGATCGCCCTCAGTTCCTGCGCTGGACGCCCAGCGGTCGCGCTCGTCTCCGATGATGTAGCGGGCTGGAGTAGAAGCAAGGGCACTCGGGCTGTTGGATCCGGTGATCGTCAACATGCCGCCCGGGAAAGATTTCTGCAAAATTGTATTGCCGGAGTCTCTCGTTTTGACGTCCGAGACCTTTTTCCGCAGAGGCTTCGAGTCTCTTATCATCGGAGCGATACGCAAGCGCGAGAACTTCCGGGCGTCGTCGAGAGTAGGCTGCACATAAATCGTAGATCCCGGATCCTGATCTATTATGTAGCCGATTATATTGAGCTCTACCTCGGATTTTCCAACCTGAGAAGCAGCTACAACGGTTAGCTTGTTGACTTTGGGATCCGTGAAGGCGTCCATTATGTCGACAAGGTACGGTGTTCGCTCATTCCTCCACGGGCCTGCCTCTGCTGAGCTTTCAGGAGATAAGCGGCGGTTTTTCTCAGCCCACTGGGACACTGTGAGGCGCTCGGGTGGTTTGAAATTCTTAACAGCTCGAACGAACGTATTGTTTAAGCTGTCAATTTCATTCTGCCTGCTCATCGTCCTCGATCATAGCCCAGCCCTGCCGATCCTTTACCCGCTTTTTATACTCCTCTGGATCGTAGTGGTACTGGGAGAGTGACAGAAGGATCTCGTTTACCTCCTCTTGTATTCTGGCAGAAGTTTCGGCCGGACTTGCAAGCTCCGCGGTATCAACCGCAAGCCGTCCCGGCATAGCCATTAACATGCTGCGGATATTAAAAACGAGGTCCGTCGTGATAGCTTCGACGTCCTCAGCTCTGTGCATGGTTCCTTCAAGTTCGGCGAGCTGGAGCTCTGCGACTCTGGCCTTTGCGCTTTTTATATCTACCTCAGCCTGCAGCTTGTCGGTCTCCAGCTTATCGTTTTGAGCTGACGCTTTGCGATCGAGCTGCGTGCGCAGGTATCTGATGTAGTCCTTCGTTGCCTCGCCGACATTGTACCGGCGGCCGGCCGGTGTGTCGTGAGTTTTCAGAACTCCGTCTTGTGTGAGCTGCTGGATCCTCCGGGCGGTCAACTCAAACAGTTCGGCCATTTTTGTTGTCGGCCAGTAGCCCGGAGTCTCGGCCGGTTTTTCTTTTCGTGGTGTTGCCATGCCTTGCCTCCTTCCCGGCGTAACGAAACGGCCTAAAATTTTTCTATGAGTCTAGCAAGTTTTTGGGCTCGCAAGCACCGCAGGGAAAAATTAAGCTCGAAAGGACCCGTGAAAATTTTTTTATTTTCTTTTGCCGGGTGCCCGGCGTTCGTGTTCTTTTTCGCTTGCGTTTCTCTGCGGTGTTGGTGCGCCGACTCGGCGCGCGAGTGGTGACTTGCCTCGGCTTGCCCGGGCCTGCTGCCGGGGCTACGCCTCTGGTGTGGCGTGACCTTTGGGTGTGATCCATGTCCGGGCCAGCTTGCCGCGCCTGATGTGGTGGCTCAGTCTTAGAGTGCTGAGCATATAGAAAGAGGCCAGCCGCTCGCATGGTGTGGAGTGGTGGCCTCTGGTTCTCTGGTGGTGTATGGTGCCCGTGTGGCTGCGTGTGTGCCCCGTAGAGCTCACCCCTGAGCTTTGGCGAGCATTTGCTTGACGTGGTTCTCCAGTCGCTTGCTGAGGCCCTCGTCAATGTTCTGCTGTATGAGTGGCTGCACCTTTTCGTTTTCAATCATCTGCGGCACACTCAATGTCTTTATGCTCTTGATAGGGTAGCGGCTTTCGCTTTCCCTCTGGAATGGTATCTGTGTAGAGCCCTCGCCTCCTGAGCTGGCAAGGAATACGCCGGCCGGCAGGTTCTTCCGCTGGCCCTTGAATACTTCCTGACTTACTCGGTATGGCTTCGGCTTCCGCTGGGTGGGCTTCATTTTGAAATGCGTCGGAGTCAGGGCTCGGCCCTTGTATGTTAATACAACGGACTCGACGAGGTTGCCCTCGACTTTGAGCTGGCCGCCGCCTTTTCCTTTGCCGTCAAGCGCCGCCTTTACGTCAGCCTTCTTGATAGCGTAAACCTCGCACACGGCAGCAGATACCCACGCCTGCGCTCGGCTCTTTGCGTCTGAGGTGCATTTCTTTATTACCTTTTCAGCGTCTACCCCTGCAATATTGTCCAGCGTTTTGACGAGCTCCTCATAATTTGACAGCATACAAGTGGTTGTTCCTCTGGTGGCTGCCATGTGTGATCGCCTCCTCTCAGCCTGAAAACGGCAGCAAAAAACCGCCCGATTTTCTCGCGCGGTTTCTTTACCCATTTATTGCATTGTAAAAATTATAACACGGCTCAATTTCAAAGTAAATTGCATCTTTTTTGCACCGGTAAATTGCACGCTCAGCCTGCTGCCGGCGGCGGCTAATCAATGGCGGCCGTGCCATATAAACGGACGGAGAGGCTCTTAATAAGGCGCTGGCGGTTCCTCCAGACGGTTGTCGCGTCGCAGCCCAGTGACTCAGCAATGGCCTCGTTGTCAAGTCCCTCGAAGTAGCGGCCGCTTACTGACTCATAATACGGATCTGGTTTGATGATTTCGAGAGCCTCCTCGAGAACATCGACTTCGTGCTGATCCGACTCAATGCAGGCCTGCTTGTCTTTGATAATGGCCTCGAGAGCCTCCTCTGGATCCATGCGGGTGCTACTCTTTGAAAATCTGGTGATCGACTTGCTTCTCGCTGGGGTTCCGTAGGTTCTCAGCTCCTCGATCTTTTCCTCGTCGTCCTTAATCTTGACCTTCAGCACCGGGAGGGCATAGAGACGAGCCTCGGTGTTTTTAAACGCTGCCTTTGCGTTCTGCGGCTGCTGCAACGGCTTGTATGCGTCTGAGACTGCTGCCGCGGTTTTTTTCGCCACCTCGTCTATGTAGCTTTTGATCTCTGGCGGTATGCTTGGTTTTTTCTGTTTTGCCATTTATTCATATTCTCCTTCCTTGTATTCTGAGCTTATGCCTACATCGTCGAAAATCTCGGCGTATACTGCCGGATCTGCCGGGGCTCCGTCTCTTATGAGCTGGATCTGGTCCTTGTTGCCGGTGATCCTGAAATACCGCTTTACAATTACGTCGGTATAGCCCGGCGTTAATTCCATGAGATAGGCGGTGTGGCCGGTCTTTTCTGCTGCCGCGAGAGTGGTCCCGCTGCCTCCGAACGGATCGTAAACCGTTTTTACAAAATCCATGTTGTCGAGTATCATTTCCATAAGCTCGACTGGCTTCTGTGTCGGGTGTAACTCATTCCCGGACCTGCTGCACCTCAAAACATTGCCGTAACCTTTGTGGCCGTCGAATTTCGCCTTGCCTCTGCTGCCGAACAGACAGAGCTCGTGCTGGCTTCTCCAGCCGACGCCCATGCCGGGTGTCTCTTTGTCCCATACGATCATCGAACGGACTCCGAAGCCTGATTTTTCGATTATGTCATACAAATAGATCCACATGCGCCAGTCGGTGAACACATAAGCAAATAGAGGAGTGATACCCTCGAAGGCTGCGGTTAATAATTTAATATAACCGCGGGTGCTGAGTATGTCGTTTGCAATCTTCGGCGCGTCTGTCTGGCCTTTTCTTACGGTTCCGATACTTCCGGTAGACTTTCCGCTCTCTTGGTGGCCTCCGCTGCAATACGGTGGATCTGTGAGCATGAGCTCCGGTTCTGCTCCCGCCAGCAGCTCCTCGCGGTCCTTTGTGTTGGTGGAGTTTCCGCACATGAGTCTATGGCGGCCGAGGATCCACACGTCCCCCAGCTTGCTGACTGGTTCCTCCGGCGGTGGGAGTACGGTGTCGTCGTCTGCTTCCTCCTTGTCGTGGTCCGCTTCGCATAGAGCTGTCGCAAGTTCCTGATAGAATGACTCCTCGTAGCCGGTCATTTCAAACGGGATCGCCCCGGTGTCTACCGCCTCAAAAGCCTCGGCCAGTTTCACGCTGTCGATTTCCGCAAGCTCCGCGATCCGGTTGTCTGCCATGAGGTCGGCCAGTTCCTCCTCCTCGCTGGCATAGTTCTGATAGTCGACTGGAGCCTCTTTGAATTTTCCATACTTTGCCGCCGCGAGTCTGCCGTGGCCCTTTACGATCAGGCCCGATCGGGTGCTCACGGTGATCGGCTGCCTCCAGCCGGTTGCCTTGATGATAGCAGTGAGGGCTCTGATCTGATCGTCCGGGTGCTTATTCGGGTTTAGAGGGTTTTCTCTGAGTTCCTTTATCGGCACAATTTTGTCATGTGCGCAAAAAACCGGCCGGCCGTCTGCGAACGCTTTCGGCTCAGCGCTGGTTGTGTAGTCCATGTCGTTGATCTGTATCTCCTGACGGTTGGCCTTCGTCTTTGTCTGGGTGATTTCGAGCGTTTTCTTTGATTTCGCCACTTAATCGCCTCCCTTCTGGTTTTCTTCTGGTTCCTGAGCTCCAAAACGAGCGATCGCGAGCTCGTTGTATTTGCTGTAAATAGCCTCGAAGGCTTTTTTCCATTCCGGCCCGTGTTCGTCACCTACGGTTACGATATGAGCCAGCTCGTGCGCCAGTATCTCCGGGACTGCCTCTGCCGGGATATGTCCGGCCACCTCTATGAGCGGGAGAGTGCCGTCGTCCGGAAATGTGGTACAACCGACCATTTCTGTGCCGTCCTCTGTGGTGATTTTATCAACCAGTATGGCCTCGTATTCCGTGCCCGGGTAAATTTCAGCAAAAGCCTGAGCCACGAGGCTGCTCGGATCGTTTAAGAATGGGCTTTTTAATAATTCCATGAATAACCTCCTGCAATATGCGGGAGGGCAGCAGGGCCCTCCCTTGATGATTCCGACATTTATGTCGGTGACATTATGCAATGATTGTGATCTTGTCTCTGTCCGGTATGTCTTTGAGTGCTTCCGTGAGGTACGCCTTGACATTTGCCACCGCCTGAGACTTCCAGACGCCACCGTCAGCAGCCACGAGCTTGAATACCGGAGCGCCGCCTCTGCCTTCGCTTACTCTGAAAACAAAGTCGCTGGCCGGCTGCTCAACTTCCAAAAATGTGCGGTACGGGATCAGGTTTACCGGGTTCGGCACGAGTACGTTGTCCTTCGTGGTTATTCCGGTTTTCATAACTGCCTGCTGGGTTGTGCCGTTGTCTGAGAAGGTAGCCTCCTGAGTGTTCACGATATTGCTTGCCAGCATGGTGACAGCTTCGCGGTCGTCGCTTTCCTTGAAGCATGACTGCATAGAAATGAGAAAGCTCTCCTGATCGTATTCTCTGCCATATTCAAAACGAGGCAGCAGGGCATTGACCTCGAAAAGCGTCTCACGGTCGCGCTCAGCAAGCAGGCCAGAGTATAAAAGCACCTTTGTTTCGTTCACTACCTGAATAATCATACGATCGCGCAATTCTTCGCGGTTTTCTTTGATGTAGTCCACCAGTGAGGTGAGAGTGGTTGCGGAGATAGGCGCCGCCTTTTCCGGTGCGTCATATCTTACGAGATCCTTCGTGCAGTATGTCTTGCCGTTAATCTCGACCGTTTTCGGATCCTCGGCTTTTACTGCCAGTCCGGTGATATATGCGATAGCTTCCTTTATTCCTTCCATTGTTTCGTCCTCCTTATGCGTTTACGGCCTTTGGGCCCATTGTAATGACTTTGTGCTGGTTGCTTTTCGGCTGTTCTGTGGTTGTTGGTTGGTCGACCGGTGGGCGACCGTTCTCAAATACCTCGCCCGTCTCAGGATCGAAGTCTCTGCCCGGTACGAGTTCGCCTGCTGCCGCCTCTGCCTTTTCCTGCTCCTGATCGGTCGGAACCTCTGCTGGCTTTTTATTTCTGTTTTTCAGGTCCAGAGGCTTGCCGGTAGGTGCTGGCTGCTGTTCTTCGGCGCCTGCTGCCGGCTGTGTCTCATTAGCAGCGGGAGTGGTAGCCTGAGCCGGTTCTGCTGGCTGTTCCTGAGCCTGCAGATCGTTAAATGACATTTGGCCGCGGATCTGGCCGTCATATTCTGCGATCTCGATCTGGCCGGTTCTCATATTTATGCCCATAATCATTTGAGTGTCGATTGCTTCGGTTGCTGCGAGCTTGGTCGTGACAGCGATCTGGGTGCTTACGAGCTGTCTCGTTTTGTTCGGTGCAAATTTGAGCGTGATCTGGATCTGTCTCTTGGTGGTTGCCTCTGTGTTCGGGTTCTGAATGTTCTCGGCCACCTGCATGAGTGCCTCGTTGAGCTTTTCAGCAAAAGCACCGCCGGCGAGAGTTTCGAGGTTGATGTTACTCTGTACGCTTGTTTTCTTCATTTTCTGGATCCTCCTTCTTGGTTTTGGAATTGTTCAGCTCGTCAATGCGAAGGCTGAGCTGATAGGTCGCATAAGCTACCATGTGGAGCTCTGCGGCTTTCTTTTTGGCGTCTTTGTGGGTTACTACGGTTCCGATTGCTGACAAAATCAGGAAAACGGCCCATAATGCACACACGACGGCACCGAGCGTGATTTCTGCTGCGGTCATTTCTTCTTTTCACCTCCTCCCGGTGTGTTTGCGGCCCTGAGAGCGCACTCGGTACAAACTCCAGCGGCTCCCGCTGCCTTTACTTGACGCGCAAGCTCTGGCTCCCAGCACTCCCGGCCGCAGCTCGGGCATGTGACGAGGCGCCAGTCTGGGTGCTTGCTTGCGTCTGGTATATTGGAGCGGAGCGGAAGGCATATAAGCCCGCCGTCTCCGGGTTTCCACGGTTTTATTGTTATGTTCATGTTATGCCTCCCAGTTCCAGAGCCCCTGCTGGCCTTTGACTTTTATGGGCTCCGGCAGTTCTTTGATGTTTCTCAGCTCCCATGCGTAACGGCCGAGAGAATAATCTCCGAGAGCCTTTTCGGTGTCAGGCAGAGTAGAGAGGTATTCTTCCGTTATGAGGTGGCACGCCACAAGCTCAGCCGTTGCAATTATTTCTCCGTAATTGAAATATGTCAGGAGCTCACCGTTTGCCATGCTTGCTTTTTCCAGCTTCTCAACCATGAGTCCGAAGGCTTTTTCTGACAGAAGCGGTACGACTTGGTGTATTGGCTTGACTGCTGCATGGATCGCAATCGGTCCTCTGTATTTTGTGGCCCAGCTTCTTGTCTCGTTATGTTTTACGCCGGCGGCTATAAATTCGGCCCACGGCTGCCATATTGTTATTGCTTTCATTTAGGCTCCTTTCTAAAAGCAAAATGTTAGTTGTCCCGTTTCGTCTGCTTGCGTATTCATTGGAATAACAAAGCCTTCCCAGTGCTCATAGGCGTGCCCGGTCAGACACTCAGCCGCTAAAATCAGCACATTTATGTCGCTGGCGTTTTTCATCCATGCGTATTCTTTCACATGCCGTTTTATTTGTTCCAGCAACGGGAGCAGGCCGTCGGCTTCGGCTGCTTTTTCAACGAGCCGAGCCCAGTCCTCGATCTCATATACTCCGCTGGGCGTTTTGTACGTTTCCCTGCCTTCTGTGATTTTTCTCCCGTTCTTATCCTTTCCGACTACCGTTGCTGTGAACGTTCTCGAGGATAGTCTGGTGTAGTTCTCGATCATCTAGGCTCCTTTCTGGATAGCCGAGGCGCTCCAGTTCTTCGTGAAGGCCTCCGTGCTCTGATAAGGGCAAAAGAGCTGGCCGTCTCTGGTTTTCACCTCGAAGCGTCCACGGCTGCGGATATATCTCACGATCAGTTCGTAACGCTGGCCGGTGACAAATCCCATTGATCCGGTTGTCCCGGTGAATGTCGCAATAATCTGGAGCGATCCGGTTTTACTCTTTGGGTTTTTCAAATCATTAAGCGCGCGTGTCAGCATTGTGCGTTCCTCCCTTTGTCTTTTTCAAAAACTCCAGCGTACCCAGATGATTGAGGCCGATCTCATAGTCTTGGATCTCGCTGCGTTTCAAGTGCTTGTGGCCGTATATGTCCTTCATATCTCGCCAGACGCTCCACGGTATGCGGTAGAACTGCTCAAACTTGAAGCTCACGAGCACGAAGCAGCTCGCGCCCATTTTCTCGTAGTTCTCCAGCAGCTCAGCCTGCCGATCGCTCACGGCAGAGGCTTCGATCTTGTCGGCGTCTGTATGTTTGGCCTCGAAGGCAATGCACCGGCCGCCGTTGAGTATTCCCTTGTAGTCGTTCTGGGCTTTCTTGGTGAAAACCGCGACATATTGGCCGCGTCTGCGATCTCCGTATGGTTTCAGTGGCCGCATAGGCTCCGGCGTTTTCTCAATGTCCGCAATATTCTGGGAGCGGTAGTAGTTGCACGCTGCGGAGATCATATTCTCGAAGCGTTCCCCGGCGTATTTTGCACGGCGGCCCTGCTGCCTGCGCTCATACTCGATATTTCTCTCAGCTTCGCACGGTGTAGGATCCGGGTAGCCCTCTGAATTTCGTCCGTTACTCATATCACGCACCCCCTCTCAACATTGAGCTGCCATTTTTCAGGCTGTTCGCAATCATTTCGCCGAGTTCTGAGGCCTCCGTCGGATCTATGTTGATATGAACCGCAGTAACCTCTCTGAGACTCTTGCCAGCCTCCGCAAGTAGTGGAGCGGCAGCAGGCTGATCGGCGTATGCAGCAGCGGCAGAGGCGGCGAGTTTTCTCAGAGGTCTGCGCTGTGTTACTGCTGCATGATTGTAGATTTCCAACACGTTCTCGATAAATTCCGGCGGGCCGAAAACTTGGATCTCAATGTCGAGCACTCCGGCGAGCTGGATCTCGTCATACATTCCAGCAGATACCTCGCAGCCGTAAACTCTGATAAGTTGGCAATATCTGAGGAGCTGGAGCCCGCAACGCAGGCCGAGCTTTCTTTCCTCTGGGTTGGAGTCGTCCACAAACTGCGTAAAATACACATGAGGGGCGAGTGGCAGCAGGCCGTCATTCATTGCCTCGCGGCAGTATTCCTGCGCCTTGATGATGTTTTTCTCATAGTCACCGCGACACGGTGAGCAAATATAAGTTAATTTCATTCAGTGCCCTCCCTTAAATAATTTTTATTGTCTGGCGACTGCTGCCGGGCTGCCATACGAACCACGAGTAACTCGTGGCGTCCGTTCCGTGCCCGGTAAAGCTCGGGCGCTTATGTAGGGTGTAGAGTCCGGCGAGCCGGTGATCTTCCTGTTGCCAGAACTCAAAACGCTGGTCGCTTTCCATGAACGCGGTGCGGAGCAGGAAAATGAGCCTGCCGCCCGGTTTAAGTAGCCCGAGACATTTCTCAACAAATTCGATCGCCTGATTAAATGGCGGGTTGCCGATGATAAGATCGTACTTTTTCCCGAGATCCATGCTCAGGAAGTCGTCAATAATCACATTGACGCCGAGATCCTGCAGGTGTTGTGCCTCCTCTGGTCTGATCTCCACCGCGTCGATCGAAAAATCGCCGTATTTTTGTAGTGTCTTGATTATGTTGCCGCTACCTGCTCCCGGTTCCAGCACCTCGATCCCCCCCTCAGAGGGAAAACGTCGAGAAATGTCTCGATCGTCGAGATCGGTGTCGGGTAGAAGTCGTGCGGCTTTCTGGTGCTTCCTCTGTTTGTTGCACTCATTGTCTACCTCCTTATCTGCTGCGCCAGCTCTGGCCCTCCATGACGAGCGCCTCGCACATTTCTCGCAGCCGGTCCACAGTGGCCCTCGCTGTCATGTCGTCCCCATTCTGAGGAGTGAGGCGTTTCTCCAGCTCGGTGTCTGTGTAGTTGCTTGTTACAATCGTTGGCTTGTAGCCTTCGTAGCGGGCGTTTATGATCGTGTAGATCTTCGAGACGCCCCAGTCTGTCGGCGGCTCTTTCCCCATATCGTCGATAATGAGGAGCGGGACCGTTTCGTAAACTCTCAGGATCTCGCCCTCTGAGATTTCGCGCTTGTCGTATGTAGCCTTGATCCTTGCCAGCATGTCGATCATTGTCATGCAAATAACCGGCCGGCCTCTCTGGATCAGGTCGTTGGCGATAGCAGCAGCGAGGTGAGTCTTTCCGACGCCTATGTCGCCCAGTATAAAAAGTCCGTTTTTCTTCTGGCCCATATTGTCAAAATTCTGGGCGTATCGCATGGCCGTTTCTTTCGCTTTGGCCGTTCTCTCGTCTGGGGTGAGGTAGTTGCTGAAGGTTCGCTCTAAAAAGCGGCCCCTCATTCCTGAGTCACATCTGAGACGCGACACCCGGCGTCTGATTTCGTCCTCGGCTTTCCGTTTTTCTTCCTGCTCCCGTTCGAGCTGTTCCTTTTCTCTAGCTTCGACTGCTCCCGGGCAGTTGCAAGGAATAGCGGTGGGGATCCAGAAGATCCGGTCGCCCATGTTGCTGAGTTCTTTGCCTCTGTGATACCGGAGCTTTCCGCAATATTCACACGGCACCGGCTCCGGTGGTGGTTCCGGCCAGTCTCTTTCCTCGTTGCTGTAAAACCAGCCGTCACTCGGCTGCTGTGAAGCCGGTGAGCTTGTAGCGGGATCCGCTTGGTGGTTCGTTGCCATTGTCCGGGCCTCCTTTGTCGTCATATTTGCCTTCCAGCACTTTGCACATGTTTGTCGGTTTCATTATCCAGTCGAAGTCAGCCCGCCAGTTGCGATCGTTTTCGCCTTTCATAAAGCTGCTTGCCTCGGTTTTTCTGAATAGCGTCTCGAATGTCTCAATATTCGGGTAGGTCTTAAATCTTGCGGCCACCGCCTTGCGTCTGGCTCCGTCAATCTTCTGGATCTTTGAGAAGCTGATGCAAATCTCGTTGTATAACTGCATGATTTTCACATACGGAGTCGGATCTGATTTAGCAGGTGCCGCTGCTTCGTGCTCTGGAGGAGCACTTAAAGGATCCTTTATATCTCTAGTCTTATCTACTCTAGTCTTGTCTACTCTGCCAGCGGTTGCTTGTTGGTCGTCCGGCGGTCGTCCTTCGGTCTTTTTAGCAGCCGCTCGGCGGCGTCTGGAACGTTCCTTTTCGGCTTCACGCTGCTGGATCAGAGTGCCTGCATATTCCTCCCAGTCGTGGATCGTGAGAGTAGCAGGATCCTCGTCGCCCTGATCCAGCAAACCCGCAGAAATAAAGGCTTGCAGCAGTTCGTCGGCGTCTCCGTCCCACTGTGCTGCGCGGGCTATATTTCGCGCGCTTATCTCCGAGACGTTGCCGTCCGGGGCATTATCGAGAGCCCAGAGCCAGAACGAAGTCAGGAGCCCGATCATGTAGGGTGGAGCTATTTCGAGAGCGTCGGCTGCGTCTAAAATTTTTCTATGCTGTCTAATTGATTGATAAATTTTCAACCATGCCACGGCGTTTCCTCCTTCCTTTTTTGGTCGTCCTTTTTCTTGGCGTGTCTTTCTGTTTTGGTCGTTTGTCGGTCGTCCGGTGGTCGTCCACCGGTTGACCGGTAGGGCAAAAATCAATTAAAAGGGAGTTGATTGTCTGCGCCCTCCGGTATATTCATAAAACCGTCGCCACTTGCAGGACCGGTTGGAGGCTCCTGCTGGTTGCCGTTTTTATTCTTGCTTTCCGCAAACTCTGCCTCCTCAACAACAACCTCGGTAGTGTATACCTTGCGGCCCTCACGGTCGTTGTAGCTTCCCGTCTGGATCCGTCCAGTTATTGCGATCTTTGTGCCTTGTCTCAGGTACTTCTCAGCAAATTCGGCGTTGTTCCTGAAGGCAACGCACTGGATAAAGTCGGCAGTTGCTTCGCCTCCGTCTTTTCTGCCTCTGCGGTCCACGGCGAGAGTGTAGCGGGCTATCGCCATAGGCTCATTGCCTTGCGTGTATCGTACTTCGGGATCTCTGGTGAGCCTCCCCATTAAAATGACTTTGTTCACTGTCTGTTTCCTCCATTCCTCAGCTCTTTGGCCGTGTCGTCCATGCGCTTGCAAATGTCGTCATACTCTGCCCGAGTCATGTCGGCCGGTTTCTTGCTGTATAAATAATTGATCCTGCCGTCTGTCTGCTCTTTGGAGAGCCCGGCGTCCTGAGCTTTCCGGTACATTCTGTCGAGCTGGGCCGCTGTGAGCTTCTTCTCGGCTCCGTTCTGGCCGCTCTGAGCGGTTTTATTGTTCGGTTGGCTCTGTTGGTTGCCTGCGGCATTTCTGACCGGCTGTGAGGCTGTTTGAGCGCTTGGCTTGCCTTTCATGTCTGGATCGGTCTCGCCCATGTCAATGCTGAATTTTTCAAAAAGATAATATTTTATTGCATAGGTCCACGCGCTGCCTTTAGCTTTGGCCGGATCGTCGTTCCATGCGATTGCATGAGTCTGGGCCTCGTCGGTGTCGTCCTCGTTGTCTGCATTGGTCCAGCGCATTGTCAGATCGGACTCATAAAGGAACATGAGGCCGCCGTGCTGCGTGTTCATGGTTTTAATCTGAGCGTTTTCCTCCTGAATAATGTCGAAGTTGACGCCGAGCTCATTCATCGTGGGAGTGATAGCTCGCCAGACGTCGTCAATCTTTGCAAACTTATAGGGAACCTCCTCACTATGCTGGCCCTTTTCAATTCTCGGGATCTGGCGCCGCAGTTCGATGAATTTCTCCTGCAGGCTCATTACCTCGATCGGTTTGTCCCGCCGCGTCTGGAATGAGGCAACCGGGGAGCCCGCTGCGGTTTCTTTCTGTTCTTCTTGCATGTGGTTTCTCCTCCTTATGCCGCCGCACAAAGGCGGCGGGATTTATGATTTACTGAATTACGAAGCAGACCGGGACGCAAAGCTCGCTGCTGGCGTTCCAGTAGAGGGAGTGCCCGTAGCTGCCGACGTCCACGCAATGAGTCGAGGTGCCACTCCCGACAGAAGCGGTCCAGTACCAATCAGGTGATCCACCTTTTCTGTTGCACTTGATACGGTTGCGGCGGTCTTTGTAGTATTCGATCTGGTTGTATGTGTCGTCCTCTGAATAGCAGCAGTCCCCGAACAACTCCGACTCGGTAGGTAAAAAGAGGCGGCAGAGTGAGCTCTCGCCGTTTTCCTGCTTACGCTCAACCTCGGCGATCACATTGCGAAGCTCCTCCGGCAGACTGTTGAAAACTTCCTCGTTTAAGTAGCGCTTGACGTCTGAGTCTGCGAAGCCTCCGGCGTTTCTGTTGTTCTGGTTGTAGGCAACCTCTACCGGCAGGCAATCCTTACTCTCGAAGCGAGCCCAGCCCGGGCCCATGTCAACGACTACGAGATCCATTTCCTCGCCGTCGAGGGTTTTCTCTGTGATAATGTCGCCCGCCTTCAGGCCGCTGGTGTTGTCCTTGATTTTCTGGGCCAGTTCCTCCCAGTTGATTGCTGTCTCTGTGGTTACTGTCTGTGTTAATACTGCCATGATAAGATCCTCCTTATTTTTTCTCCGCATAGAAGCGGTGGTTGTTAATAGTCATTATGTAGCGCTGTGACTCGTGGAACTTACTCGCCACAAGATCGGGATTGTAAAAGTATTTTATCGGCTCGGTGCTTGCTATCATTCCGAAGTCAAACACATACCGAACGGCCTGCATTGCCTCCGCTGACGGCTCCGGTCTTTTCTTGGAATAGGAGTAGCGGGCTGCTGCCTCTGCTGGCCGGATCCCGTCGTCCTCACATGCCTGCAGGATACACTGGCAAATTGCAATTTTACCCGCCAGCGGTTCGCCCTCGGCCTCTGCTGTGACGATCTGGGCCACCTCGTAGCGCTCGGCGTCTGTCAGTTCGTACCGGAGTTCAAAACCGGCCTCAGAGGCCCACGATCTCGCGAGCTCCTCCATGTTTACCGCGTGAGGTTCCCCGTCCTCTGTCAGATATGCGAAGTAGTAGCCGTCCGGCTGCGTTTCGTCCTGAATTATGAGAGTAGTCTCCTGCGGTGTCTCTGTTGTTTCTGCTGCCGGAGCGTTTACCGGTTCTTTTTTCTTGCTGCAAGATACCAGACTCACGGTAACGGTCACAACGAGCACCAGAGCGGCGCCTGCTGCCAGTCTGGCGAGGAAAACCTCGCGGCGCCTATTGGCTTTTCTGCGTTTTCGTGCTATAATTTCTCTGTGATCTTTGAAATTATGGACGGGCTCAGGCGAGAGCACCGTCTCCTTCTTCGCGGTCACTTGGGCTGGACGTTCTGGGCGTCTGGCCCTTTTTATGTCCTCATGTGTTTGCATTGGTCTGTATGCCTCCTTTTGGTTCGTAGTTTCTCAGCTCGCAGAGGGCGAGCGTGAAGTCTTGGAAGGCGAGCTGCTTCACCAGATCGGCCACCAGCAAAACACGGTACCAGCCGGAGCGGTACGTCGCCGTGTCCTCTGGCTGCATTTCTGTGGCCCGCTCGAGCTTTCTGTCTGCATAAGACTCAGCCCGCTGCATTTCCTTGTCTGGGACCTCTTGGCCCAGTATCTCAAAAACCGCCTCGCGGCTGTATTCTTCGGCCATGTGTTGCGCGCCTCCTTTACTTTTTGTCGTTGTCTTTTCCACCTTTGTTGTTGTAGCTGATAATTACCAGCGTTACGCAAATAATCAGGGTAATAAGTACGCCGTTACTCACAAGATCCACCTCCATTCATAAGATCCGGCAGTCTGCACCCGAGCTTGTAAGACTGGGGCATGTATGTGATCTGTCTCAATTTCCGGCCGGTTATGCCGTACTTCGGGTTGTAGCCCAGAAGGTCGATGTAGTCCGTCAGGTCGTCCCGTTCTTCGCTCATGGCCTTAGTCACCTCGTAGAGCGCCAGAACGTCGTCGATCGCTCTGTGGCTGTTCTGGACCTTATCGGCGAGGCCGTAGTGCTCGATCGCGTTCGCCAGCTTGTGCGGGTATGCCGCGCGGTCCTTGTATACTGTCAGGGAGTCGAGCGCTCGGAGCTTTGGAGCTTTTGGAACCATGCCGCAGCGCTTGAACATTTCCAGAATGAAAAGCAGGTCAAACTGGATATTATGAGCCACCAGCAGCACCTCGCTGTCACTGTGGAGCATATTGCAGAAGATCCTGCAGGCTTCGCGGTAGTCGATCCCTTTATCTGCCAGCATGTCGTCGGTGATATGAGTCAGCTCGACGATCTTCTCCGGTATCTTTTCGCCCTCTGGCAGCTTGCAAAAAGCGTCAATTTTGAGCTCTATGCCGTTTTCGGTGACGAGAGCGGCGGCCAGCTCGATGATCTGATCCTTTTCGGGATCGAGGCCGGTTGTCTCAGTATCGAAAAATACAATTTTCTTAAACTGCTGCAACAATTTCCTCACGCTCGAGCACCTCCTTCGCAACGAATAGCTTCTCGGTGGCTGCTATCGTCTTATTTTGGTTCATGGTGCGGGTTACGCTGTGGATCCACACCGGCACGAAGTCGTCGGGAGCTTCCTGCTCGCTGATTAGTACAATGTTGTCGTGGCTCCAGAGCCGTGCGACTCTCCAGAAGTCCGCGTGGTCGAAAATTTCAACCGATTTATACTGCTTTGTATTTTCATAGGGTGGATCCATGTAAATGACGCACCCGGTCGGGTTCCATGCCCGGTAGTCCTTATGTAAGAAAATGACGTCCTTCAGCTTGTCCCGCTGCGCCTCGATGTTGCGCCGGCCCTCGTCCTGATAGTCCCGGAGTCCTCCGGTTGTCTGAGTCTTGCCAGAGTAGCCACCGTCGAAAAATCTGCCATTATACGAAGCCACAAAACCGACATAGCCTGCGTACCATTCCGGGTAGTCGTCGCGGTTGGCTCTGACTTTGGCGTATTCCTCGCGCTCAATGTAGCCCGGGAGCTCGCCGCCTGCCTGAATGTGCTGCATGAGGGCGATCAGGTACTTGTTGCAATCGCTGGCGATCCGCTGCGGGGCTTCGATCTTGTCGATCACATTGCAGCCGCCGCAGAATGGCTCGAGATAGGTCTCATAGCCGGAGCGCTCGATCTGTTTCTGAATGATCGGCACGATGTAGTGGGCGACTTTCGCCTTACTTCCCATGTATTTCATAGAGCTGCTGCCTCCTTTCTTTGTTGTCTCTGTTTCTTCCAGTTTTGATAGTCTGCCATAACGGCAGGATCCTCGAACGCTCTCGACATTCCGCTGATTATGGTCCTGCAGAGCGCGTCGCTCTCATTTTCCGGGAGTGTATCGAGTTCGATGTTGATATTTTGTGGGGTTCTGGATCCCACGCTTTTGAGTGTTTTCATTGCCATAAAGTCGCTCCTTCCTCTGCTTGGTTTCGCACACCGGGCAGACGTACCCACTCGGAGGGATAACGGCCAGAGCGCTGATCTGCCAGTCCTTGCCGCATATGCAGCAGGTTGCTTGTCTCGCTTGTGAGTTCTTTCTTGCCATTAAGGGACCTCCTCGTCGTCGCTGGCCTCGGTGTCATCCTGCTCCTTTGGGGTATCACACCCGAGAGAGTGGAGCAGCTTGCGGGCTCTGTCTCTTGCCATGCGCTTGATCTTGGTTCTGTACTTCTTACGGATCCTGCGCTTTTTGTGGTGTTCTGCCATGTACCACCAGTGGCGGTCATTGCACCAGATACGGTCCACCGCGTCGCGTACAACCTTCACAATTTTACCGGCCAGCTCTTTGATCCAGTCGAACACTGGGGAGAGCGTGCGCTCTATGATTTCTTTGAGCTCCTCGAGCTTCTCGCTGAGCTGTCGAATATCGTCCGGGATCTGTATGCCGTCGTCTGGGGAGCAGTCTCTAAAATAATCAGGGATCGGCGGGGCGGTGAGACCTCGGCAAAATTCCGCGGTAGTTATTCCGCTGCGGCTTGTGTGCTGCATTACATTAAAGAGGACCGTCTCAAAATCTGAGGGGTGGCTGCTTACGGTTCGCAGGATCCGGTTGCGGTATTTCTTGCGGATCCGGTATTTTCTGCCATGCTCAGCGAAGTGGATCCACTTGCGCGGTATATAAGAAGGGTAGTAGTCTTTTCTTTTCATGTGTTGGCCTCCTATACCGCAGCCTGCTGACTCATTGCTGAGTAGAAAACTGTCGGCTCAATTCCGAGAACATTGCAAAGAGCAATAAGCTCGGACGCTGAAATAACTGCGTTCTGGTTGAATATTCTCATTAAGCGCTGGTACTCGATACCGGTCTTTTTTGATACGTTTCTGTAAGTGATACCCGTTTCGTTGATTTTGTCTTTCAGATACTTGGCAATGTATTCGTTCATGTTCTCACCTCCTTGGTTGAATATTTCAACCTTGAGCTTATTATACGGTTGAATTATTCGATTGTCAACACTTTTTGATTGAAATATTCAACTTTTTAATTGACCGGCGACTATTTCCATGTTATATTGGTATAGGAAGGAAGGAGGTGAACAGGACATGGCGAGCAAAGAGCTCGGGGGTAAATTGAGAGAATTACGAGACAGCAAGGGTTTTACCCAGCAGCAAGTCGCCGACGAGCTGGGCCTAAAGAATAAAAGCACTTTAGGTTCTTGGGAGATAGGAAAGTCGGAGCCGGACGCTTTTACATTTTTGAAATTGTGCAAGCTGTACGGCGTTGATAATATTCTCGGAGTATTTGGCGACGAAACGCCCACACCTAAAAAGACTGACATACATTTGACCGATCAGGAGCGCGAGATCATACTGAGGTATAGAAAGAGCGACACGATCGACAAACAAATCGTATTAAGGGCTTTAGGTATGGACGAAAAAGGGGACAACGAAAAAATGGCATAAATTACCACAAGAAACGCCCCCGAACTTCCCGAGAGGGAAATGTTATAAAACTTGATTTTACATAACCGACGCGGCCGGCCCAGAACTCCGGCCGATGATCGGTTACAATAAAAGCGAAGGAGGTCCTTATATATGGGAATGAGATTTAGAAAGAGCAAAAAGATCGCGCCGGGTGTTCGCCTGAACCTGAGCGCAAAGAGCGCAAGCATATCAATCGGCCCGAAGGGTTTCAAGAAAACATTCAGCACCAGCGGCAGAGTGACAACAACGGTGGGGATCCCGGGTACCGGGCTTTCCTACTCCACAAGTAAGAAAACGGGCCAGACTGCTGCCGGTTCCACCTCTCAGGAGGCGCCTGCTGCCCCCGTGGTGGCCTCAAATAAAAACAAGTGGGTAACTCTTGCCCTCTGCGTGTTCCTCGGCTTCTTTGGGGCTCACCGCTTCTATGTTGGCAAGGTCGGCACCGGTGTCCTTTATATTTTCACCGTCGGCGGTCTGGGCTTCGGCTGGATCATTGACATGGTTATGATCTGTTGCAACAAATTCACCGACAGCACCGGCGCGGTGGTTGGTCTGAAGGTTGCCGAGTATACCAGACAGCCGGATCCCGATCTTGCAGAGGCTTCTCTGGAGGAGCAGCGGGAGGCAGCGGCCGAGACTGCCAGAGCTTACGGCTATACTGTAATAGAGTCAGGCGCTCAGGATAATGCCGACAAGTAAAAACACGGCTCGAAAATATGCCGCAGGAGGTGGCTCGGATAATTCCTGCGGCGTAGAGCCATTACGGGCGGTCATATACGCAAGATATTCCAGCAGCGGCCAGCGTGAGGAGTCTATCGAGGGACAGCTCCGCGATTGCTACGAGTTCGCCAAAAAGCACGGCATTATTGTCATAGGCGAGTACATCGACAAGGCAATGACTGGGCGAGTGGATCGGCGGCCGGACTTTCAAAGAATGATGAAGGACAGCGAGAAGGGCCGCTTTAACTGCGTGCTGCTCTGGAAAATGGATCGTTTCGCCCGGAACCGGTACGACTCAGCCATGTATAAATATAAGCTCAAAAAGAACGGGATCCGTATTTTCTACGCAAAAGAGACCATACCGGACGGCCCGGAGGGTATTATATTAGAGTCAGTAATGGAGGGCTACGCTGAGTATTACAGCGAAAACCTCGCCCAGAACGTGAAGCGCGGCAACTACGACAGCGCGCTGGAGCTCAAAACACTGGGAAAGACCTGCCTCGGGTTGAAAACCGGCCCAGACGGTCGCTATATGATAGATCAGGCCGAGGCCGCTATCGTTCGCAGGATCTTCGAGGAGTATGCCGAGGGTGAGCGTGCGAAGGATATATACGAGAGACTAAACTCAGAGGGCTACCGGACGAGCCGGGGCGGTAAATTCAACAAGAACAGCCTCCGGCGTATTCTATCGAATAAAAAATATATTGGTGTCTATGAGTATGAGGACATTTATGTCGAGAATGGGATCCCGGCCATAATTACCGATCGGGATCTATTTGAGAGGGTTCAGAAAATGCTAAAAATAAACCACGACGCACCGGCCAGAGGCAAGGCGCAAAATTTCCTGCTTACAACAAAATTGTTTTGCGGGCTTTGTGGTTCTCCGATGATAGGCGACGGCGGCACCAGCCACACCGGGAAAGCATACGCCTATTACTCATGTACGAAGCGCAAGCGCGGCCGGAGCTGCAAGAAGGAGTCGGTGCCTAAAGACTGGATCGAGGACCTTGTTGTCGGCGAGCTTGTCAAGATCGTACACAACGACGAACTGATCGAGCAGATTGCCGATCGTGTCATGGAGTACCAGAAAAGAGAAAAAGATCAGTCCGGCCTTCATGCGCTGGAGATCCGGCAAAAAGAAAATGAGAAAGCAATCAGCAACATGCTGGCAGCCATTGAAGCCGGCATAATTACCCCGAGTACAAAAACCCGGCTCATGGAGCTGGAGGCTGATCGCGCGGACATTGAAAAAGGAATAGCTCACGAGCTCTTAGCAGAGCCAGAGTTTGAGCGAGATCAAATTATCTATTTTTTAGAGAGGTTCCGCTCTGGAGATATAAACGACGAGGCGTATCGCATTATGTTGGTCGATACGTTCCTAAATTCCGTCTATTTGTACGACGACGATCATCTGGTTTTAGTGATGAATTACTCAGGAGAGAATTGCAAGGTTGATCTCAAACTGGTGGAAGGCGCTGTCAGTGGTGACGGTTGCAAAGGTTCAGCTTTTGCGCCGTCAAGCGCACGATATAAGGATTGAGATTAAGAAGAAGCAGCCGGACGGCTGCTTCTTCTTGTTGTGGGGGATATGATAATATTTAATTATGTAACGATCATGCCTCAAATGATTCTTCGAACACTACCGGTTCCGTATTTTGCGCCTTTTGGCCGAAGCAGGAGTAAAGGAAAACTCCCAGACAGACAGCCGCAAACAAAAGGCCTGCCGGATATGCGAAAGCGGTGGAGAGCTGGAAGCCTTCCTTGGCCATCAGGATATAGGTGCAGGAGACCGCCGACATAAACGTTGCTGGAAGGGCGGTGATCCAATAGAACCTTTTCCTGCGGAACAGGTATACACTTGCAGACCACAGGGCGATCATCGCCAGCGTCTGGTTGCTCCAGGAGAAGTATCTCCAGATAACCTGCACATCGATCTGGGTCAGGACTGCGCCTACTCCCAATAACGGGATGGTCAGCATCAGGCGGTTCTTAATGGGCTTTTGATCCACCTTGAACCAGTCAGCCAGAGTCAGACGGGCGCTTCGGTATGCCGTATCTGCCGAAGAGATCGGGCAGGCGATGACGCCGACCATCGCGATGACTGCGCCTACCGGTCCAAGCAGGGAGAAGCAGATTTCATATACGACTGCCGACTGTCCGCCGGTCAGCGCTTCGGCAAGACCGCCGGTGCCGTTGTAAAATGCCACGCCGGCTGCTGCCCAGATGAGTGCGATCACGCCCTCTGCAACCATCGCCCCGTAGAAGACCTGACGCCCTTTGCGCTCGTTGGTCAGGCAGCGGGCCATCAGCGGAGACTGGGTTGCATGGAATCCGGAGATTGCGCCGCAGGCCACGGAGATGAACATGGTCGGCCAGATCGGGGTGTTGGACGGATGCAGGTTGGCAAGCGTTATCTCAGGGATGTGGTAGCCGCCCAGGATGATTGCGCCGCCTACGCCGAGGGCCATCACGATCAGGCAGAGGCCAAAGATCGGGTAAACTTTTCCAATTACCTTGTCAATCGGAACAAACGTTGCGATAAAATAATAGATCAGTACGACAGCCAGCCAGAATTTTGCGTCCAGTAACTGCGGGGTCAGCATTGCAAGAAGGTTTGCCGGTCCGGTGGAGAAGGTGACGCCGACCAGGACAAGAAGCACTACGGAAAATACACGCATAACCTGTTTCATGCCGTTGCCAAGATACATTCCGGTCAGCTCCGAAACGCTTGCACCTTTGTGGCGCATGGACATCATGCCTACCATATAGTCATGTACGCCGCCGCCGAGCAGGGTGCCGAATGTGATCCATAAAAATACGCTTGGTCCCCAGACTGCGCCCGCGAGAGCGCCGAAGATCGGACCGAGACCGGCGATGTTCAAAAGCTGAATCAGAAAGATTCGTGCGGTTCCCATCGGCACATAATCGGTGCCGTCTGTCATCGCCAGTGCCGGCGTCTTTCTGTCGTCAGGACCAAAGACTTTCTCTGTCACTTTGCTGTAAATCCCAAACCCAACGATCAAAATAGCTAAACAAACAAAAAAACTTACCATATACACTACCTCCTGTATGATTTGTATAAAGCATATTGGAATATGCTCTTAATTATAGCGAAAAACTGACAAAAGAAAATGTTTTTTGCATAAACGGTAGTGTGAGGTGTATAAACGGCATGGATGAGGGAACTTTCGTCAGCTTCCTAAAATCATTCAGACGCCGAGGAGCTGACGCAGGTTTTTTACCTTATCCCGGCTGACAGGCAGAATATTCTGTTCAAATCCCTGCATCCTCAGGGCGAGGCTGTTGTTTGCCCAGGGAAACATCTCCGAGATGTAGTTGAGGTTCACCAAAAAGCTTTTGTGGATCCGAAAGAAACCGTGAGGAATCAGCCGTTTTTCAAATTCGCCGAGGAGCTGGTTTTCGGTGTAATCTCCGCAGGTGGTGTGGATGACGCAGCCCCTGCCCTCGGTTTCCAGATAGACGATCTGATGGATATCCAGCAGCAGGATCTTGCGGTTGGTATTGATGGCAAGCTTTTCAGAGGACAGGGCCGCTGCCGGTTTTGCATCTTCATGGCATTTTTCCAAAACGCGGCGGACGCGGTCCGGGTCAAACGGCTTTAGGATATAGTTGTCCACGCCCAGCTCAAACGCCTTGACGGCATATTGGGAGTAGGCGGTGGCAAAGACGATCCGCGCATCGGGCAGGATCTTTTTTGCCGCGGCCGCCAGCGTGGTTCCTTCCATATCATTCAGATTGATATCGAGGAACAGCAAGTCAAAAGGCCGAAGGCTGATCAGCTCAAGGCCGGAGGCTCCGCTGTCGGCTTCTTCGATCACGCTGTCGGGATAAACTTCCAGAATCTGGTGGATCAGCTCCCTGCGTGCGGGTCGTTCGTCGTCTATGACTGCTATTCTCATGTGGACTCCTCCTTTGTATCGGTGTCGGAAATCTGTCTGGAATCTGCGTGGAGATCCCCATTTCTGACTATTTCTGTGCCTGTCCTTGCCGGTTCTGCCGGAATCAGGAACGATACCCTGGAACCTTTCGGTGAACTGTCGATGACAAGCCCATACTTTTCTCCGTAGATGCTCTTCAGCCGCTTGTGTACATTTTCGAGACCGATGCCCTTCATGGGTTTGCCGCTGTAGAGCTGGTCGATGATCTCTTGTGGAAAACCAGAACCGTGGTCGCTTACGGAAATTTCAATCCCGTCTGCTGTCTGTGCGGCGTTGATTCCGACATACCGGAGACCGGACGGCTCGGCTCCGTACCGGACGGCATTTTCGACTAAGGGCTGCAGGATAAAAGACGGCACCATGCAGTTGGTATCTTCACTGACCTGGATATCCACCTGCAGCTTTTCCTCAAAACGGGCTTTTTCCAGTTCCAGATAGCTGGATACGTGGTAAAGTTCCGTGTGCAGGTTCAGCATATAGCGGTCGTTTTCCAGTGTCTGGCGATAGTAAGAGGAGAGGGTGAGGATCAGTTCTCTTGCGCGGTCCGGGTTTTCCCGGCAGACATAGGCGATCGTGTTCAGCGCATTGTATAAAAAGTGCGGATTCACCTGGGACTGCAGCGCTTTGAGCTCCGCCTTTCTGCGCAGCCGTTTCTGATAATCCAGATCGGAAAGCTCCAATTGGGTGGAAAACAGCCTGGCAAGTTCTCCTGCGAAGCTGACGGTGGCCTGTGTGGAAGAATGCCACTGTTTTTTGACCACCATAGTCAGGCTGCCCACCGGTTTGTCCATCTCGATCAAAGGAGCGACAATGACAGCGTGGTTTTTCAGAACAGGGCTGAGCGGAGGGTTTTCTTCACCCGGCATGAATGTGGTTACCTGCCTGTTTTGGATGGATGCACAGACCGCAGAAAGGGCCTCATCGGCATGTATCCTGCTTTGCTGTTCCTCCGGGCAGACGGCGATCATCCCCTGATGGTCGGTGATCATGACCAGGGAGCAGGGAAAGGATTTGTAGATGATATTCACCGTTTCCTGCATATCTTTTACACTGTACAGACCCTGGCGGAGATGGGGCAGGCATTTGTCCGCAATGTTCAGTGCAAGGCGCATCTTGCCTGCAATCTCGCTGTCTTCTTCCAAAAACACCATATTGAAGGTGGCGATAAAGATGACCATGCCAAGTGCATTCATGATGATCATCGGAAATGCGATGATCTTTACCAAAGCCAGCGCCGCCTCAAACGGTTTTGATATCAGCAGGATGATGGCCATCTGACCGACCTCGGCAAGCACGGTAATCAAAAATATGCCGGTGTTATCCAGTTTTCCCTGTCGGAACCGTTTGGAAAAAGACGCGCCGATAAGGCCTTCCACAAAGGTGGAGACAGCGCAGGAGACGGCAGTGAAGCCGCCGATATCAAAGAGGTAGCGGTGGCAGCCGCCGATCAGGGCCGCTCCGATCCCGACTTGCGGACCACCGAGCAGACCGGCAGCGAGCACGCCGATGACACGGGTGTTGACGATGGCGCCGTTTGCCTTGATCCCGGTATAGGTTGAGATGATGCTGACTGAGCCAAAGATCAGCGCAAGGGCGATCCGGCTGCCCGGGGAATGCGGTCCGTCCAGGAACATGCGGCGGACCACCGGAAACTTGGTCAGCAGGGTGGCGATCAGCACCAGCAGACCGATATTGAGCAGAAGGCTGAAAAACATGGTATTGGCCATAAACTGTCCTCCCCAATTCATTCGTAATGTTTCATAGGGGTATTATATCAAAGATAGCGGTAAAATGGAAAGGAATCTTGGAAAACCAGTTGCATTTATGAAAAAAATATGATATGATTTCTCGTGCATTCGGTGCAGTTTATTTTATCTTTTTGGGCTATCGCCAAGCGGTAAGGCACAGGACTTTGACTCCTGCATTCGTTGGTTCGAATCCAACTAGCCCAGCTGGCAAAAGAGCAAAACGGGCATATCGTCAATCAGACGGTATGCCCGTTTTGTTGTGGTGTAAAAAAGTGGTTATTCATTACATGAAAACTGCAGTTTGTGACAAAAGAACTTCAAACTGCAGGATACCGTATATAATACCCTCTGGTTTTACACTGTAATTCAGACCGATAAGAGGAAAAAGGAGAAATGAAAAGATGAAGAAATGGGATATTTTGGTAGATGGAAAGGCCTATAAAATAAAGGCCGGTGGCAGTAAGGTCATCGTAAATGATGAGAAAATCAAGTTAAAATCCCTGAATAACAGGAGGGAGGGAATGTTTCGTGTTTATGAGCTCCCGGTTGGCGACAAGACAGCGGAACTTCACATAAACACCTTGTTAGGGAAGTTAGTGCTTGTCATGGATGGGAAAGACTGTGCTACAGGTGAGCAGTTTGTTCCGGTAAAGCTTCCTAAGTGGTCATATGTCTTTCTTGCACTGCACGGCCTTAATCTGGTTAATGGAGCCGTGGGAGCAGGTTTGGCCATACTGGGTATCGGAGCTACAATTTCAGTCAGCTCAAATCCCAGATTTTCTACAGTTTTTAAGGTGCTGTTCAATATTGGTATGGTGATATTGTCTGCGGCAGCTGTCTGGGGAGTTACCCTTTTCTTGCTGTCGATCCTGTAACCGGAGAAACTGCGGTATGATCAGCAGGTTTTATGGCAGGGAGGAGGTGATTGGGTGAATATTTTTAAAGAATTGGTGCATTCCGTGTATGATTGTAAATCTTATGTCATGTTTATGAAGGACAGAAAACGGAAGACATTTTTGTATGCAATGATTCTTGTGGTCCTGTATTACGTGCTGTCAATCGGAATCCCGTTTATGCGTTTTCAGTTGGAAACAGGAGGGATCTTACATATCGCAGATGAGTATCTGCCTGATTTTAAGATTGAAAATGGAAAGGTCAAGGTTTTTGACGTTATAGAATATGAGGACGGCGATGTTTACGTGTCTGTCAATACATTGCCGGGAAATCGGATTGATGCAGGAGAGATGATGCAAAAGCTACACAGCTATTCCCAGGTGATTATTATGGATTCAGAGCAGCTTGTTTTACGGGATGGAAGCAGGGTGGAGACGATTTACTATAGGGATTTGAATCCTGGTCTGTACGTGACGAAGCAGTTGTTGTTGGAAACCGTCAGGCCCTATGTGAATACGATCATGACGGTCGGACTGGTTTTGGTGTTCTTGTTCATGACGGCGTCTTTTTTTCTTGGCGTGCTGACTGTGGCGCTGATTGGCATGGTGATAGCATCCTGTATGGATCATCCCATGACATTAGGAGAAGCTTATCAATTGGCTGTTTATACCAGGACGCTGCCGCTTATCATCAAAGCATTCGTATTGTTTCTGCCGATTTGGATTCCCATGTTTTTTATCATCAATTTCGGTATTTCGGCAGGCTTGTTTTGTGGAGCGGTCCGTGCGGTTAAGATGCAGGGGAAGAGTGAAAGTCCGCTGGAATTTTATTCGGAGAAGAGCGAATATGATTGGGAACGGAGATGGAAAGCAGACGAATGAAATATGGTTATTTATTACATTAAAACTGCAGTTTGTGACAAAAAAAGTGCAGACTGCAGAAAATCATATATAATGTCCCTAAAACAGAGGCGAGAAAGCTTATTCAGAAAAGTGGTGTAAAGGTGCGAAAGAAACAAAACGGTATGGATGAACTGAACATCGGAGTATTGGCAGATTTTACTTCTGTTTTATGGGATTACAGGAATATATTGCTGGAAATAACAATGCCGTGTACTTACACGATCAATGTCACACTTTTAAAAGATGCGGAGACCTGTCGGCGGGTCATGACTTTTTTGAAAGGGGGATATGATCTGCTGATTATTGACAGCGCCCGGTATGAACGGCAGGAGGATGAATTTCTGTATTTTTTACAAAAAAAAGCAGATTCTTTGCGGATTTTGGTCCGCCGGGGCAATGCCTTTTATTTGAGGAGGATTATGGAACATGGAGAAGAGCCGATTCAGCTGCTGGCTAAGAATGGGCAGGGAAAGGTTCCGGAATTGCTGGCAGATGCGCTGAATCGGATTTATACGGAAAAATTACAGATTTGTACATAAGAAGGAGGATAACATGGATAAGAAGGGATTGACACAGGAGATTGCAAAAAGAACGGGGCTTTCAGAATCAGACAGCCAAAAGGCGTTAAAAGGACTTATGAGCGTGATTCAGGAAACGCTGGCAAAGGGCGATAAGATTCAGCTTGTCGGATTCGGCACATATGAGGTGAAGGAGCGTTCCGAGAGAGTTGGGAGAAATCCTCAGACGGGAGAAACCAAGATGATTCCGGCAAAAAAGGTGCCGGTTTTTAAAGCAGGAAAACATCTGAAAGATATGGTGAATCAGAGAGTGTGACAGAACGGATATTAGTGGTTGGGAAGAGATAGAGAATGCTCTACCTTTTTCTTTGGGCAGAAAGGAGAGCAGAGGAAATGGGTTTGGTTCAGCATATGATCGACAGGATGCAGATGACTTACCAGGATGACTTTGATGAGGACGACGAGGATGATGAGCTTGACGAACGTCCTGCCTTTTTAGACCATTTTAAAGGGATTACGGGCAGCCGGAGTGAAGGAGTCCGGTCCATGCGGATCGTTTTGGTTCATGCAGTATCGATCGAGGACTCCAAAGAGATATGCGACCAGATCCTGATGGGGAATGCTGTTGTCATCAATATGGAGAGAGCTTCAGAAGAGCAGAAATCCAGAATTATAGATTTTATTTCGGGGGCGGTGTACGGATTGAATGGAAGCATATTATCGATTTCCCGGTCAATATATGCGGCCGCTTCCGAAGCGGTTCATCTGTTTGACAGAAGTGAAGAAATGATTGGAAAATAAAGGATTTTGGATTGGAGATATTGGAAGAGTGAGAACCTGTTTTGATTTAAATGACCCGGTGAAATACTTTTTCTCCTTAAATGCCAGCAATAGCTTTATATGAGAACGGCTCTGCCGGTTCGGAGTGATTCCGTGAACCGTCACCGTGAACCGTCGGGGCTTTTTGTTATTGACATATGACAATAACAGGCGTATGATGGTGATATAGGCAGGAAAAATCTGACGAGGAGGTGTATATCGTGCCGAGACCCAGAAAATGCAGAAAGGTTTGCCAAATGCCTGCTACACGGGAGTTTCATCCGGTGGGGGTGTCCCGGGGGGAATCAATGGTATTCCTTTCCGTGGATGAATACGAGGCCATCCGCCTGATCGACAAACAGGGTTTTTCTCAGGAAGAATGTGCAAGCTACATGCAGGTTGCCCGGACAACGGTACAGATGATATACAACTCCGCCCGGAAGAAAGTGGCGGAAGCCCTGGTGGATGGCCTGCCGTTGCGGATTGAAGGCGGGGACTACCGCCTGTGTGACGGGCAGGAAGAGTATTGCGGGTGCGGCGGCTGCAGGAAGCACCGCTGCGGTCAGATGATAACGAAATATGAGGAGGATGGACATATGAGGATTGCTGTTCCGTTGGATGAAAATAAGCAGGATGTCTGTATCGTACTGGCTCGGGCTCCTTACTTTCTTTTTAAAGATGAAGCAGCCGAAACGATTGTGGAGAATCCCGCCGCCCAGGCTCACGGCGGAGCCGGGGTGCAGGCTGCCCAATTCCTGGCAGATAATGAAGTGAATATCTTGATCACTGTCCGCTGCGGGCAGAATGCAGCGGATGTATTTGCTGCCGCAGGTATGAAGATTTACAAATCGGTAAACAAAGCGGCGGCAGACGACCTGAAGGATCTGGCAGATGGGAAACTGGAGGAACTGACACACTTCCACGCCGGTTTCCACGGAGTACAATGAAACTTGCGGTATTGAGCGGCAAGGGCGGAGCGGGCAAGACGCTGGTATCGGTAAATCTGGCGGCAGCGGCAGAGCGGGCAGTCTACATCGACTGTGATGTGGAAGAGCCCAATGGCCGGCTATTCTGGAAGCCGGAGAATGTACAAAACACTCCTGTTGCCACCCTGCTGCCGGAATTTGACGCCGCCAGGTGCACGGGCTGTAAAAAGTGTGTCAGCTTTTGCAGGTTCCATGCCCTGATGTATATCAAAGAAAAACCTGTGGTGTTCCCGGAAGTGTGTCACAGCTGCGGAGGCTGCGTGATGGTCTGTCCTGAGATGGCGGTCCGGGAAGTCCCGAAGCAGATCGGAGTATTGGAAGAGGGAACTCATGGGAATATCGAGGTGGTGACGGGGATTTTGAATCCCGGCGAAGCCTCAGGCGTTCCGGTGATTCGGTCGGCGCTGAAAAAAGCGCAGGGCTTCACGGTCATCGACTGTCCTCCGGGCAGCGCCTGTTCTGTCATGGAAAGTGTGGCGGACGCCGATGTCTGCCTTTTGGTGGCAGAGCCAACTGCCTTTGGTTTCCACAACTTCCAGATGGTCTATGAGCTGGTTTCCCTTTTGGGAAAGAAGAGCGCCGTGATCATCAATAAGGAAGATGTCCCCTATGAACCGTTGGAAAACTTCTGCGCCGGCCATCAGATTCCCATCCTGATGAAGCTTCCATACAGGACCGATTTTGCAAAGCTTGCAGCAGAAGGAAAGATACTGGTGGAAGAAAGCAGGGAGGCGCGGGAGCTGTTTACGGACCTTCTGAAAAAACTGGGAGGTGAACCACGATGAAAAAGCTGTTGATTCTCAGCGGTAAGGGAGGGACGGGAAAGACGACCACGGCCGCCGCATTTGTCCGGCTTGCTCAGGCGAAAGCCATAGCAGACTGCGATGTGGATGCACCGAACCTTCATCTGGTCCTGTCCCAGACATCCCAGCCTCAAAAGAAGGATTTCTTTGGTGGAGACAAGGCGGTCATCGATGCAGAAAAATGTGTCGGCTGTGGCCTTTGCGCCCAGTATTGCCGCTTTGAGGCGCTGGAAAGCTGCGAAGATACCTACCGGGTCAGGGAGACAGCCTGCGAAGGCTGCGGAGTCTGTGCCCGAGTGTGCCCGCAGAGCGCGGTAACCTTGCAGCCGGATGTGGCCGGAGCAGAAATACTCTATCAGGGAGAGACCGTATTTTCCACCGCAAAGCTTAAAATGGGGCGGGGAAACTCCGGCAAGCTGGTGACGAATGTGAAGCTGGCGATGCTGAAAAATGCCCCGGAATGCGACCTGGCTATCATTGATGGCTCTCCGGGCATCGGCTGTCCGGTGATCGCATCGGTCAGCGGCATGGATCTGGTGCTGGTGGTTGCAGAGCCGAGTTTGAGCGGCATCAGTGATTTAAAGCGTCTGGTAAAGACGGCGGAAACATTCCAGACCAGGCTGGCAGTCTGTGTCAACAAATGGGATATGAGTCCCGAGAACACCGCTGCCATCGAAAGCTGCTGCCGGGAAGAGGGAATTCCTTTCCTTGGGAAGATTCCCTATGACAAAACTGCCGCTTTGGCGGTCAATGAGGGGAAAAGCATCGTTTCCTTTGACTGTCCCGCCAAAGATGCAATCATAGAGATTTTTGAACAAACAAAAAAATTATTAATGTAAAGGAGAAAAAACATCATGAAAATCGCAGTTGCAGCTATGGGTACTACCGTTGCCGGCCATTTTGGCCATTGTGAAAACTTTATTTTATTTGACGCCGAGGATGGAAAAATCGTAAATGTCCAGACTGTTCCAAACCCCGGTCACCGTCCGGGCTTTTTGCCGAATTTCCTGGCAGACAATGGCGCCGAGGTCATTATCTCCGGCGGCATGGGCGGCGGCGCTGTGGACATCTTCAATGAGCGCGGCGTGGAAGTGATCGTGGGCGCCCAGGGCGATGCCCAGGCCGCAGTCGAAGCTTACCTGAGAGGAGAGCTTGTCTCCACAGGCTCCGTCTGCCATGAGCATGCACATGCAGATGAATGCGGCGGGCATTAATTTTTGGTAACTTTTGTAGCAGAAAGAATATAATTTAAGGAGGATTACCAATGAAAGCAAAGTTTTTTATCTGCCGCCATTGCGGCAACCTTGTTGGCATGATTCATGACGCAGGGGTTCCCATGATGTGCTGTGGGCAGAAGATGGAAGCGCTTGTTCCGAATACGGTAGAAGCCAGCGGGGAGAAGCACCTTCCGGCTGTTACCGTGGAAGACGGCGTGCTCCATGTTAATGTGGGTTCTGTGGACCATCCGATGCTTCCGGAACATTTTATTGAGTGGGTCTATGTTGAGACTGAAAACGGCGGTCAGCGCAAGGCGCTTAAGCCTGGTGACGATCCGGCAGTCAGCTTCTGCCTTGGAGCGGAAAAGGCTGTCGCTGTATATGCCTACTGCAATCTTCACGGGCTCTGGAGGACAGAGATCTAAGCGAGACACAGCGGACACAGAAAGGGGGCGCATCCATGAGAATGCGCCCCCTTAAGTTATGTTGACAGCGTGATCAGACATCCGTCAAGCGCTGTGACATCTTCTTCCTGATGCGTGACCACGATCAGGAGTTTATCCCGGGTTTTTTCTTTTATATAATCGATCACGACCTGCTTCGTATCCTCGTCCAGACCGGTAAACGGCTCGTCCATCACGATCGCACAGGAGGGGGCGAGGAGGGCGCGCAGGATCGCCACGCGGCGTTTCATTCCTCCGCTCAGCGTGCTGACGGGCCTGGTGACGGATTCTTCCGGCAGAAGTCGGCACAGTTCCTTATAAACTGCCTCTCGTTCCAGATTTTTTCCGGCGGCTAAAAGGACGTTGTCCAGGGCAGAAAACGCCTCGCAAAGGCGGTCTTCCTGAAAGACTGCGGTCATCCGGCAGTCTGGGCCGGTGCAGCCCTTATGGGTGACGTTTCCGCTGTCGGGCTGTTCCAGCCCGAGCAGGATGCGGAGAAATGTCGTCTTTCCAATCCCGGAAGCGCCCATCAGGCAGTAGGTATTGCCGGAGGTGAGTTCCATATCCAGACTGTTTAACACCAGACGTCCGTCAAAGGATTTGGAAAGGTTCTGTATGACGATGCTATAAGGCTGCATGGTTGGAACCTCCTCTCCACAGCTGTCTGCTTCCCGCCTGGATCAGCAGCAGAAACAGCTTTTCAAAAACACTGCTGACGAGGATGATGACGATCGTCCATGCAAACAGGTCGGCGGTGCTCAGATAGATTTTAGCCATATACAGGTTTTCTCCAATCGTATTCGACGGCACTCCGATGACCTCGGCGGCGATGCCGGATTTCCAGCTCATGCCCAGCGCGACCTTGCAGCCGTTTACCAGGTATGGGAGCAGGGCGGGGACATAGATATAATGGATCCGCTTCGGCAGACGGACAGAGAACACCTCTGCCATCTCCAAAAGCCCGGGGTCGGTGCTCAAAAGCCCGGAGATCGTGTTGATATAGATCACCGGAAATACAACGGAGAAGGAGATGAACACGGACAGGTTCTTTGAGCCGATCCATATGAGGGCCAGGATGACAAAAGAGGCAACCGGGATGGATTTCATCAATGCGACGACAGGTTCCAGCACCTCCCGCAAAAGCCTGTTGTGGTATGACAGGCTTCCGAGCAGAATACCGAAGAGGAATGCCGACAAAAAGCCTGCGCTGATCTTACCGAAGGAGCCTGCGATGGATTTCCAAAAATCAGGCTCTCCGACAAGCTGGGAAAAAGACCGCAGCACATCTGCGGGTCCCACAAACACGATGGAGTTGTCGATCGACATGGCGGCAATCTGCCAGACAGCGATCCAAAATATGATAATCACGATACGTCGTGCGCGCAGGTTTCCTCTCATAAAAACTCCTTACAGGTGGTTATGGCTGATAGTAAAAATCTTCTCCCGGCAGCTGTCCGCCGACAGACTTCGGCTCCTGGTCAAACAGGATCTGGAGATAACCGGAGAGAGCATCTTTCATCTCTTTTCCGGAGATGCTGACAATGTTGCAGTATGGAAGCGCTTTTTTGGCAACCGGTGCTTTTTCGATGATCCCGGCAGCGGCGATCAGCTCGGCCGCCTGATCCGGCTGTTCCTGCGTAAATGCTGCGGACACTTTGTGCTCATCCAGGAAGTAGCCGACAACCGGCTCGTGTTCTTCTAAAAATTCCCTGCGGACGACAGTGACGCCGGTGACGAGCTGGCTTCCGCCCTCGCCCTGTACGTTCTGCCATTCTTTGGTCAGGTCAAGCGCAAGGTTCAGCTTCTCATTCTGCGCCAGGGCAGCCGTTACGAACGGCTGTGGCAGCAGTCCGATGGCGTCAGGCTGCTCTTTTAATAATGCGGCAACCTCGGCTGCCTCTGACTTATACTCCAGCGTGACGTCTTCCTCGGTCAGGCCGTTTGCGGTCAACAGATAGTGGATGACGTAGTCGGGAGTCGTCCCTTTTCCGGTGAGGTACAAAGTCCTGCCTTTCAGATCTGCGATGCTTTTGATGGAATCGTCGGAAGCGACGATATCAAGGACTCCCAGGGTGTTGATATCGATGACGGCAACCTGCCCGCTGGTCTTGCTGTACAGGACGCTTGCCACATTGGCGGGGAGCAGCGCGATATCCAGCTCGTTGTTCACCATCTTGCCCAGCAGTTCGTCGGCAGCAGTCACCATCGTAAATTCAAAGCTGCAGTCGGTTTCTCCTTTTTCGGCGCGGTCCATCAGCTCCACAAGTCCCATGGAGGTCGGGCCTTTTAGGGAACCGACGCGGACCGTGACATCCTGGATGGTGGTAAGACCTTCGGTGGCGTCAGGCGCTTCAGAGGAGGCCTCAGCCGTGGCCGTGGCGGCAGGCGCTTCTGACGATGGCTCAGCCGTGGCGGTGGTGGGAGCCTCGGCAGGGGCCGTTTTCTGGGAGCATCCGGTGAGCGCCGCGCCAAGGGCTAAGGCAAGCAGTACAGGCAACATTTTTCTCATAATTAAATTCCTCTCTTTCTGTCCGTGTCATATGCAGTTGGATTTCAGAGGCGGTAATCGTGAGTGTATAAAAAAACCTGCATCACGCAGACGCAGGAATTCCATGACAGACGATCAATCCCCGTCTTCCCCATCAGGATTGTTATTCTTCCGGGTTAGCACGAACACCTACATTATAACATTCGCATAGGAGGTTGTCAAAATATTGAAAATTTTTTGACAGGCATAAAAAATGTAAGATAGTATGGTAAAAAAAACAAATTTTTGTCAAGAAACTAATTGATAAAAATATATCAATATGAGATAATGGAAGCAGCGGTTTAGTTTAAGGACGTAAACGATGTTCAACATATCATTTTTGGAGGGATCAGTCATGAGAGTTACAATCTGTATCGGAAGCGCATGTCATTTGAAAGGGTCACGAGAGATCATCCAGCAGCTGCAGGCGCTGGTAAACCAGAACGGAGTAGCGGATAAAGTGGATTTGAACGGCTCTTTCTGCAGCGGCAACTGCGTCAATGGAGTTTGTGTAACTGTAGACGGAACTTTACATTCATTAAAGCCGGAAGACACAAAGGAGTTCTTTGAAAAGGAAATCTTAGGGAGGCTGTAAGCATGGCGATTATCGACTTTAAAGCCACAAAGTGCCGCCATTGTTACAAATGTGTCCGCTATTGTGAAGTCAAGGCGATCATGGTAAAGGACGGCCGGGCGGAGATCATGCCGGATAACTGTATCTTGTGCGGGCGCTGCCTTCAGATCTGTCCGCAGTCGGCAAAGACGCTGGTCAGCGACCTGGATAAGGTAAAACAATATATTGCGGACGGGGAAAAGGTCATCGTATCCATTGCCCCATCCTACATGGGACTGTTAAAATACCATACCATCGGTCAGGTACGGGCGGCTCTTTTAGAGCTTGGGTTTGCCGATGTCCGCGAGACGGCCGAGGGGGCGGCGCTGGTGACCCAGGAGTACGCAAGACTTCTGGAAGAGGGGGAGATGGAGAATATCATCACGACCTGCTGCCCAAGCGCCAATGATCTGATCGAGATCTATTATCCGCAGCTGATTCCATATCTGGCTCCGGTCGTTTCTCCGATGATCGCCCACGGGAAGCTTTTAAAGGCAGAGCTTGGGACGGATATCAAGGTTGTATTTTTGGGACCGTGCATCGCCAAGAAGAAGGAAGCGCAGGATATCCGCCATGAGGGATATATCGATGCGGTGCTGAATTTTAATGATATCAACCGGTGGCTGCAGGACGAGGATATCGTGATCGCAGACTGTGAGGATAAGCCGTTTCAGCGGATGGACCCGAAGGTGAACCGGTTGTATCCGGTGACCAACGGCGTGGTGAATTCCGTTCTGGCTACGGAAAAGAAGCAGGATTCTTACCGCAAGTTCTATGTCCACGGGGAGCAGAACTGCATTGACCTGTGCAAGAGCATGATGCGGGGGGAGATCAGAGGCTGCTTCATCGAGATGAATATGTGCTCCGGCGGCTGTATCAAGGGACCGACGGTAAGTGACGAGACGATATCCCGGTTTAAGGTGAAGCTGGATATGGAGGAGACGATCGGGCGGGAGCCGGTGGAAGCTGCAGAGATAAAACCGATCCTGGAACAGGTGTCCATGAGAAAGATATTCCTGAACCATGCTCCGAAAGACCCGGTGCCGACCGAAGCGCAGATACAGGAGATCCTTTCCATGACCGGCAAGGTAAAACCGGATGATGAGTTAAACTGCGGCGCCTGTGGTTATCCGACCTGTCGGGAGAAAGCGATTGCCGTATTCCAGAAGAAAGCGGAGCTGAACATGTGCATTCCGTTTATGTACGAGAAATCCGAATCCCTGGCAAATCTGGTTATGGAGACTTCTCCGAATGCGGTCCTCATCGTAGATGAGAACATGAAGATCATGGAGTACTCCGCGGTGGGAGAGAAGTATTTCGGAAAGACCCGTGCGGAAGCCCTGCAGATGTATCTGTACGAATTTATCGACCCGGTGGATTTCCAGTGGGTGATGGATACCCATCAGAACATCCACGGCAAGAAGGTGAGCTATCCGGAGTACGGGATATCAACACTCCAGAACATCGTATACATAGAGCAGGAAAATGCGGTTCTTGCCACATTTATCGATATCACGAAAGAGGAAGAGCAGGCAAAGCAGGATTACGAAAAGAAACTGGATACCATTGACCTGGCTCAGAAGGTCATCCATAAGCAGATGATGGTGGCGCAGGAGATCGCGGGACTGCTCGGCGAGACGACGGCCGAGACAAAGACCACCCTGACCACGCTTTGCCGGACGCTTTTAGATGACGGCTCGGATGGCGGAGGTAAGTAGATGGGAGTTACGGTAGACGTTGCTTACAAAAGCCTGAATAAATTTACCGAGGTGCTCTGCGGCGACAAGGTAGAACTGCTGCAGACCAGGGATTCCAATATCATGATCCTTGCAGACGGCATGGGCAGCGGCGTAAAGGCCAATATCCTTGCGACCCTGACCTCGAAGATTCTGGGAACCATGTTTTTGAATGGCGCCACGCTGGAGGAATGCGTGGAGACCATCGTCCAGACCCTCCCCATCTGCCAGGTGCGCCAGGTGGCGTATGCCACATTCAGCATCCTGCAGGTGTTCCATGACGGAGAGGCTTATCTGGTGGAATTTGACAATCCAAGCTGTATTTTTATCCGCAATGGAAAACTGGTCCCTATCCCGGAGAACATCCGGGTGGTGGAAGGCAAGCGGATCAATGAATACCGGTTCAAGGTACAAAAAGGCGACGCCCTGATCCTGATGAGCGACGGCACGATCCATGCAGGGGTAGGACAGCTTCTGAACTTCGGCTGGATATGGGAGGATATCGCAGAATATGCAGTGAGGCAGTATGGAAAGACCGTATCTGCCATGCGTCTTGCGGCGTCGATCTGCCAGGCCTGTGATGAACTGTACCAGTACCGCCCGGGGGATGACACCACGGTCGCTTGTATGCGGATCATCAACGCAAAGCCGGTGCATCTGATGACCGGACCGGCTCAGGACCCGGCCCAGGATTCCGTGATGGTAAACAGTTTCATGGAAGGGGACGAAAACACCAGGCGGATCGTGTGCGGAGGTACCAGCGCTACCATCGTATCGCGGGTACTGAACAGACGGCTGGATGTGTCGCTGGATTATGTGGACCCGGAGATCCCTCCGATCGCCTACATGGACGGCATCGAACTGGTGACGGAAGGAGTGCTGACCTTAAACAGGGTGATTCAGCTATTGAAACGGTATGTGAAGAATGAGACCGTATCGGAGGATTTCTTCCTGGAACTGGACAAGCCAAACGGCGCGTCTATGGTGGCAAAGATGCTGATCGAGGATTGTACGGAACTTCACCTGTACGTGGGGAAGGCGATCAACAGCGCTTACCAGAATCCGGGGCTTCCTTTTGACCTGGGGATTCGCCAGAACCTGGTGGAGCAGTTGAAGCATACGGTTGAGGATATGGGAAAACCGGTTACGGTTACCTATTACTAATAGAGGTTGGGTTCAAGGAATAGGAGGATGAAAAATCATGGTAACAAATGACGCAACAATCTTACACGTCAAACATGAAGTGCTGTACGAAGTGGCCAAAATGGCATGGAACGGCGAGCTGGAGGAGAAACGGGATGAGATTCCCTATAAAATGATACCGGGGCCGCAGGCGAATTTCCGCTGCTGTATCTACAAGGAGCGGGAGGTGATCCGCCAGAGAGTCCGCCTTGCGGAGGGCAAATGCCCGACCAGCGGCAAGGACACCAGAAACATCGTGCAGGTGATCAGCTCGGCCTGTGAAGGCTGCCCGATTTCCCGCTATGTTGTCACCGACAACTGCCAGAAGTGTATGGGGAAGGCCTGCCAGAACTCCTGTAATTTCGGCGCGATCACCATGGGACGCGACCGTGCCTATATCGACCCGGAAAAATGTAAAGAGTGCGGCAAGTGCTCCCAGGCATGTCCTTACAATGCAATTGCAGACCTGATGCGTCCGTGTAAGAAGAGCTGTCCGGTAGACGCCATCACGATGGATGAGAACGGTATCGTCGTGATCGACGAGGACAAGTGCATCCAGTGCGGAAACTGTATCCACAGCTGTCCGTTCGGAGCAATCGGCTCCAAGACTTTTTTGGTGGACGTCATCAATCTGATCCGTGCAGGCAAGAAGGTCGTTGCGATGGTAGCTCCTGCCACGGAAGGACAGTTTGGACCGGATATTACGATGGCAAGCTGGAAGAAGGCGTTAAAAGAGGTCGGCTTTGCAGATATGATCGAAGTCGCGCTGGGCGGCGACATGACGGCGGAGGCAGAGGCCGCTGAATGGGCAGAGGCGTATAAAGAGGGGAAAAAGATGACCACCTCCTGCTGCCCTGCATTTGTAAATATGATAAAACAGCATTTTCCGTCTTTGCTTGACAATATGTCCACGACGGTATCTCCGATGTGTGCTGTCTCCCGTATGGTAAAAACAGAGGACCCGGAGGCGATCACCGTGTTCGTCGGGCCGTGTATCGCGAAGAAGAGCGAGACGCTTGATCTGAACATCCAGGGCAACGCAGATTATGCCATGACATTTGGCGAGATCCGTGCGATGCTGCGTGCAAAAGACGTAGAGCTGGAGCCGATGCCAAATGAGTACCAGGAAGGTTCTGTATTTGGCAAGCGTTTTGGCAATGCCGGCGGTGTGACCGCGGCAGTGGTGCAGTGCTTTAAAGAGATGAATGAGGACATCGCGCCGAACGTGATGCAGTGCAACGGGGCGGCAGAATGTAAGAAGGCGCTGACGATGCTGAAGGTCGGTAAACTTCCGGCAGATTTCGTCGAAGGCATGGTATGTGTGGGCGGCTGCGTGGGCGGACCGAGTAAGCATAAGACCGAGGGAGAGGCGAAAAAAGCCAGAGATACGCTGATCGGGCAGGCAGACGGAAGGGAGATTAAGGGGAACCTGAAGAATTATAAGATGGATACTTTCTCCATGCATCGCCATTAATTGACAGAGAACGACATTGTTTGGCAAAGAAGCAGGATGGTTCCCACAAGATGGGCTGGCATCCTGCTTCTTTTTTTGTTTTTAAAAGCCTGAGACAGGTTGAACATGAGCATTTCCCATGATAAAATAAAGGTTAAGTAAGGGGGAACCGTGATGGAAAAGAAACGAAATGATTCTGAAACAGCATATTCTCTGGAACTGGATACCCTCACCGGAGCTTTCCGGCGCGCCTCTTTTTATGTCCATGTGAATGAAATGCTGCGGGAGAGAGAAGAACACTTCGCGATCGTGACATGGGACATCAACCGGTTTAAGATTATTAATGAATTGTATGGCCTGGAGGTCGGCGACAGGGTTCTGATCGTTCTGGCGGAGGCGATACGTGATTATGTTGGGGAAAACGGAGTGTTTGGCAGGCTGGCATCCGACAATTTTGCCGCCTGTATTCCGGTGGAGTGTCTGCGGCCGGAGGAGATGATGGAAAAACTTCAGGAACGGATGCAGATCGATGGGGTAGAACTGCGTATGGATCTGTACTGCGGGATCTATCTGGTGGAAGATACGAAAGTTCCTGTGGGGCTGATGTGTGACCGTGCAAATCTGGCGCTGGGTACGGTGAAGCAGAGTTATCTGAAACGATATGCCTATTATGATGACGAGATGAAAGAGCAGCTGTTGGAAGAGCAGCAGATGATCAATGAGATGCAGACGGCGTTGGAGGAGAGGCAGTTCTGTTTTTATCTGCAGCCAATCGGCTCGGTAGCCGGGGGTGCTGCCGTGGCTGCGGAGGCGCTGGTGAGGTGGAACCATCCGGTCAAGGGGCTGGTTTCTCCTGCCGCATTTATACCGCTGGCCGAGAAAAATGGGTTTATCACGAAGATAGACTGGTATGTATGGGAAGAAGTGTGCCGGTATATCAGGGACAAAAAGCAGGCGGGAGAACCATTTCTTCCGGTATCGGTTAATATGTCCCGGATGGATTTTTATGTTCCTGATATCTGTGACCGGATTTGTGCCCTGACGAAAACGTATGGGGTGGATACTGGGGAACTGCGGTTTGAGATTACCGAAAATGCGTATATGGAAGACCCGGGGCGGATGGTAGAGATTGCCGGACAGCTGCGGGAGCGGGGGTTTCAGGTTTCGATGGATGATTTCGGCAGTGAATACTCCTCACTGAATATGCTAAAGGACATCCAGGTGGATTTTCTGAAGATCGACATGCGCTTCTTGGACGGGTTTGATAAGTCCGGGCGGGCTGCCAATGTCATCGCCAGCGTGGTGAGGATGGCAAAATGGCTGGATACCGCAGTTGTGGCGGAAGGGGTCGAGACGAGGGAACAGCTCCGTTTTCTTCGGAGCATCGGCTGCGACCTGGTACAGGGATATTATTATTCCAGACCGCTGACGACAGAGCGTTGGGAACAGTTTTTGAAGGAGGGCAGATTTGAAGAAGCCGGACTTCCGGAGGAGCTGGAACTGGAGTTTGATTTTGATGCCCTGTTCCAGGACCGGGCGGTGGACTATCTGTTTGCCGACATGGTGGGTCCTGCCGGCATCTATGAGATGCGGGGGGACAGCCTGGAGATCATCCGGGTAAATGACCAGTATTATAAGCTCATGGATATACAGCCGGGACAACTTCTTCAGGACGCCAAAGACATATTTGACTACATTTGGGCGGAAGACCAGAACGTGCTGAACGATGCCTGTATCCGGGCGAAGGAAGAAGGCAGTGTGCAGTCTGTCGCCGTACGGAGGAGCTGTGGGCAGGGGAAGATGCTGTGGCTGGATGTGAAGATCCGCTTTGTGGGAAACCGGGGAGAGGGCTTTGTGTTCTTTTTCGTGATCGCTGATATTACGGAAAAGAAGAAGATGGAAGAGGAACTGCGCGTCAGCCGGGAGCGCCGCCGTCAGGACGAGCTGTGCCGGATGCTGGTGGAAGACTCGGGCATGATCATCTATGATTATGATGTTTTAAATGATGAGATGTTTTATTCGATCCCTATGGGAGACGGGGGACGGCGAAACTATGAGATTCCACGGTATACCCGGCATATCCAACAGTCTCCTTTCCTGCACCGGGATGATGTGGCGCTATGTCTGCAGCATATCCTGAACATTAACTACGCGGAGGACCGGGGCGTGTTTGAACAGCGGGCAGATTACTACGGGGATGGCTACCGCTGGTACCGCACCAGTTACCGTGCCCTGCGGAATGAGGATGGTATGGCTTACCGGGCTGTCGGTCATGCGATTGATATTTCGGAAAAGCGCAAGTGGCAGGAGAAAGCGGAGAAGGATGGCCTGACAGGGCTTTTGAACCGCCAGACGATGGAGAATAAGGTAAATGACCTTTTGAGGAGGAAACAATTCAGAGGAGTATTCTTCCTGTTTGACATCGATAATTTCAAACAGGTCAATGACACTTGCGGCCATACCGCGGGGGATGGACTGCTGATGTGTGTGGCTCGTATCTTTGAGATGAAGTTTAGGGAGAAAGACTTGAAATGCCGTCTGGGTGGCGATGAGCTGGCGGTATTGACGGTCAATCCGATGGAGACGGAGCATATTGCACGGCGGGCGGAAGAGATATTGGCTGCGGTCAGGACCCTGCAGGATGATCTGCAGCTTAACGTTCCGATATCCATCAGCGTGGGGATCGCCTGTGCGGATGAGGGAACATGGTCGTTTGAGAATTTGTATCAGAGGGCCGATATTGCCTTATACAGGGCGAAGCAGGCGGGGAAGGACCAGTTTTATATGGTGTGATGGGAAATCATATAATTTGACATTTAAAAAGCGGCGTAACATACATGCATGTATATTACGCCGCTTATTTTAATTTCATATAGCCCGGGTTATGTTACCCTCAGTTGACGGTACGTTTCACATAAGAAGTATGAAGCAGATGATGAGCCTTCTCACTTCCAGGTTCGCCAAGGTAGGTAGCGTACAGCTCCTTGATGGCTGGGTTCTCGTGGGACTTGCGGATCGGGTTGTTCTGATCTGCGTCGTAGAGAACTTTTGCACGTAAGGAACGGATATCTACGGTATTGCGAACGTAGCCTGGCTGCTGAGGCTGTCCGCCGCCGTTTACACAGCCGCCAGGACATCCCATGATTTCGATGAAGTGATAGTCAGCTTCACCGGCTTTTACTTTCTCAAGCAGCTTCTTCGCGTTGCCAAGACCGGATGCGACTGCAACCTTTACTTCCATTCCCGCTACCGGGTAGGTTGCTTCTTTGATACCTTCGATTCCGCGGACATCGGTGAAGTCCAGGCTTGCCAGTTCTTCGCCGGTCAGGGTCTCTACTGCGGTTCTGAGCGCCGCTTCCATAACGCCGCCGGTAGCGCCGAAGATTACGGCCGCGCCGGTTCCCAGTCCGAGCGGAGCGTCAAAGCCCTCATCCGGCAGGTTCTGGAATCTGATGCCGACCTTCTTGATCATCCGGGCAAGCTCTCTGGTGGTCAGGGAGTAGTCTACATCCGGGACGCCGTTTGCTGCCTGGTCAGGTCTCTGAACCTCGAATTTCTTTGCGGTACATGGCATGATGGATACGGAAACGATGTCCTCAGGTTTTAAGCCTTCCTTCTCAGCATAGTAGGATTTGGCGATCGCGCCAAACATCTGCTGCGGGGACTTACAGCTTGACAGGTTCTCTGTCATATCCGGGAAGTAGTGTTCACAATATTTGATCCAGCCCGGGGAGCAGGAGGTGATCAGCGGAAGCACGCCGCCGTTCTGTACCCTGTCAAGGAACTCGTGCGCTTCTTCCATAATGGTCAGGTCGGCGCTGAAGTTGGTGTCAAATACTTTGTCAAAGCCGATTCTTCTGAGTGCGGCTGCCATCTTGCCTTCTACGTTGGTGCCGATCGGATAGCCGAATTCCTCGCCGAGGCCTGCACGTACGGCAGGAGCGGTCTGTACGATCACGTGTTTGGACGGATCGGCAATCGCTGCAAGAACTTCGTCGACCTGGGATTTCTCCTGCAGTGCGCCTGTCGGGCAGACTGCGATACACTGTCCGCAGGATACGCAGCTGGTCTCGCCCAGTCCCATATTGAATGCCGAGCCGACAAAGGTTGCAAAACCACGCTCGTTGGCTCCGATGACGCCGATGTTCTGTACCTTTTCGCAGACTGCCACACAGCGGCGGCAGAGGATACATTTGCTGTTGTCGCGGATCATATGTACGGCGCTGTCGTCGATGCAGGACGGGGTGCGGTCGCCATCATAATATGCCTCGTCTTCCACGCCCAGCTCTTTTGCCATCTGCTGCAGCTCGCAGTTGCCGCTGCGCACGCAGGATAAGCACTTGCGGTCGTGGTTGGATAACAGAAGCTGTAAGGTCTTTCTTCTGGAATCCAGTACCTTCGGGGTATTGGTCCATACTTCCATGTTCTCGTTGATCGGGTATACACAGGAAGCTACCAGGCTTCTCGCGCCCTTTACTTCTACCACACACATCCGGCAGGCGGCAATCTCGTTAATCTCCTTCAAAAAGCACAGGGTAGGAATCTCGATATGTGCCAGCCTTGCAGCTTCCAGTATGGTGGAACCTTTTGGAGCGCTTACTTCTATGCCGTTGATTTTAATTGTAATATTCTCCATATCAATTCTCCTCCATTACTGTTTGTATATTGCGCCGAATTTACATTTCTCCATGCAGGCGCCGCACTTGATACATTTATCCTGGTCGATGACGTGAGGATTCTTGACCGTGCCGGTGATCGCGCCATTCGGGCAGGTACGGGAACAAAGTGTACAGCCCTTACATTTGTCGGCATCAATATGGTAGGAGAGAAGTGCCTTACATACGCCGGCAGGGCATTTCTTCTCTTTGATATGAGCTTCATATTCATCCCGGAAGTACTTCAGGGTGGACAGTACCGGGTTCGGGGCTGTCTGTCCCAGTGCACAGGCCGAGTTGTCTTTTACGTAGTAACACAGCTCTTCCAGCTTTGTTAAATCTTCCATGGTCGCGTTGCCTTTGGTGATCTTGGTCAGCATCTCAACCATGCGCTTGGTGCCCACGCGGCATGCGGTACATTTGCCGCAGGACTCTTCTACGGTGAACTCCAGGAAGAACTTGGCGATGTCAACCATACAGTCGTCCTCGTCGAGGACGATCAGACCGCCGGAACCCATCATGGAACCGATAGCAACCAGGTTGTCATAGTCGATCGGAATATCGAAATGCTTTGCCGGGATACATCCGCCGGAAGGTCCGCCGGTCTGCGCCGCCTTAAATTTCTTGCCGTTCGGGATGCCGCCGCCGATCTCCTCGATGACTTCCCTGAGGGTGGTACCCATCGGGATCTCAACAAGACCGGTGTTGTGGATCTTGCCGCCCAGGGCGAATACCTTGGTTCCCTTGGACTTTTCCGTACCCATGGATGCAAACCAGTCCGCGCCGTTTAAGATGATCTGCGGGATGTTTGCGTAAGTCTCCACGTTGTTGAGGATGGTTGGCTTGCCAAAGAGACCTTTCTGGGCCGGGAACGGAGGTCTTGGACGCGGTTCTCCGCGGTTGCCCTCGATGGAGGTCATCAGTGCGGTCTCCTCGCCGCAGACGAATGCGCCTGCGCCCAAACGTAAGTCAATATCAAAATCAAAACCGGTGCCGAAGATATCTTTGCCGAGCAGTTCCATCTCACGGGCCTGCTCCAGCGCAATCTTCAGACGCTGAACTGCAATCGGATACTCTGCGCGGACGTAGATGTAACCCTGGTTTGCGCCGATCGCGTAACCTGCGATCGCCATCGCCTCAAGTACGGCGTGGGGGTCGCCTTCCAGGATGGAACGGTCCATAAATGCGCCGGGGTCGCCCTCGTCCGCGTTACAGCAGACATATTTTTGATCGGCATCGTTGCCCTTGGCCAGTTTCCATTTTAAGCCGGTCGGGAAACCGCCGCCGCCGCGTCCCCTCAGTCCGCTGTCTAAGAGAACCTGGATCACGTCGTCCGGGGTCATCTCGGTCAGGACCTTGCCAAGAGCTGCATATCCGCCGGTACCTATGTACTCTTCAATCACTTCCGGGTTGATCACGCCGCAGTTGCGGAGCGCGATGCGGTGCTGTTTTTTATAGAAATCGGTGTCAACAAGCGCCTTTACGCCTGAAGGGGTAACGGTCTCCTGATAAAGAAGACGGGTCACGACACGTCCTTTTAATAAATGTTCGGATACGATCTCCGGGATGTCCTCTACCTTGACCATAGAGTAGAAGCTGGCATCCGGGTATACGATCATGATCGGTCCTAATGCACAGAGACCATGACAGCCGGTCTGTACGACGGATACCTCATCCTTAAGTCCTGCTTTTTCTATCTCTGCAACCAGTGTTTCCATAATCTGCTGGCTTCCGGAGGAAGTACATCCTGTTCCGCCGCAAACTAATACATGTGAACGATACATCTGGGCTCCTCCTTATTTGATGTCTGCTGAATTCAGGGTGTAACCTTCTACGATGTGGCCTCCGATCAAGTGGCGTTCCACAACCTCTGCCGCTTTCTCAGCATTCATCTTGATGTAAGTTACTTTTGGTTTTCCGGGTTCCATAACTTCAACGATCGGTTCATACTGGCATAAGCCGATGCAGCCGGTCTGGGTCACTGCCACTTTGCCGGTCAGCCCTTTTTCCTGTACAAGGTTGGAAAGGGTGGTAAGGACCGGTCTTGCGCCGCTTGCGATCCCGCAGGTGGCCATGCCTACAACAACGCGGGTCTGGGTATGGTCTTCCGCACGAAGACTGACCTGTCCCTGCATCTTCTCGCGGATTGCTTTTAATTCTTCGAGACTTTTCATGTGATTCCTCCAATCTGGGGGTGCGTATCAGTATACGGCACCGCCGTCAGTTTCCAATTTATTTTCAGTCAGATATTCCATGATGTATGACGAAATCTCCGGGGTGTCAAACGGAACGTCCCCGAGTACCTGTCTGAACTCTCTGGTATCCAGGGTAAATGAATGTCCTCCATAGCGGTAGCGGTATAAAAAATCCGTCTCCGGGTGGTAGACCACCAGGGTATGTATGGTACTGCTGATATCGCCAAGGGGCATCCGGTCAATGTGGGACAGTACAAATACGGCCGTCACGACCGTGCCTTTTCCCACCTCGGATTCGATGGTGAAGGTACCGCCGGTGCTCTCCGCCGCAAATTTGAAAAAGGGCACTCCCAGTCCCACCTTGCGGGTCGTCCGGCTGGTAAAAAACGGATCGGTTACCCGTGCTGCCTGTTCGGGCGTCATGCCGCAGCCGTCATCTTTTATGATGATGGTCAGGCGGTCGGCGTCCATGTCGGCATCTACGGTGATCTCCACCAAAGATGCGCCTGCGCGGGTGGAATTTTCCGCTACATCAAGGACGTTCAGGGAAATCTCGGTCATCATAGGCTTACTGGTACTTGGCCAGGATGCCCGGGATATCGTCTGCTGTCAGCCGTCCGTAGACCTCTTCGTTGATCATCATGACCGGGGCCAGACCGCAGGCGCCTACACAGCGGCAGGAATCCAGGGAGAATCTGCCGTCAGGGGTACACTCTCCGTTGGTGATGCCTAATAATTCTTCCAGTTTGTTGAATACTGCGCCGGAACCTTTTACATAACATGCGGTTCCCAGGCAGACAGAAATCTGATATTTGCCCTTTGGCTGAAGCGCGAACTGGGCGTAGAATGTGGAAACTCCATAAATCTTCTCTAATGGGATACCTGTTTCATCAGAAATCATGGTCTGTACTTCAATCGGGAGATATCCATAAATCTCCTGTGCCTGCTGCATGATCGGCATCAGAGCACCTTTTGTGTCTTTCAGCTCGGCAATCACCTTTTTTAAAGCAGCTTCCTGCTCCGGAGTCCCGCTGAAAGGAACACCTTCTTTTTTGCAAGCCATGTTTAACCCTCCTCGTTGTATTGGTGTTTATGAAATGTACATAATATTTTACCATGTAAATGAGAAAAAATCTATAGTTAATTCACAGATAAGTTAAAAAAATAACAAATTATCATGTTAAGAATTGCTATCAACAGACGTGATTTTATGATATGATAGGATATGATGAACAACGGTTAACACAGGTTAAGATAAGGAAACGCAAAGAGTATGGAAAAGTTTTATAAGAGATTATACGAGGAGGGACAGGTATGACAGCAAAGGACGTACAGGAGATTTTAGGCGCCAGGGTGCTGACCGGGACAGAGCATCTGGATCGGGAGGTGAACAGCGCATGCGGCTCCGATATGATGAGCGATGTACTGGCATTTTCCAAGGACCATTCCGTACTGCTGACGGGACTGTGCAACCCGCAGGTCATCCGGACGGCAGAGATGCTTGACATCGTCTGCATCATCTTTGTGAGAGGGAAAAAGCCGGATGAGATGCTGATCGATATGGCAAAGGACCGGGATCTGATCGTCATGGAGACGGGGCACAGGATGTTCTCGGCATGTGGGCTGCTGTATCAGGCGGGGCTTGGCGGAGGTGCAGTCTGATGGATGAGGCAATTGTACTGACTTATGATATTTCCCCGGATGACTTTACCCGCGCGGGTGAGGCCAGCAGCGATGTGAAGGGAAAATTAAAGCAGATGGGGGTCAGTCCGGAGGCGGTGCGGAAGGTAGCGATTGCCATGTACGAAGGCGAGATCAACATGGTCATCCATGCAAAAGGCGGCAAGATCACCGTGACCATCACGCCGCTGCGGATCCAGATGGTTCTGGCGGATGTGGGACCGGGGATCCCGGATATCGACATGGCGATGAAGGCGGGGTATTCCACCGCGCCGGATGAGGTCCGGAGCCTTGGTTTTGGCGCGGGCATGGGGCTTCCCAATATGAAAAAATATACGGATGAGATGAAGATAGAGACAGAGCTGGGCGTGGGCACGACGATCACGATGGCGGTAGAACTGCAGCCATGACGCAGTGTGTCTGCCCGGCCAGGACAGGAGGTGTGCCGTTATGGATAAATTCTATCATTCCGTCCGTCTGGATCCGGAATTGTGCAAGGGGTGCATTAACTGCATCAAGAGATGTCCCACGGAGGCTATCCGCGTGCGGAACGGGAAGGCGCAGATCAACAGCAAGTTCTGTATTGACTGCGGGGAATGCATCCGTGTCTGCCCGCACCACGCAAAGCTTGCCACTTATGACAAGCTGGAAGTGATGAAGCAGTATCGATATACGGTGGCGCTTCCGGCGCCGTCGCTCTACAGCCAGTTCAACAATCTGGACGACGTAAATATTGTACTGAACGCGCTGCTTTTGATGGGGTTTGATGATGTGTTCGAGGTCAGCGCGGCGGCGGAACTGGTCAGTGAGGCAACAAGGGAGTACCTGACGCAGCACGAGGACAACCTGCCGATCATCAGCACGGCCTGCCCGTCGGTGGTCCGGCTGATCCGGGTGCGTTTTCCAAACCTGATCCCCCATCTGCTCCCGCTCAATCCTCCGGTGGAGGTGGCGGCGATGATGGCGGTCGAAAGGGCGATCGAGAAGACCGGTCTGGACAGAAAGGACATCGGAATCTGCTTTATCTCCCCATGTCCGTCCAAGGTGACCTATGTAAAAGCGCCGCTGGGGACAGAGTACAGCGAGGTGGACCATGTGCTTGCCATCAAGGAGGTCTATCCGCAGCTGCTTTCCCATATGAAGGCTGTGGGGGAAGACCCGGAGGATCTTGGGACTTCCGGCAAGATCGGCATCAGCTGGGGACGGAGCGGAGGCGAGGCGAGCGGGCTGTTCACGGAGAACTACCTGGCGGCCGACGGGATTGAGAATGTGATCCGGGTGCTGGAGGATCTGGAAGACCAGAAGTTTACCAATCTGAAATTTGTGGAGCTGAACGCCTGCAACGGCGGCTGTGTCGGCGGTGTTTTGACGGTGGAGAACCCGTACGTGGCAGAGGTAAAGCTAAAGCATCTGCGAAAATATATGCCTGTGGCGCGCAGCCATATGGACGTGGAGGAGAATGCGGAGGGCATGGTCTACTGGACGACGGATGTGCAGTATGAGCCGGTCTTCAATCTTGGAGAGAACATGATGGAGAGTTTTGCCCGGCTCAATCAGGCGGAACGTCTCTGCAAAAAATTCCCGGGGCTGGACTGCGGTTCCTGCGGTGCTCCGACCTGCAAGGCTCTGGCGGAGGATATCGTCCGGGGCGAGGCGAGTGAGAAGGACTGTGTCTATTATCTGAGGGAGAACCTGCATAAGCTGTCGGAGGAGGTGTCGGTACTCGCCGACGATCTCCATGCGGGAAACCATGCGGGGCAGGAGACGCTGAATATCCTAAAGGAGTATATCAAGCGGATTTCCGACGAGATGTCGCTGCTGGACAACAAGGATAAAGACGAGGAATAGCGTCAGAGAATGACGATAAGACAGGAAGAGAGGGTGACAGGATGACAGTACAGAATTTGATTGACAGCGAGGTATTCCGGCTGGTCAATGCAGGGGAAGATCCGGGGCGGGAGATCACGGTCCCGTTCTGCTGCGACCTGCTCAGCATTGCGATGGGGAAAGCGCCGGCGGGCTGTGCGTGGGTGACGGTGATGGGGAACATGAATACGCTGGCGGTGGCTTCCCTGGCTGATGCTGCGTGCATCATCATGGCAGAGGGCGCTGTGCTGGACGATATGGCGGTGAAAAAGGCAAAGGAGCAGGAGATCACGGTGCTGGAAACGGAACTTCCCATCTTTGATGCGGCGCTGAAGATTTACCAGATGCAGCATGCCTGACCTGACTTATGACCTGCATATCCATTCCTGCCTTTCCCCATGCGGGGATGACGATATGACGCCGGGGAACATCGTGGGCATGGCGGCGATAAAAGGTCTGGACGTGATCGCCTTGACGGATCACAACTCCTGCAAAAACTGTCCTGCATTTTTACGGATCGCCGAGCAGTTCGGGGTGTTGGCAATCCCCGGCATGGAGATCAATACATCGGAGGAAGTACATGCGGTCTGCCTGTTTTCAACGCTTGAGCAGGCGATGGCGTTTGATTCGTATGTCTACGAACGCCTGATGAAGTTTCCAAATAAGGAAGAAGTGTTTGGAAAGCAGCAGATATGCAATGAAGAAGACGAAGTGGTGGGGACAGAGCCGCTGCTGTTGATCAACAGTGTGGATATCTCTTTTGACGAACTGTGGGATCTGGTGGATTCTTATGGCGGCGTGATGGTTCCTGCCCATATTGAGAAAGCGGCAAACAGCCTGATCGCCAACCTTGGATTTGTGCCGCCGGACAGCAGGTTTCGGACGGCGGAACTGAAAGATCTGAAAAAGCTGCATGAAGTACGGAAAGGAAATCCTTATCTGAATGAGTGCAGGATCATCAGCGATTCGGACGCCCATTATCTGGAAGACATCCATGAGCCTCGTCTGACGATACCGGTCAGGGAAAGATCGGTGGATGCGGTGATCCGGTATCTGAAAGGATCGGATACCCCGTGATTGATATGGGATGGATTGGAAACGGGAAAGCATGATTTGGCAAATAATCGGAGCCCCGGCTTGAGGTTTTATCGGGAATCATGTATACTGGAGTACGAGAATCCAATCCTGTCTGGCAGCAGGCGGGAAATACCATAGATTGATGCGAGGAGAGATTGACAGATGAAGAAGAGATACAGGGCGGTTGCGGTGGCTGTGGCTGCAGGCGTGATGCTGATGGCGCAGCCGGTACAGGCTGCAGGAGCGATGGTGTTGTATACGTCGCCGGTACTTATGGCCGGGGGTGAAAACGCGCCGGGGGCGGAAATCCCGGGAGGGAATGCCGTCTTTGGAGCGCCGTCTGATGCCCCGGGGCAGCCGGGGCCGGTTCAGGGACCAGGCGCCGGGCAGATGCCGGGGGAAAGTCAGATTTCAGGTGGTGGACAGTCCGCGGATGGCCAGATTCCTGGCGGTGGTCAGGCTGCGGGGGACCAGGCGCGGGGGACAGATCAGGCTGCGGGAAGCCAGGCTCCTCCGGGAGACCAGGGGGCGGTACTGTCTCCTGTCATTATGGCGGGAGGCAATGAGCAGGCGGCGGACCAGCAGGCGGGTTCAGATCAGCAGGTAGCGGCGGATGAGCAGGCGGCGCAAGCGGCATCCCGGCAGAGCGGCGGACGGCAGATCGACCCAACCAGGCCGATGGTGGCGCTGACTTTTGACGACGGTCCCCAGCCGTCGGTAGGAAACCGGATCATGGACTGCCTGGCACAGTATGACGGCCGGGCGACATTTTTCATGGTAGGAGACCGGGTGGCAAGCCGGACGGCGGAAGTTCAGCGGATGGTGGCCGAAGGGCATGAGGTTGCAAACCACACCATGAACCATAAGTATCTCCAGAAGCTGGGTGCAGCCGAAATCCAGTCCCAGGTAACGAAGTGCAACGATGCAATCGAGGCAGCCTGCGGCGTGAGACCGAAAATCATGCGCCTTCCGGGCGGCAACTACAATGCGACAGTGCTTGCCAACACCCATATGCCAATGATTCAGTGGAACATCGATACCCTGGACTGGAAGACGAGAAATGCACAGAAGACCGTGGATGCCGTACTGAATCATGTGCAGGACGGAGATATCATACTGATGCATGAGCTGTACAGCCAGAGCGGGGATGCCGCGCTTAAGATCATCCCGGAACTGACAAACAGAGGATATCAGCTCGTGACGGTCAGTGAGATGGCGGCGGCAAAGGGGCAGCCGCTTCAGGCGGGGAAACTGTATTCCCAGATGCGGTAATTTAAGAAACAGGGGTGTTAAAGGAACAAAGAAGGAGGGGGAAGTGTTGAGACGAGAAACTTTGGCAAAGATTAGAAACGTGTGTTTAACGGCGATGGCAGCCGTCGTGTTTTCCCTGGCGGCCAGGGCAGGCGGCAGTACAGCCTGGGCGGCTGAATTTACCCGGGATACAGATGGGATTGACAGTGGAAGCACATATCTGGTTACGATGTATGACGAGGATACGAAAAAGCATTATGCCTGGGGGATTGGCAGCGACGGCAAGATGATTTCGGCGGAAGTATCGGTTTCGGGAGATACGGCGACTACATCGGATTCCCGGATCCAGTGGGTGGTGACCCGGGAGGACAATGGCTATTCCATGCGGGTAGGATCGCGTTACCTGAATGTAAAGTACGATCACGGCGTTGTGATACGGACGACGCAAGAGCCTGTGTCGGGGATGAATTACAGGGATGGTCATATGTATTTTAGCCCTGCCGGATCCAATGCGTATCTCTACGGAAAATATTATCACAACCAGTTTGGTTTTGTGTTTAAAGTGATAGAAAAAGAGAGCTGGGCTGCTGATATTGTGCTGTACCGTCTGGGCGGAGCGTCGGCAGGAAACAGCGCATCCTCCGGTCTGACCTGGGAGCGGGCAGAGAGAAACCGTTTCTGGCGCTGCAAGAACCAGAACGGGGAATATGTGACGAACCAGTGGCTGCAGGATGGCGGTTTGTGGTACTATTTCGATGAGAACAGCAATATGAAGACGGGATGGCTTACACTGGAAGACGGAACTTATTATCTGTATGATAACGGGGCGATGGCAGTGTCGGCGGAGCTATCCCTGGGCGGTCTTGGTTATACGTTTGACGCCTCGGGCCGGATGGTGCCGAACGATCCGAACGACCCGTGCAGGATACCGCTCCCTGATGATATGAAGGAGGGGGTCCAGACAGGAATGATGTCATCCGTGGCAGACGATAATATGCCGGTCAACTGGATCAATGGAAAGCGTAAGGAAGCAGGAAAACCGGTGTGGAAACGGGATAACCGCCTTTGTCTTCTGGCGCGCGATGCCTACTACGCTTCCAATCAGCTGGTTCCGCTGTCAGAACTTATGCAGATGGGAAGCCGGGCAGGTCTTACATTTTCCCATGTTGGTACGATCCGGATCATGGTGAGCCAGGCTCATCCTTTTGAGGAATATTACAATAGTATGCCGGAACTCAGGAATATGATCGCTACGGATCTGATGACGCATGTCGGCGTGTATGCCGAGAAGACAGGAGCCGATGCAGTCACTTATGTATTTGTGACGGCTGCTTATTGAGGGTAATAAAAGAGATGTAAACAGGCAAAAAATCAGCCGTTTTGGCCAGCGCTTCGTTGTATGCGCTGGCCAAAACGGCTTTTTTGATTGTATGAGAAATCCTTATGCTGCCGGAAGCGACGCTTCGGCAGAGTTGATGATCTGGATCCGTCCCTGTGGCGCGCCGTATCTGGAGGCGGGGATCACATTGCCCAGAACGGTTTTTGTATAATCGATCAGGGCATCTTCCAGAGCCACGCCTGTGTTAAATCCGCCTGCCATGTAGGCTTCTTTAAATGCATAGTAGGTATCTCCGCCGACCGCTGAGAAATCATTGGTGGCGATATAATAGGTTCTGTTTAAATCAAGCGGTTCGCCGTTTACGGACACGTCTTTAATCCGGGCGCCCGGGTTGGCGCAGCGGTAGTAGGTCGAGTACGGCTCTCCGTTCTCATATGTGCCGGCTGTATCGATCGTAAATGTGATACCGGATACCTGTGGAAATGCACCGATGGCGCCCGGCGTACAGTAGGTTGCTGCTTCCAGAGTTTCAAGCAGCCCCTGTCCGCTGATTGGAAGCACGCAGATCTGGTTGTTGAACGGGAACACCGTCCGCATGTCCAGCATGGAGATCTGACCGGGCTTGATCGAATCCCGGATACCGCCGCCGTTTGTGATGGCTGCGTCGATGATGTTGCCGGTCGCTTTGTTGGCTCCGTAGAGAAGGGCATCTGCTGCAAAATCACCCAGGTTGGTCTCTTCTGTACGGTTTCCCGGAGCGCGCTCTCCATTTAAGAGGACTTCCGATACTGCAAATGGTTTTCCGAGTTCGGCGATGATCGCAGTATCTCTTGCGAAGATGGCTGCTGCAGTGGCTTCGTCGCTGCCGCTATAGATACTGTCGCTCACAAGGCCGCAGTCCAGGGACTTTGTGGCCGGATCATATACGACTACGCCTGCATTGGCAAGGTAGGAACCGGTGCTGACGATCAAGGTGCCGCTGTTGTTCTGGAAAGAAGGATACTGATCGGCAGGGACTGGTCTTCCACGGTCCATGACCGTGTGGCTGTGTCCGTCGATAAACAGGTCGATGCCGGATACATGGTTGACCACGTCAACAGAACGGCATCCTGCGGCTGCGGAGCTCTCATCCACGCCCAGATGCCCAAGCGCCACGATCAGGTCGCAGCCCTCGGCCTTCAATGCTTCCACCTGGCGGGCAGCACACTGGTAAAGCTCGTCGCCTCCCTGGAAACGCAGGGTCTGGATGCCGGACGGGTTGGCGCTGGTCGCGGTCTCGGGTGTGGAGAGGCCAAAGACGCCTACTTTTAGTCCGGAAGAGGTGGTGAACACCTGACGCTCCTGGAATACAGGGCTGCCGGAGTCCTTGTCCAGCACGTTGGCGCCCATAACCGGGAAGTTTGCCAGTGAGACGAGCTGTTTCAGGTTGTCATATCCCCAGTCAAACTCATGATTTCCTACGCACATGGCGTCGTAGCCTGCCAGATTCATGAATGAGATGGCATCGGCGCCCCGGTTGTAGTTCACCAGGGTAGTGCCCTGTGCGGCGTCGCCTGCGCTGAGCAGTAAGGTGTCTGCTCCTGCCGCCTGATAATCTTTTTTCAGCTGTGCGACAGCGGCAGTGCCAAGAATCCCGTCGCCCTGCAAATCCCGGCCGTGGGTGTCATTCGTATGGATGATGACCAGTTTGCCTGCTACGTCGCCAGGGGCGAATGAAGAGCCAAACATGGGCGGGGTTCCCGGACCGTAGGCCGGGGCGGAAGCTGTTGCCGGTATTGTCAGTGACGCTGTCAGGGCCAGTGACAGCAGAAGGGAAAATGTGCGTTTTTTCCTCATGATACAAATCCTCCTTTACGTATTGCATTGTTTGATAGTTACTTTTCTTCACAAACCTGAAAAATATAAAATTTCAGGTAATATGACTGGTCTGCCGCCCACAGGATCGGGTGGTCTGCCGCCTGGGTCCGGTATTCTACCTGCCGGAGGCGTTTGTGGACGCCCCCTGCTGCCTCCCGGATCGTCTTGGTAAACAGTTCCGGGTCCATAAAGTGGGAGCAGGAGCAGGTGGCGAGGTAGCCTCCGTCTTTGACCAGCTTCATGCCCCTCAGATTGATTTCCCGGTACCCTTTTACCGCATTTTTGATGGAACTGCGGGACTTGGTAAATGCGGGCGGGTCAAGGATCACCACGTCAAACTTCTCGCCTTTTTGCTCTAACTCCGGCAGCAGGTCAAAGACGTCCGCGCAGATAAAGGATACGGTGTCTGAAAGATGGTTCAGCTTCGCGTTTTCCCGCGCCTGATTGACGCCGAGCTCCGAGGCATCAACGCCAAGTACAGAAGAAGCTCCTGCAATCCCGGCATTTAATGCGAAAGAGCCGGTGTGGGTGAAGCAGTCCAGGACTTTTTTTCCTTTGCACAGCCGCTGGATAGCAAGGCGGTTGTATTTTTGGTCCAGGAAAAATCCTGTCTTTTGCCCGTCCTCTACATCTACGATATAGCGGACGCCGTTTTCCACAATCTCCACTTTGGTGTCAAACGGCTCGCCGATAAATCCCTTATAACGCTCTAGTCCTTCCTGCAGACGTACCTTGGCATCACTCCGTTCATAGACGCCGCGGATGGTGATGCCGTCTTCCGAGAGCACCTGCTTTAACTTGTCGATGATAACAGGCTTCCACCTCTCGATGCCGAGGGCGAGGGATTCTACGACCAGCACGTCGGAAAATTTGTCGATGACGATGCCCGGAAGAAAATCTGCTTCCCCGAATATCAGACGGCAGCTGGAGGTGTCCACGGTGGACTTGCGGTACTCCCAGGCATTCCGAACCCGCATTTCGATGAAGGTCTCGTCGACCACGGTGTCTTTTTTGCGGGTCATCATGCGGATGGTGATCTTGGAGTTGGTATTGATAAAGCCCTGCCCCAGCGGGTATCCGTCAAAATCCTCCACGAAAACCATATCCCCGTTTGTATATTCGCCGCTTATGGTATCGATCTCGTTATCATAAATCCAGGCGCCGCCCGCTTTCAGGGAGCGTCCCTGTCCCTTTTTAATCCTGACTGTTGTGTGGTTCATAAAGTTTCTCCTTCTGTGTGTACTATATGGATTTTAACACATTTTTGGGGCGGGGGGAAGGAGATGATGGAAATAAAGGTTCCGGGGATGAAAAAAGAGCCAAACTGTGGTATACTGGATTTAATCATTATGTGGAGCACAGACACGAATAGCAAAGGATTGGTACAGCCGTGGATAATGAAAAAATGAACAGACAGGACAAGACCAAATACAAATTGGCAAACTCTGTCAAAGAGTGCATGAAGACCACCCCGGTAGACAAGATCACGGTCAAGGACATCGTGGAAGGCTGCGGGCTGACAAGGCAGACCTTTTACCGCAATTTTCTGGACAAGTACGACCTGATCAACTGGTATTTTGACAAGCTGGTGCTCCAGTCCTTCGCGCAGATTGGAATGGGACACACGGTGGGGGAGAGCCTGACGCAGAAGTTTGAATTTATCGTGAAGGAGAAAGCGTTTTTCACCGGCGCTTTTCGTTCGGATGACCAGAATTCGCTGAAAGAGCATGATTTTGAGCTGATTTTAAAGTTTTATCTGGACCTGATAGCCAGGCGGACCAGCCAGCCGCTGGATGAGGAGCTGCAGTTTTTGCTGGAGATGTACTGCCGTGGTTCGGTGTATATGACGGTCAAATGGGTGCTGGGCGGCATGAAGGATACGCCGGAGGAGATGGCGGGAAAGCTGGTGGACGCGGTGCCGCCGAAGCTCGCCGAGGTATTTTTATCATTGGGGTTATTATAAAAAGGAGGGGAATATGTTGAAGAGTGCGGAACTGAGAGAGTTGTGCAGGGAAAAAGGAATCAGGATGATTGATTTCAAGATGACGGATCTGAACGGAAGATGGCGTCATATCACGATCCCGGTGGAACGTTTCAATGAGGATATCTTTACTTACGGGATTGGATTTGACGGTTCCAACTACGGGTTTGCGCCGGTGGAAAAGAGCGATATGGTCTTCATTCCCGATGTGGCGACGGCGGTCATCGATCCGTTTGCCGAGATTCCAACCATGACCATGTGCGGAGATGTGTGCGTGATCAAAGAAGAAAACGAACCGTTTGACCAGTATCCAAGAAATGTGGCGCTGAGCGCGGTGGAATATATGAAGGAAACCGGTGTGGCGGACCGGATGCTGATCGGGCCGGAGTTTGAGTTCCATCTGCTGGACCATGTGAGCTACATGGTCAGTCCGCAGAGGACGGCTTACAGCATCGATACCAGGCAGGCGGAGTGGAATACCGGGCGGGACGACGGCCATAACAACGGATACGAAGTTCCGCAGAAAGGCGGCTATCACATCGCTGCTCCCCAGGATATCGGATACAATCTCCGCAGCAAGATGTGCATGCTTTTAGAGGACTGGGGCGTCAAAGTAAAATACCATCATCACGAAGTGGGCGGTTCCGGGCAGATGGAGATCGAGGTGGAACTGGGGGATATGGTTGAGATGGCAGACAAGACCATGATCATCAAATATGTGATCAAAAATGCCGCTGCCGCAGAAGGGAAGACGGCAACCTTCATGCCAAAGCCGATCTACAAAGAGGCGGGCAATGGGATGCATGTCCATATGCTTTTGATGAAGGACGGGAAACCGGTATTTTACGATAAGGACGGATATTCGGGGCTGAGCCGGACTGCCCATTATTTTATCGGCGGCCTTTTAAAACATGCCCGGTCGCTGTGCGCGTTTACCAATCCCTCCACCAATTCGTTTAAACGCCTGGTGCCGGGATATGAGGCTCCGGTGACGATCGGCTATGCAACCTCCAACCGCAGCGCGGTCATTCGCATTCCGGCATATGCAAAATCGCCGGAGACAAAGCGGTTTGAACTGCGAAGCCCGGATGCGACGGCGAATCCGTATTACTGCTACGCGGCGATTTTGATGGCCGGGTTAGATGGCGTGAAGAATCAGATCGACCCGTCGTCATGCGGCTGGGGTCCCTTCGACTTTAACTTGTATGACCTGCCGGAGGAGGAGAAGAAAAAAATCCAGTCCCTTCCGAGGACGCTGGCAGAGGCCCTGGACGAGCTGGAAGCCGACCATGACTACCTGACCGCCGGCGGCGTATTTCCGGAGCGGCTGATCCAAATCTGGCTGGACAGAAAACGGGCGGAGAGCAGTGAGATTGAGCAGATTCCACATCCGGCGGAGTTTAGCCGGTATTATGATTTATAGAAAGTATGCATGTTATCGGGGAAAACGGGAAAAAATATAGAGAAAAGTGACAGACGGACAGGTTTGTCACTTTCTTTTTTGCCCCCTATTTGTTAAAATAATATCAGATATCAGAAGGCAGCGCCAGGGGCGTGCATTCTGGTTGGGGAACAAAGATAAAGCACAAAAAAAGGAGAGAGTGAAATCATGGCAAACAGAATTGTATTGAATGAAACTTCTTATCATGGCGCAGGCGCGATCAAGGAAATCCCGAATGAAGTGAACGTGCGTGGATTCAAAAAAGCTTTCGTATGCTCTGACCCGGACCTGATCAAATTTGGTGTTACCAAAAAGGTGACGGATGTTCTGGAAGAGGCTGGTCTGGCCTACGAGATTTACTCCGACATCAAGCCGAACCCAACGATTGAGAATGTGCAGAACGGCGTGGAGGCATTCAAGGCATCCGGCGCAGACTATATCATTGCAATCGGCGGTGGTTCTTCTATGGATACGGCGAAAGCTGTCGGCATCATCATCACCAATCCGGAGTTTGCTGATGTGAGAAGCTTAGAGGGCGTGGCTCCGACTAAGAATCCGTGTGTCCCGACGATCGCGGTTCCGACGACTGCCGGTACGGCTGCGGAAGTTACCATCAACTATGTTATCACGGATGTTGAGAAAAAACGTAAATTTGTCTGTGTTGATACCCATGACATCCCGGTAATCGCAGTGATCGACCCGGATATGATGTCCAGCATGCCGAAGGGGCTGACCGCTGCTACCGGTATGGATGCGCTGACCCACGCAATCGAGGGCTATACCACCAAAGGCGCATGGGAAATGACGGATATGTTCCACTTAAAAGCCATCGAAATCATCTCCAACTCCCTGAGGGGCGCGGTTGAAAATACACCGGAAGGCAGAGAAGGCATGGCGCTTGGACAGTATGTCGCAGGCATGGGCTTTTCCAACGTAGGCCTTGGTATCGTTCATTCTATGGCTCACGGTTTGGGCGCATTATATGATACCCCGCACGGCGTTGCAAACGCAATCCTGCTGCCGACCATTATGGAGTACAACGCACCGTGCACCGGTGACAAGTACAAATATATTGCAAAGGCTATGGGCGTAGAGGGCGTTGATGAGATGAGCCAGGACGAGTACCGCAAGGCAGCTGTGGACGCTGTGAAGAAACTGTCCCAGGATGTTGGCATTCCTGCTGATCTGAAGGAGATCGTAAAGGATGAGGATGTACAGTTCTTGTCCGAGTCTGCATACGCAGATGCATGCCGTCCGGGCAACCCGAGAGATACTTCTGTGGAAGAGATTGCGGAGCTTTATCGGTCGCTGATGTAAGCTGAGAAGGGAGGCAGGATCCCCGGTTAAATGAGCCGGGGATCCTGCCTCTTTTATGTGGCGTCTGGAATCAGGCTGCGGACAGGCGATCTGCTCGACAAACAAAAAACTCTGTGATAAGATGGTTTCATCAGAAAACGTAAGGAGCGGAGCATATGATTCCGGAGATCGAGTTGTATAATGGAAAGCCTCTGGCAGAACAGGTGGCGGATTATATATTGAATTTTATTGTGGACAGCGGGCTGGAGGCGGGAACCAAGCTGCCGAATGAGTTTGAGCTGGCGGAGAGGACCGGCGTCGGAAGGGGGACGATCCGCGAGGCCGTAAAAATCCTGGTGTCAAGAAATATCCTGGAAATCAGGCGAGGGGCGGGGACTTATGTATCGGACCGGCAGGGGATTGTGGAAGACCCGCTGGGGCTTGCTCTGATCAAAGATAAGAAGCATCTTGCCATGGATCTTTTAACCGTCAGGCTGATGATGGAGCCGGAGATTGCCAGGATGGCAGCCGAACATGCGACGGAGGAACAAAAGAGAGCGCTGGTCAGACAATGTGATAAGGTGGAAGATATCATCTGCCAGGGAAAGAACCATATGGAAGAAGATGTCCGCCTTCATGAGATGATCGCGTCATGCAGCGGAAACCGGGTTATGGAAAAACTTGTGCCGGTGATCAATTCTTCTATCGCGGTATTTGTAGACGTGACAAACGGCCGTTTGCGTCAGGAGACGATAGAAACTCACCGGGAGATTGTGGACGCCATTGTGGCGGGGGATGGAGACGGTGCGCGGTGTGCAATGAACATGCATCTGCTGTATAACAGGAGAGCCATCACGGTCAAGGGGGAGTAGTCCTATGTGTTGCCTGTGATTACAAAGGAATAGAGGTTGGATGAGAAAGATATTTTCGCCCTGAAAGGATGAGGATATCTTTTTTTTGTTTTGATAGCCAAAGACATCGTATGTGTATTGAACGAAAATCATGTGTAAAGTGCACAAATGAATTGCGGTAAAATCAACAAAATCACGAAAATAAAAGACGTTATTGACAATAATAGCTGATGCATGTTACTCTGAATTTAGAAATACATCATACGTATTATGGATTTGAGGAGGAGAATCGCATGAAGTTAAAAAGTCAGGAAGTCCGGGCGATCGCACCGGAGATGGACCCGCTGCGGATGGGGATGGGATGGAGCGTAGAGGACTTGGAGAAACCGCAGGTGATGGTAGAGAGCACCTTTGGTGACAGTCATCCGGGCAGCGCCCATCTGTTCGGGCTGGTGGAAGAAGCGGTAAGAGGAATTAACCAGAATGGCGGAAAAGCCGCAAGATACTTTGCCACTGATATCTGTGACGGCATGGCTCAGGGACATGACGGCATCAATTATTCCCTCGCATCCCGGGATACGATCGCAAACATGATTGAGATCCACGCCAATGCGACCACTTTTGATGCAGGTGTCTTCGTTGCAAGCTGTGACAAAGCAGTTCCTGCCCATCTGATGGCGATCGGCAGGCTGGACATCCCATCAATCGTGGTGACTGGCGGTGTGATGGATGCAGGTCCTGACCTTTTGACGCTGGAGCAGATCGGCATGTACAGCGCAATGTGTGCAAGAGGAGAGATTACGGAGGAACAGCTGACTTATTACAAACAGAATGCCTGCCCTTCCTGCGGAGCCTGCTCCTTTATGGGGACTGCGTCTACGATGCAGATCATGGCGGAAGCCCTGGGGCTGATGCTTCCGGGCAGTGCGCTGATGCCTGCGACCTGTGAGGACTTGAAGGAAGTGGCTTTCCGGGCAGGGGTCCAGGCGGCCAGGCTGGCCAAGACCGGACTTAAGGCCCGTGATATCGTTACGATGAAATCTTTTGAAAATGCCATCATGGTCCATGCGGCAATCTCCGGCTCAACCAATTCGCTGCTCCACATCCCGGCGATCGCGCATGAGTTTGGGATTGAGCTGGATGCGGACGCATTTGACCGGATACACAGGGGTGCCCACTATCTGCTGGATATCCGTCCGGCGGGCAAGTGGCCGGCACAGTACTTCTATTATGCAGGCGGAGTTCCGAGAATCATGGAAGAGATTAAGAGCATGCTGCATCTCGATGTGATGACCGTGACAGGGAAGACTCTGGGGGAGAATCTGGAAGAGCTGAAGGAAAATGGATTCTATGATAAATGTGACGTTTATCTGGAACAGGCAGGACGGAAACGGACCGATATCATCCGCACGTTTGAGGAGCCGATTGGTACAAACGGTACGATCGCAATCTTGAGAGGAAACCTGGCTCCGGGCGGCGCTGTGGTCAAACACTCCGCAGTGCCGAAAGAGATGCACAAAGCGCTGCTGTCCGCAAGACCATTTGACTGTGAGGAGGATGCGATCGAGGCAGTCCTTACGAAAAAGATCAAACCGGGCGATGCGGTGATCATCCGTTACGAGGGGCCAAAGGGCAGCGGGATGCCCGAGATGTTTTACACGACAGAGGCGATTGCTTCGGATGAGGAGCTGGCAAAGAGCATTGCGCTGATTACGGACGGCAGGTTTTCCGGCGCATCCAAAGGCCCGGCAGTCGGCCATGTGTCTCCGGAGGCGGCAGACGGAGGTCCGATCGCCCTGATTGAAGACGGCGACCTGATCGAGCTGGATATCGAAAAGCGTATCCTGCAGGTGGTGGGGATACATGGAGAGGCGATGAGCCGGGAAAAAGTAGACAAAGAGCTGGCAAGAAGGAAGGCAGCATGGCAGCCGAGAGAGAAGAAATATAAATCCGGTGTGTTAAAGATTTTTTCTGAACATGCGGTTTCACCGATGATGGGCGGATATATGGAATAAGGAGGAAGATATCATGGAAATGGCGGCAAGCCCTGAGAGATTGATTTTTGCAGCATTGGCAGGACTGGCAATCTTACTGTTTTTGATTATTGTTGTAAAAGTACAGGCGGTGATTTCGATTCTGATCAGCGCCGTGGCGATCGGTCTGATGGCCGGGATGCCTTATGGACAGATTGTAGAGTCGGTATCGACCGGAATGGGCAATACACTAAAGGGGATTGCGCTGTTAGTCGGCCTTGGCTCGATGTTTGGCGCGATTCTTGAGATATCCGGCGGCGCCCAGCGGATTGCGACGACGATGGTTGACAAGTTCGGGGAGAGTAAAGCGGCGTGGGCGCTGGGAATCACCGGACTGGTGATCTCGATGCCGGTATTTTTTGATGCGGGACTGATTATCCTGATCCCGCTGGCGTTCAGTCTTGCAAAAAAGACGAAAAAGTCAACGCTGTGTTATGCGGTTCCGCTTCTTGCGGGGCTGGCGGTAGGACATGCATTCATCCCGCCGACCCCGGGACCGATACTGGTGGCAAATATGCTGGGGGTAGAACTGGGATATGTGATCATGATTGGTTTGTTAGTCGGAACGATTGCAATGATCGTCGCCGGTCCTCTGTTTGGAAAATTTATCGGCAATAAAATCTATGTCCCGGTGCCAAAGAGTGTGGAGGAAATGCCGGAGTGTGAAGAGAGTAAGATGCCGGGATTTTTGACTGTGGTCGGCATCATCCTGATTCCGCTGGTGCTGATCATCTTAAGCACGGTTTCCAAAGTGATTCCGGCGATGGCCGGGGTGCAGCCGGTGCTGGCATTCTTGGGCGAGCCATTTGTCGCACTGCTTCTGGCAACGCTTGCGGCGATGGTGGTGCTTGGCATCCGGCACGGATACAGCAGAGAAGAACTGGAAAAGGTGATGACAAAATCTCTTGAGCCGACCGGTATGATCCTGCTGGTTACCGCCAGCGGCGGCGTGCTCCGTTACGTGCTTCAGGATTCCGGCCTTGGAGAGGTGATCGGCAATGCCGTTACAGGCAGCGCGATGCCGCTTGTGATCGTGGCATTCGTGGTATCTGCGCTGGTCAGGATGTCGGTAGGTTCTGCGACCGTGGCAATGACGATGGGCGCGGGCATTATCTCTGCGATGCCGGGGATATCTTCCCTTCCGCCGGTGTACCTGGCCTGTGTGACCGCAGCGGTTGCGGGCGGCGCGACCGTGATGAGCCATTTCAATGACTCGGGCTTCTGGCTGGTAAAATCTCTGCTTCAGATTGATGAGAAGACGACGCTCAAGACCTGGACCGTGATGGAGACGCTGGTGGGCGGCACAGGATTTGTGGTGGCATTGGTTATTTCGATGTTTGCATAATATCATTCCCCATAGCAACAAAAGCTGTTATAATAATGGTATGATAGATGGGAGCTGTTATTGCTATGGACAACGTGACCGTATTTGTAGATGAGTCGGGAAATATCGCGAAGAACAGGGAAGAAAAGGCGGAGTATTTTATCATTGCCCTGCTGTTTGTCAAGGACGAGGACCTGGAATTTGTGCATAAGCTGTTTAAAAAGTACAGGCTGCAGGCGGTAAAGAAGAAAAACCGGCTGCTGGATGATTTGCGTAAAAATGGCGAGATCAAAGGCTCTGCGCTCACCGAAGCGGAAAAAAGGCATATCTACCGGAAGCTGTTTGGAAAATGCAGGGATAAATGTGAGCTGGGCATCATCGTTCTGGACAATAAAAAGGCGTCGGAGAAGTTCCGTTCCAACTCCTCCCGGGCGTTCAATTACCTGATGAAGCTGTATCTGCAGGAGGCATTTCCGAAGAGCAGATTTGCAGGGAGACTGGAAAATCTCAAGTTTGTGGTCGATGAACGGAATGTGGCGAAGTCTTCGCGGGTGACGCTGCAGGAGTATCTGAACACGGAGCTGAATCTGACGGCTGATTTTTGCAGCGGGGAGATCGTGGTGCATTATTATGATTCCCGAAAGTTCCTGTTCGTGCAGATGGCAGACCTGATCGCGAACACTTTTTTCCGGAAATATCAGAATAAGCGGGATGGGAATGATAATGTGGCGCTGTTGATGCAATGGATTCCGGGCGGTGCGGTGTATCGGTATCCGAAATGAAAGGAATAAGCCATAAATGGTGATGAATCATAACCGGATCACAAATTGACAGCCCTATCCGCACCATATATAATATGATTATCAAGATAAGTCCTTACCCACCGCAAGAGATTGTAAGCAGCATGTGTTGCTGCCGGACTAAGGCATTGTCAGAGAGGCATTTCAGCTATGGGATGTTTTTTCGGAGCAGGCAGGTATTTTATCAGATACCTGCCTGTTTTTATAATCTTTTCACTTGTTAGGAGCAGGGGGTCTGTTGTATAATTTTCACGGAGGGAAGGGAAAAATGGAGATTGGATTTGACGAGATCAGAAAAGAGATAGAAGATTGTGAAAAACTTTTGATCGGAATCGGGGAAGAATGGCAGCAGGCGGAATGTGCCGGAGTTGACGAGGGATACGACCTGCTGGCAGGGCTGATCCGCGAGAAGGACTATTTTATTGTGACGATGGCAACCGATGCGAGGATCTACCACAGCGCCCTGGGCAGTGAGCAGGAATATATACATACCACAGAACAGGCGGCGATGGAGATCTCATGCAAAGCGGCAGCAGACGAGGACACAAGGAAACTCATGGACAGGCTGTTTCCTGTTTCGGAGAAAAAAGAGACGCTGTCACAGCGGATCGTGGCTCCCTGCGGCAACGAAACCTGGCGGCAGTGCAGCCAGACCTGCACCAGGGATATCTGGGAACCGGGGGAAATCCCGGATGATATCTGTCCGCACTGCGGCGCGCCTCTTACCGGCAACACGATAGAAGCGGGTTCCTACATTGAGGAGGGATATCTTCCCCAATGGAACCGGTACATGCAGTGGCTGTCGGGAACGCTGAACAAAAAGCTTTTGATTCTGGAACTGGGGGTCGGCTTTAAAAATCCCGGCGTGATACGGTTCCCATTTGAAAAAACGGCTTTTTTCAACAAAAAGGCCCGAATGTACCGGGTCAATCAGACCTTCAGCCAGATCACGGAGGAACTGCAGGGGAAGGCGGTTGCTGTCCCTGAGAACTCGGTCAAATGGATTCAGGCATTGTGCAATCAGGAATGTTGTGATAAACTGTGAAAAACACAGGCGTTGGTGCAGGGTGGATAGAACGATTAGACAAAGGAGCACACCATGATAGCGATCATTGATTACGACGCGGGCAATTTGAGGAGTGTGGAAAAGGCGCTTCTGGCGCTGGGGGAGCAGCCCGTGGTTGCCAGGGACAAGGAGACAATCTTGTCTGCGGATAAGATCATCCTGCCGGGAGTTGGCTCATTCGGGGATGCGATGGCGCGGCTGAACCAGTACGGTCTGGCGGATGTGATTCATCAGGCGGTAGACAGGGGCATCCCGTTTCTTGGAATCTGCCTGGGGCTTCAGCTCATGTTTGAGCGAAGCGATGAGAGTGAAGGCGTGGAAGGGCTGGGACTTTTAAAAGGTGAGATTCTGAAAATACCGGATCAGGAGGGATTGAAGATCCCGCATATGGGATGGAATTCTCTGGAGATAAAAGAAGGTTCCAGGCTTTTTGCAGGTATCGAGGATGGCGCATATGTGTATTTTGTCCATTCTTATTATCTGAAGGCGGCGGATGAGGATGTTGTGGCGGCTTTTACCGATTACAGCACCCGTATCCATGCGGCGGTAGAATGCGGCAACGTGTTTGCCTGTCAGTTCCACCCGGAAAAGAGCGGCGATGTGGGTCTGCGGATTCTGGAGAATTTTATCCGGCTGTAGGCGGACGGCAGGGTTAAGGAAGATAGGAGCGGCATATGTTTACTAAAAGGATTATTCCATGCCTGGATGTACATAACGGGCGGGTAGTAAAAGGCGTTAATTTTGTGAACCTGCGGGATGCGGGGGACCCGGTGGAGATTGCGGCTGCCTATGACCGGGCGGGTGCAGATGAGCTGGTGTTTTTGGATATCACGGCCTCTTCGGACGCCCGTGCCACGGTGGTGGATATGGTGCGCCGGGTGGCGGAAAAGGTGTTTATCCCGTTTACCGTGGGCGGCGGCATCCGCACTGTGGAAGATTTCAGGCAGATTCTCAGGGAAGGGGCGGATAAGATATCCATCAATTCATCGGCAATCAATACGCCGGAACTGATCTCGAATGCAGCCGATAAGTTTGGCCGGCAGTGTGTGGTCGTGGCGATTGACGCGAGGCGGCGGGCAGATGGCTCGGGATGGAACGTATATAAGAACGGCGGGCGCATTGACACCGGGCTGGATGCCGTTGAATGGGCGATAAAAGCCGACCGGATGGGGGCGGGGGAGATCTTGCTGACCAGCATGGACTGTGACGGGACGAAGGCGGGCTATGACAATGAGCTGACTGCCCTGGTTGCGGAGCAGGTGTCGGTTCCGGTGATCGCCTCCGGGGGAGCCGGGACGAAGGAGCACTTTTATGATGCGTTGACGGCCGGGAAGGCGGATGCGGCGCTGGCGGCGTCTCTGTTCCATTATAAAGAACTGGAGATCAGGGACTTGAAGCGTTATCTGCATGGGAGAGGGATTTCTGTCCGGCTGTGAAGTCTAAGTTACGAAAGGAGAAAAGGGGTACGATGGCAGCGATTGATAATGACTGGCTGGAACCTTTGAGCGGGGAATTTAAAAAGCCGTATTACAGGGAATTATATAAAAAAGTGAAGCAGGAATATGAGACAAGGCAGGTGTTTCCTGATGCGAATGATATCTTCAATGCGTTCGCGTTTACTCCTCTGGCCAAAGTCAAGGTTGTGATCCTCGGGCAGGACCCATACCACAATGTGGGGCAGGCTCATGGGCTGTGTTTTTCGGTGAAGCCGGATGTGGAGATTCCGCCGTCTCTGGTCAATATCTATCAGGAACTTCATGATGACCTGGGCTGCGAGATTCCGAACAATGGATATCTGGAGAAATGGGCGAGGCAGGGGGTCATGCTGCTCAATACGGTGCTGACGGTGCGTGCTCATGCGGCGAATTCTCACAGGGGAATCGGCTGGGAGGAGTTTACGGATGCGGCGATCAGGATTTTGAACGAGCAGGACCGCCCTATGGTGTTTATCCTGTGGGGACGTCCGGCGCAGATGAAAAAATCTATGCTGAACAATCCAAAACACATGATTTTAGAGGCGCCCCATCCAAGCCCGCTGTCGGCTTACCGGGGATTTTTCGGGAGCAGGCCGTTTAGCAGGACCAATGCATTTTTAGAGCAGCATGGTCTGGAGCCGATTGACTGGCAGATAGAGAATGTATAGGAGTGAGGAACGCATATGAGTATCATTGAGTTTTTGAAAGTGGTTGTGCTCGGCATCGTGGAAGGATTCACGGAATGGCTGCCGATCAGCAGTACCGGGCATATGATCCTGGTGGATGAGATCATCCATCTCAACGTGACGGATGAGTTTATGAGCATGTTCCGCGTGGTGATCCAGCTTGGAGCGATTCTTGCGGTAGTGGTCCTTTATTTCCGAAAGCTGAACCCGTGGGATTCGAAGAAGACGGCGGGGCAGAAGCGGTCTACGTTCCTTCTGTGGATCAAGATCGTGGTGGCATGTCTGCCGGCGGCTGTCTTTGGCCTGCTTTTGGACGACTGGATGGATGCCCATCTGTACAACGGATATGTGGTGGCGGCGACACTGATCCTGTATGGCGTCATGTTTATCGTACTGGAGACGAAGAATGAGTACAAGGAATTTCCGATTCAGAGAACGACGCAGATCACGTATCAGACTGCATTGTATATCGGCTTTTTCCAGGTGCTTTCCCTGATTCCCGGTACGTCCCGTTCCGGCGCTACGATTCTTGGAGCGATGATCCTCGGATGCGCCCGTGGAGTTGCGGCAGAGTTTTCCTTCTTTTTGGGGATTCCGGTAATGTTTGGGGCCAGTCTTTTGAAGCTTGTGAAGTTTGGATTTGATTTTACGGGAATCGAGATATTTTACCTGATATCGGGGATGGTGATCGCATTTGTGGTTTCTATTTATTCGATCAAATTCCTGATGGGATACATCAAGAGGAATGACTTTAAGTTTTTTGGCTACTATCGAATTGTACTGGGCGTGATCGTCTTTGCTTATTTTGGGGTGAGCGCGTTGCTTCACTATTTTGAAGGATAGAATCTATTCAGAAAGGTTGTGTCAGATGAGATTACAACGACCTCTGTCCAGAACTCAGAAATTTCTGCTTCTGGCCCTGGTTCCGATTTATTTTATTGTGGCGGGATTTTTCCTGCAGCCGGTAAATGAGATTATTCCCGGCATCATAGCGATCATCAGGGAACCTGATTTCCTGATCACGGATTATTTTATTGTCGGAGGGATTGGCGCGGCCTTTATCAATGCCGGCGTCCTGACGCTGATCAGTCTTGCGATTTTGTATTTTTTGGGGATGGAAGTGGATGGGCATACCATCACCTCCTCCTTTCTGATGTTTGGATTTTCCCTGTTTGGAAAGAACCTGCTGAATATCTGGACAATCCTGCTTGGGGTGGTGCTCTATGCAAAATACCATAAAACATCGGTGACCCGTTATATCTACATTGGGTTTTATGGGACAAGCCTTTCCCCGATCATTACGCAGGTCATGCTGACGGGGCACCTTCCGGTGCCGCTCAGGTTTGTGCTGTGTCTCTTTACGGGAATCACGATTGGCTTTGTCCTGCCGCCTCTGTGTACTCATGTGCATTATGCACATAAGGGTTATTCCCTTTACAATGTGGGGTTTGGCGGCGGCATCATCGCCACGGTGGTCATGTCTCTGTTTAAATCATTTGGAGTTACGATGGAGTCCAGGCTGATCTGGTCTTCGGGAAACAACGGGCTGTTCACGGTGCTCTTGTCAATTCTGTTTGGCGGGATGGTCGTGACGGGTCTTTTGACGGATAAAAATGTGGCGAAGAATTACCGCGATATCATAAAGGCATATGGACTGGGCGGTACGGATTATCTGAAATCCAACGGCGGGGCGGCGACCTTAGTCAATATGGGAATCAACGGACTGGCGGTCACCTTGTTTGTGGTGACGTTAGGCTGTGACCTGAACGGACCGGTGATTGGCTCGATCTTTACGGTCGTAGGGTTCAGCGCAACCGGAAAGCATATCCGAAATATCCTGCCGATCATGTTTGGCGTCTGGATTGCGAGCTGGACAAAATTCTGGAATATTACGGATCCGGCGCCCACCCTGGCACTCCTGCTTTCCACGACCCTGGCTCCGATCGCGGGAGAATTTGGAATCTTTGCAGGAATTCTGGCAGGCTTCCTGCACTCATCGGTGTCTTTGAATGTGGGTGTCGTGTACGGGGGGATGAACCTGTATAACAACGGATTTGCAGGCGGACTTGTGGCGATATTCCTGGTTCCGGTGATCCAGTCCATTATGGACAGGCGCGCGAGGGCACGAGGAGGATTGTCTCTGTAGTATTGTGATAGAAGTTGATTGTGAAGGCTACGCGCATGGAGAGCGGGGACAGAAAACCGGGAAGAGTCAGAGGTAATTTACACCAAACATAAACAGTTTTTGTTAACCCCACAACAAAGCGCGGTTAAAAAAAAAACAAACAAAA
>JAPJQL010000005.1:132576-137445 GCA_030825115.1 Lachnospiraceae bacterium
TGGCTGTGCGGTCAAATAAACCGGGCAGTCGATTCTGTTTTTCCAACTAACATTTCCCGGTTTTCTGTCCCCGCTCTCCATGCGCTGTGTACTACTTCAGCCATGAAAACATAATTAGAGCTCTGATATCTGGCGGTCGCCGATATGTAGTCCGAAAGAGGCAGGGGGAACGGGAGAAGTCCTGCTCCCCCTGCCTCTTTCGGACGGACTTTCGCCCCCCTCATCCCCAGAACACGCCTCCCTCTTATCTATATCCCTTCTGCAATTTCATACAGCAGCCGTGCAGAATCCTCCCACCCCAGACAAGGGTCGGTGATGGATTTTCCATAGCAGTGTTCGGCAACCTTCTGGCTTCCCGGTTCGATATAGCTTTCAATCATGACGCCTTTTACAAAACTGCGGATGTCTTCGGAATGTCTGCGGCTGTGCAGGACTTCTTTGACGATGCGGATCTGCTCCATGTACTGCTTATTGGAGTTGGAGTGGTTGGCGTCCACGATACAGGCCGGATTCTGCAGCCCGCGTTCCATATAGAGACGGTGCAGGAGCATCAGGTCCTCATAGTGGTAGTTGGGGAGAGCCTGTCCGTGTTTGTTGACAGCGCCGCGAAGAATCGTATGGGTATACGGGTTTCCGTCTGTCTTTACTTCCCAGTCCCGCATGATAAACTCGTGTCCGCACTGTGCGGCAACTACGGAGTTGAGCATTACGGATAAATCGCCGCTGGTCGGGTTTTTCATTCCGACCGGGACATGGCAGCCGCTGGATACCAGACGATGCTGCTGGTTTTCCACAGAACGGGCGCCTACGGCGATGTAGGACATGATATCATCCAGATAGCTTACATTGTCCGGGTAAAGCATCTCGTCGGCAGTGGACAGCCCGGTTTCCATCAGTACCCGCATATGCAGATGCCGGATGGCATGAAGCCCTTCGGACATGCTGGGACGCTTTTCCGGGTCCGGCTGATGCAGCATCCCTTTGTAGCCTTCACCGGTGGTTCTTGGCTTGTTCGTGTAGACACGGGGGATGATGATCAGTTTGTCTTTCGTATCTTCCTGGATTTTGATCAGGCGGCTGGTATAGTCAAGCACAGAATCTTCGTTATCGGCAGAACAAGGTCCGATAATGACCAGGAATTTATCGCTTTCTCCGGTGATGACCTTTTTTACTTCGTTGTCACGCGCAGCTTTGACTGCAATGCTTTCTGCCGGAAGCGGGAACTGTTCTTTGATTTCCGCTGGGGTAGGCAGTTTGTTAATGAACTCGAATCCCATAATTGTTTCTCTCCTCATCTTCTGTTTCCAGAATAATTTATCTCACACATTTATCTTATTTCTTACGATAAATGTAATTGATTCGTAAATTGACCATTACGTGCGCGTATATTATAATATGCCTTGGGAGATTTTGCAACGCAAAATGTCACAAAAGGTGCAGCGCACCGTAAATCGCTTCCAGGGTCCGCGGAGCGGTTCGTGGAAGATGCCTTGGGAGATTTTGCAACGCAAAATATCACAAAAGGAAAGGGAGAAATATGATGAGAAAAATAAAAGTTACCTTGCTGGTTTTAGCTGCGGCAGCCAGCATGAACCTGCTGACAGCATGCAAAAGCGGAGCGGTGAGTGAGCCGTCAGGAAACGGAGCGGGGAATGAAAGCCAGATGCAGTGGAAGACGGATGTGGAGCTTTCCGACGTTTTGGAGGCGGTGAAGCAGGCATATGGCAATGATTATATTCCGGGCATGGATTATGACGCACAGGCGATGGAGGAGCTGTTTGGCATTGGAAAAGACCAGTATGAGGCATTTTTTGCCCAGGGTCCGATGATCAGCGTCCATGTTGATACATTCATCGGAGTCCAGGCAAAGGCGGGTCAGGCTGATGCCGTAGAGCAGGCGCTTCTCGACTATCAGAAACAGCTGATTGAGAACTCCATGCAGTATCCGATGAACCTGGCAAAGGTGAACGCATCGGAAGTTGTGCGGTATGGAGACTATGTATTCTTTGTGATGCTGGGAACCCCGGACGCAGAGGCGGAGGAAAAAGGCGAGGAAGAGGCGCTGGAGTCTGCAAAAGCAAATAATCAGATTGGGATCGATGCGATAGAAGGGTGTTTTCGTGCTTAAGGGATACGATAGGATGAGATTATGATATTCAGCAGCTTACTGTTTTTATTCCGGTTTTTACCGGTAATGTTAATTGCATACTTTGCTGCTCCAAAGAGGCTTCGCAATGGGGTATTATTCCTCGGAAGCCTCATTTTTTACGGCTGGGGAGAACCGGTTTACATCAGTCTTCTGTTGTTTTCCACGTTGGTGGATTACATACACGGGAGACTGATCGACCGGTTTCTTTGCGTAGGAAAAAGAGGGGCGGCAAGATGGGTGGTGGCGTCTTCTGCTGTCATTAACCTTGGTCTTCTCGGATTTTTTAAATACGCGGATTTTTTGATCGGTTCCTGGAATGCCGTGACCGGGATGGCTGTGCCACTCATGGGAGTGGCGCTGCCGGTGGGGATTTCGTTTTATACGTTTCAGACGATGTCCTATACCATTGACGTATACCGGGGAAAGGCAAAGGTTCAGAGGGATATTGTGGCATTTGGGGCTTACGTCTCCATGTTTCCGCAGCTGATTGCGGGACCGATCGTGCGGTATAACACCATAGCCGAAGAATTGAACGAGCGGACGGAAAATATCTCGCAGGCGGCCACGGGCGTGCGGTATTTTGTGATCGGCCTGGCAAAGAAGGTGCTGCTCGCCAATCAGATGGGAGCTTTGTTTGAACAGGTACAACGGGTTCCTCAGTCTGAGCAGTCGGTGGTGATGCTGTGGCTGGGAATGCTGGCATTTGCCATGCAGATTTATTTTGATTTTTCCGGCTACTCGGATATGGCTGTTGGTCTGGGGCATTTCTTTGGATTTCATTTCCCGGAGAATTTCCATTATCCGTATCTGGCAGAAAGTATTACGGATTTTTGGCGGAGATGGCATATCAGCCTTGGGACCTGGTTTAAAGAGTATGTCTATATCCCGCTGGGAGGGAACAGAAAGGGAACTCTTTTGCAGGTCAGAAATATCATGATCGTCTGGCTTCTGACGGGAATCTGGCATGGGGCGGGATGGAATTTCCTGCTGTGGGGCGTATATTTTGGCCTGCTGCTCCTGCTTGAAAAATGGCTGTTCCTTCCATATCTCAAGCGGCTGCCGAGGCTTTTACGGCACGGCTATGCGATGATCCTTGTACTGTTTGGATGGGTCCTGTTTTCTCATGAGCAGATCAGAGACGGGGCGTGGTATCTGACAGGGATGCTTGGCGGAGGCGGGCTGCAGGTGCTGAATGAAAGGACGCTGTATCTCCTGGCGACGAGTCTGCCGCTGCTTGTTATCTGTGTGCTTGGTTCGACGGAGATTCCCAAAAAGCTGTTCTGGAAAGTCTTTGCCGGAACGGCCGGGGAGGAATCGGGGGTGATAAAAGCACAGGGCGCAGGCGGACAGTGGGCGGAGCTTGTGCTTCTGGCAGCCGGACTGTTCCTCTCCGTGGCATTCCTGGTGAATGCGGGATATAATCCATTTTTGTATTTCCGTTTTTAATGTTTGCTGTTATGATGCCGTCTGGGGCAAATAAGGATAGGAGGTGCTGAAAATCATGAAGAAACGGAGTTTTAACTGGATACTGGCATTGGGATTTCCGGCATTGCTGACCGGAATGGGGATTCTGGGAGCAGTCCTGCCTTCCAAGGGATTTTCAGAATCGGAGAATCGTTATCTGCAGAAAAAACCGGAGTTTACGTGGCAGGCTTTGATGGATGGGAGCTTTGGGGAAAAATATGAGGCGTATTTAAGCGACCAGTTTCCGGGACGGAACGGTTGGGTCGGGGTGAAGACATTGGCGGAACAGCTTGGCGGGAAAGCGGATTCCAACGGGGTTTATTTTGGAAAAGACGGATATCTGATTGAGAAATTTGAGACGGAAGATCTGGAAGGGGAACAGATGGACCGGAATCTTTTGACGTTGGCAAAGGCGCTTGGGCGGATGGTACAGGAGTACGGAGACCAGCATGTGCGTGTGATGCTGGTGCCGGGGGCATCCCAGATCTTAACAGATAAGCTTCCGCTATTTGCAGCCCCATATCGTCAGGAGCTGGTGGTGGAGAAATTGCTGGCGGAGGGAGATTTCCAGAAGATAGTAGTGCCGGTGGAAGCCGCGCTGGGACAACACAAGGATGAGGAGATCTATTACCGGACAGACCATCACTGGACTTCTCTGGGCGCTTACTATGGGTATGCGGCCTGGATGGAATCTCTTGGCCAGGCACCGTGGGAAGCGGACCGGTTTGTGGTATCGACGGTGAGCCGTGATTTTTACGGAACGCTTCAGGCCAAGGTGCAGGGCTGGAGAAGGCCGGATGAGATCGATCTGTATCAGCCTGTGGAGCCGGTGGCATACAAGACAGAGTATGACGCGACTGGTGTGTGGTCTGACGGGCTGTACCAGTATGGGGCGTTGGAGACAAAAGACCAGTATTCCGTATTTCTGGATGGGAATCATGGCCTGACCCGGATCCGGAACATGGCAGAGCCGGGGAGCGGAAACAGTCAGGGAAAGAAGCTTCTGATGATCAAGGATTCCTATGCCCACAGCTTTGCGCCGTTTGCGGCAAACCATTTTGAGGAGACCGTGATGGTGGATCTTCGGTACTTTAATATGGATGTGGAGGCATTTGCCAGAGAAGAGGGAGTGACAGATATCCTGGTGCTCTACCGGATTCCGGGATTTGCCGTGGAGAAGACGGTGAGCAAGCTGGGAAGAGGTTACTGTTCAGAGGTACCATAAATCACTATCGTCAAAGTGACGAAATTTAAAA
>JAPJQL010000037.1 GCA_030825115.1 Lachnospiraceae bacterium
GAATGCGTCGGTCGAGGCGAGGTCGCATGCGATGGTCGAGACCAGAATGTATGCGGTGGGCGCCAGAATGAAAAGCGGGCGCAGGTCTAGGGGCCGGCGGGTGGTTGGGGGCGGGGGGGTTCGGCGGGGGGGGTGGGGGGGTACTGGCTCCACACCCGCCCCGTGCCCCCCGCCTCCCACATGGACGGACTTTCGCCACCCTTACACTAATCCCGCAACAAAGTCTCAATATAAGCCAAGATCAAAGGCGCAACCCCCTTCGCCTCATTCTTCACAATCGGTTCCCGCATATAATAATCGAAGGTTCCCTCCCGCATCTCCTTATTGCCTAGTCCTGCGACCAGGCAGATGCCGTCAAGCTGCAGTTCTCCGTCTTTTTCAGACAGATATTTCTCACAGATCCCATCGAAGGCTTTCTTCCCATATGAATAGTAAGATTCCTCTAAATAGCCCAGCCGGACACTTTTCATGATGGCATAGGCAAAGATTGCAGAACCCGATGTCTCCAGATAATTCGGGGTGATACCGCCGCGGTTTACCACCTGGTACCACATGCCGGAGTCCGGGTCCTGATACGGCAGCATTGAGTCGATCAGCTCCCGGTATATCCGGTTCAACTCGCTCTTTTCTTTCGACAGAGAAGCTGGCATGACCTCCATCGTGTCGATCAGGGCCATCGCATACCAGCCAAGGGCGCGCAGCCAGAAATTGTCGGACAGGCCGGTGACTTTATCACACCAGAATGCTTCCTTTGAATCGTCGTAAGCGTGATAATAAAGGCCGTTTCTGGTGTCGCGCATCAGACGGTAGACATTTAAAAACTGGTTGTAGCTGTCCATGCAGTTTTCCCCATTGTGATAGGTAAGTTCATACTGCATGTAAAATGGCTGCGCCATATAAAGCCCGTCCAGCCAAATCTGGTTCGGATAGATCATCTTGTGCCAGAAGTTTCCGGTGGATGTGCGGGGCTGCCCCTGAAGCTGGCTGTATACGGTATCGATTGCTTTTCTGTATTTTTCCTTTCCGGTCAGCTCGTAAAGGTCAAACAGCGTTTTCCCGGCATTGACGTTGTCCAGGTTGTATTCTTCCGGGTCGTAGGAGCGGATGCTGCCGTCTTCGTTTACAAAATAATCGATGAAGTGGTCGGCAAAATCCAGATAGTCTTTTTTCTTTGTAATATGGTAGAGTTCGATGATCGCCTTGATCATACAGCCGTCCATGTAATTCCAGGAGGGCTTGCTTCCCTGCTTGATCTTTTCAATATTCCATATTGGCGCCTGTGGGCTGCTTTTTTCCAACAGTTGGCCGATGTAGCGGTCTAAGATTTCCATTATTAAGCTCCTTTTTAGCAGTTGTCGCAATTCAAACGTTTGCATTTGTTTCATCTTATCATAAAACAAGTGGAAAAAGAATTGGTTAAAATATACAAAAAAATATTTGTAAAATATACATCATACCTAATTGACATCGGTGCTTATCAGTGATATCATGGAATCATCAACAGAAATGTTGCATGTTTGCTCATGGATTACAAAATGTAAGAGGTTACAAGTAGCAGATATGCATAATTTTTAGCAAGGAAATGCAAACCTTTGCAAACATGCAGAGGAGCAATAAAAAAGAAAGGGAGAAGTATCTTATGAGAAAGAGCATTAAGAAAGCGGTATCATTAACCCTGGCATCTGTTATGGCATTGTCCCTGACGGCATGCGGCGGCAGCAAGAGCAGCAGCGAGGCGACGACAGCAGCTGCGGCAAACAACAACGCAGGAGGAGAAGCGGCAAGTTCCGACGAGCAGGTAAACCTGACTTTTTCCTGGTGGGGCGGTGATGCCAGACATGAGGCGACTGAGAAGGCGATCGAGGCGTTCATGGCAAAATACCCGAACATTACGGTGACTCCGGAGTACGGCGCATGGACAGGCTGGGAAGAGAAGCAGTCCTTAAACCTGCTGGGCGGCAACGGCGCAGATGTGATGCAGATCAACTGGAACTGGATCGAATCCTACAGCAACAATGGAACCAATTTTGCAAACCTGGAGGATTATTCCGACGTACTTGACCTGACCCAGTTCCCGGAGAGCTCTCTGGAACTTTGCAAAGCGGACGGTAAGCTGATGGCAGTGCCGGTAGCGCTGACCGGACGTCTGTTCTACTGGAACAAGACCACGTTTGACGAGGTGGGCGTGGCGATCCCGACCGACACCGATTCCCTGATGGCAGCAGGCGCTGCATTCAAGGCATTTAATGGAGACTATTATCCGCTGGCTCTTGGCGAGTATGACAGGATCATCTTCATGGTTTACTATCTGGAGTCCATCTACAACAAGCCATGGGTAGAGAACGGCGAACTGAACTACACCGCAGAAGAGATCCAGAAGGGTATGGACTTTATCTGCGAGCTGGAGGCAGCTCATGTGATCCCGACGATCGCGACGATCCAGGGCGATATGGCAGACTCTCTTGACAAGAACGCAAAATGGATTGACGGCAAGTATGCAGGTATCTTCGAGTGGGATTCCTCTGCAAGCAAGTTCCAGAAGGCGATCGTAGAGTCTACCAACAAACCTGGCCAGGAATTTGTCATCGGAGACTTCATCAAGTTTGGCGATTACAATGGCGGATTTACCAAGATTTCCATGGGTCTTGCAGTAGCAGCAACCTCTGCACATCCGAAGGAGGCTGCAATGCTGATCAACTTCCTGTTAAATGATCAGGAGGGTGTTGAGATCTGCGCTACCGAGCGTGGCATTCCGTGTTCTGCAGCAGCAGTTGAGATTCTGAACGAAAAGAATCTTGGCGATTCTCTGGTGAAAGAGGCGAATGCAAAAGTGCTTGCATACTCCCCGTTCCCGCTGGATACCAAGTTTGAGCACAACGACTTAAAAGCTAACCCGGATGGCGTATACTACAAAGTGTTTGGCAAGCTGAGCGCCGGCGACAGCGACAGTGCAAAAGCAGCACAGGATTTGATCAATGGCATCAATGAGTGCCTGGGAAACTGATCTGATATGACAAGATAACCGACAGCATGGAACAACCCAAAAGCCGCCAAAGCGAATCTTTGGCGGCTTCTATAAAGAAAAAGGATATCGGGAATGGATATAAAGATTGCCGTAAAAGACAAGGAAAATTATGGAGAGATCGTGAACTGGTTTCGCAGCCGGGAAACATTGGACATGGATGATATGGTGCTTCTTGTAGATACAATAGAGGCGATGTCCGAGGAAATCTTCGAGCATTATAGAGCATTGCAGGACATCTGCAGAAAAGAAATCAAACAGATACAAAACAGATACCGGGCTGAGGCAGACCCCGATGCCGTCTGGGACGGGACAGACAGGACCAGGCTGGCCTATGTGATTGAAAAGGCATGCAGCCTGGGCGTGCTCTTACCGGAAAAGTATGAGGACATGGCAGGAAATCTGACGGCAGACAAATAATAAACAAAGGCAGGAGGTAACCATATGCAGAAGAATAAAAGCTTCAGTAAAGTATTGGCTGAGAACATCGGGTTCTTATTCATCGTACCGTGGCTGATCGGGTTTATCTTATTTAAGGTTTATCCGTTTGCATCTTCGCTGTATTACAGCTTTACAAACTATGATCTGTTTACCGGGATCACAAAGACAGGTCTGATGAACTATCAGAAGATCTTTACCGATGAGGATATCATCCGGGCATTTGCAGTTACATTTAAGTATGCAATTTTTGATGTGCCGCTGAAACTGGCGTTTGCATTGTTCATTGCCTACATACTGAACTTTAAGTTAAAAGGCGTCAACTTCTTCCGTACCGCTTACTACATTCCGTCTATCCTCGGCGGATCGATCGCGATTGCGATTCTCTGGAGAGCGGTATTTAACACCGACGGCCTGATCAATACGGTAGTCACCTTCTTTGGAGGCGAGAAGATCAACTGGATGGCAGGAGCCAACAGCGCGCTCTTTGTGATCATCCTGCTCCGTGTGTGGCAGTTTGGATCTGCGATGGTCATCTTTTTAGCAGCGCTTAAAGGGGTGTCCGCCGACCTTTACGAGGCGGCTTCCATCGACGGCGCGGGCAAATGGACCCAGTTCTTTAAGATTACCGTGCCGATCATCACACCGGTTATCTTTTATAACCTGATCACCCAGCTCTGCCAGGCGTTCCAGGAATTCAACGCGCCGTATCTGGTAACCAAGGGTGGGCCAAACGGTGCTACGACATTGATTTCGATGCTGATCTACAACAATGCATTTCTTCGCCACAAGATGGGCATGGCAAGTGCACAGGCATGGATCCTGTTCATTATCGTTATGACATTCACGGCGGTTGCATTTATCAGCCAGAAAAAATGGGTTTATTACTCAGACGAAGACGGGAGGTAGGAGAACGTGACAAGAGAACAAAAAGCAAAAGTCAGCGCCTTTGTGCGTTACGTATTATTGATTGCTGTCGGCTTTATCATGGTTTACCCCCTGATCTGGATGGTGGGCGCCACGTTTAAGACAAACTCGGAGATCTTTACCAGCGCATGGTTCTGGCCGAAAAATCCGGTGTTTGACGGATACAGCAACGCATTTAAGAGCTATGGCGGCAAGATCAGCCTGATCACCTCCATGCTGAATACTTACAAGATCGTGATACCGAAGGTTATCTTTACGGTAATCTCCGCGACAATCACCGCTTACGGATTTGCACGCTTCAATTTTGTCGGAAAAGGCGTGATGTTTTCCCTGATGATCTCCACCCTGTTCCTTCCGCAGGTTGTGTTGAATGCTCCGCAGTACATCATGTACAACAAATGGGGATGGACCGATTCCTACCTGCCTTTGGTAGTCCCGTCTCTGTTTGCGGCGGATACCTACTTTGTGTTCATGCTGGTGCAGTTCCTCCGCGGGATTCCGAGAGAACTTGAGGAGGCGGCAAAGATCGACGGGTGCAACTCGTTAAAGACCTTGTGGTATGTCATCGTTCCGATGTTAAAGCCATCGCTGGTGTCCTGTGCGCTGTTCCAGTTCATGTGGACCTCCAATGACTTCCAGGGACCGTTGATCTACATTTCCAACATGACGAAGTATACCCACTCGATCTACCTGCGTATGTCCATGGACGGAGACGTTGGGTTCCAGTGGAACCGTATCCTCGCCATGTCCCTGATTACGATCATTCCTTCCCTGATCGTGTTCTTCTGCGCGCAGGACTCTTTCATCGATGGAATCGCGGCAGGCGGCGTCAAAGGTTAAGGATTGTCAAATATATATAAAATGGGGATTCTCGCAGGGGAGTCCCCTTTTTTCAAATAGTACGGGAAACGGAGGAGAGGACACATGAAGATCAAAAGCATATTCCAGACAGCAAGATGCGTGACGTTGGAAATTGAGGACGGGGGCATCTTTGAGACGAAAAAAAGTTATGACATCTATGTAAACGACAGCTATTACGGCAGCACCGAACGGGTGATCACAAGCGTCTACGGGCTGAAGCCGGACACGGATTACCGGTTTTGCGTACAGGAAGGAGAAGGCGGACAAAGCGCATGTCTGGATCTGAGGACCGACTATGAGTTTGTAACCTTAGATGTCCGGGATTTTGGAGCAAAAGGCGATGGACTGCAGAACGATACCCTCTATATCCAGGCGGCAATCATGGCATGTCCGAAAGACGGCCGGGTACTGATCCCGGAAGGGACGTATAAGATCACCAGCCTTTTTTTGAAAGATGACATCCGGATCGAACTGGCAAAAGGGGCGGTATTGTCGGCAGAGACGGACAGGACGGCGTTTCCGGTATTTCCGGGGCTGATCCAGAGCTATGATGAGGAGGGGGAGTACAACCTCGGAACGTGGGAAGGGAATCCGCTGCCGATGTTTGCCGGGATCGTGACCGGAGTGAACGTAAAACGTGCGGTTATCTACGGACAGGGGACAATCGAAGGAAATGCCAATGACAATTCAGATAACTGGTGGTATAATGCGAAGGTAAAGCGGATTGCATTTCGCCCGAGGATGATATTTTTAAACCGCTGCGAAGACATCGTGATCCAGGGAATCCGGGTGCAGAACAGCCCGAGCTGGAATATCCATCCCTATTTCTCCGAACATCTGCGGTTTATCGACCTGACGGTCTTAAATCCGAAGGATTCTCCAAACACAGACGGGCTGGACCCGGAATCCTGCAGGGATGTGGAGATCGTGGGCATATATTTTTCTCTCGGAGACGACTGCATCGCCCTGAAATCCGGGAAGATCTACATGGGGGCAAAGTATAAGACGCCTTGCGAGGACATCACGATCCGTCAATGCTGTATGAGAGACGGGCACGGCTCTATCACGATCGGCAGCGAGATGGCGGGCGGAGTGAAGAATCTGACGGTGAAGGACTGCTTATTCCTCCACACCGACAGGGGGCTTCGGATCAAGACCCGGCGGGGGAGAGGCAAGGACGCGGTGATTGACGGCATCTTATTCGAGAATATCCGCATGGACCATGTGATGACTCCGTTTGTCATAAACAGTTTTTATTTCTGTGACCCGGACGGCCACACGGAGTATGTGAGGACGAAGGAGTGCCTGCCGGTGGATGAGAGAACGCCGGATATCAGGACGCTGGTATTCCATAATATCGAGGCCGGGAACTGTCATGTGGCAGCGGCTTATCTGTATGGGCTGCCGGAGAAGAAGATAAGAAAGGTGGTCATGGAGCACATCCATGTGACCTATGCAAAAGACGCCAGAAAAGATGTGCCTGCGATGATGGATGGCCTGGATTCCTGCAGCAGGATGGGGATATTTGCAAAAAATATCGAGAGTCTGACGCTTCGGGATGTGACGGTAGAAGGACCGGACGGCGAGGCATATCTTCTGGAGGGAATAGACAAAGTGGAACAGTAATGCCGCAAAGAAACGCGGCGGATAACAGGAGATGGGAGTTATGGCGGTAACGATTAAGGACGTGGCAAAACGGGCGGGGGTTTCTTATTCCACCGTATCCCGTGCGCTCAACGGCATTGGGGAAAATGAAGATAAACGGAGGCGGATTCTGGAGATTGCAGAATCGATGGGGTACGTGCCGAACCAGGCGGCGATCAATCTGAAGCTGTCCCGTTCGTACGTGATCGGGCTGTATTTTTCCACCATCAGCAAGATGACTTCCCCGTTTGTCCTCCATGATGTATTGACGGGGGTCTACAGCATTGTGGGAAGCCGATATAATGTGGTGGTTAAGGGAATCGATATGCACGAGCCGGGAACCTTAAATCCCAGTTATTTTGACGGGATCATCGTGCTGAGCCAGAGGAATGAAGACAGCGCTTTTATGGATGAGGTGCTGGCCAAAAAGATACCGATGGTAGTCATCTGCCGCACGGTCTTTGTCGATGCGCCGAATGTGACGACGGACGAGGCAAAGGCGATGGAACGGGCGATGGATTATCTGATCGAGAACGGACACAAAAGGATCGGGGTGATCGAGGGAGCGCCGAACCTGGATTCTACAAGGCTGCGCCACCGGGGATGGCAGACGTCTGCGAGAAAGCATGGGATGAACGTGGATGAGATTCCGGTTGTCTCCGGGACTTACCGGTATGCCAGCGGATATCAGGGCGCAAAGATACTGCTGGAGCACAAACCGACGGCGCTTCTGTGCTTTAACGACGAGATGGCGTTTGGCGCGCGGGAGGCGATCGTGGAGGCGGGGATGACCGTGCCGCAGGATGTATCCCTGATCGGCTTTGACAACTGGGATCTGTCCGGGTATTCGAACATGAAACTGACAACCGTGGAGCGGAGCATGAGTGAGATCGCCAAAGAAGGGACGCGGGTCCTGTTAAAACGGCTGGAGGATGGAGTGACGGAGAATAAGCGGATATTTTTGGAAAATAAATTGATCATCCGGGAGACGGTGAGGAATCTGAATGCTCCTTCTGAGCCGGAACATCGTGTCTGAGTGTTCATGGCTTGTGGGAACTGCCTGTTTTATGGTATACTGGTCCTGTTTGAGAAGATGCGTTGAAAACGAGAGAAAAACTGGAGGTTTGTTAAAATGAAACGAGTCGAGGATTATGTGAGAAGTATACCGGATTTTCCGGAGCCGGGAATCATCTTCCGGGATGTGACGACGATTCTTCAGGATGCGGACGGACTCCATCTGGCCATTGACGGGATTCTTGATATGCTGAAGGATGTGGAATATGACCTTGTGGTGGGGCCGGAATCCAGGGGCTTCATCTTTGGAGTTCCGGTGGCTTATGCAGCGCATAAGGGCTTCGTGCCGGTCCGGAAAAAGGGAAAGCTGCCGTGCGAGACAGTTTCAATTGCCTATGAACTGGAGTATGGGACGGCGGAGATTGAGATGCATAAGGATTCTATCCGGCCGGGGCAGAAAGTCGTGATCGTGGACGACCTGATCGCCACGGGCGGGACGACCGAGGCGATGGTCAGGCTGATCGAGGGGCTTGGCGGCGAGGTGGTAAAGATATGCTTTGTGATGGAGCTTGCGGGGCTGCATGGACGGGATGTTTTAAAAGGGTATGATGTGGACTCTGTAATCGTGTATGAAGGAAAATAAACGTTAGTGGTACAGAAAAGAAAAGACCGGCTCAGGGCTGTCGGAGGATGATGGCCAGAGCAGGTCTTTTCTTTTTTGTAAACTGCAGGTGAAAGGAAAGTGGCTGCACGGTCAGTATATTGCCATAATTTTCCAGAACCCCTATGCTATAATGGTTACAAAATAATATAGGGGTGAATACAATGATAGCATTTTGTGACATAATCCATAATTCTCAGGATCAGGAAAAATTTGATGTCATCTACCATATGTACAGGCGGGCGATGTATGGGCTGGCTTATTCCATCACAAAAAACAGTTTTGACGCGGAGGACGTCGTGCAGATCTCTATGGTGAAGGTTGCCGGGGTGCTGTGCCGGATTTCCAGCGATGAGATCATGGAACCGTCGTGCAGGAGGCTTCTTTCTGTGATCACAAGAAATTCTGCAATCGATTATCTCAGGCGGGGCAAACACAATCCGATTCCGGTAGAGTCCTTTCGCAATGTGGGGCTGCCCAGCGCGGAGGGGCTGTATATCAAGGAAGAGGAATTGCAGCTGGTTGCAAAATATATTGGGGAGCTGCCTGACAACTACAGGGAGGTCCTGCGTCTGCGCGTGCTAAAACAGCTCACAGCGAAAGAGGCGGCCGAGCTGATGGGTACAAGCCCCGCAAATGTCAACACCATGTTGGGGAGAGCGAGAAAGCAGCTGTTTGAAAAGCTGGAAGGATATAGAAACGGGAGGTGAGCTGCCGGGACCGCAGTTTTGGATTTTTCATGGAAAAATGACCGGGAGTATGATAAAATAACCGTGGAAAAGTCAGAAGGAAGGAAAATACCAGTGATTTCAGCGATAGAAAATAGACGGAGCATACGAAAATATAAGGAGAGAGAAGTGGCGAAAGAACTGCTCGAGGAGATCGTCCGGGCAGGCATACAGGCGCCGTCCTCTAAAAACCGCCAGCCGTGGAAATTTATCGTGGCGACAGGCAAGGCAAAGCAGGAGAGCCTGGAGGTGATGAGGAGAGGGCTTGAGCGGGAAAAGACCGAACCGCTTCTTGCAGCGAGCGCACAGTTTCTTGGCGGAGCCGAATACACGCTGAGGATCATGGCAGAGGCTCCGGCCATCATTTACGTCGTCAATACGTTGGGAACTGATGTGGAAGCAGCAGCCGATGCGGATACGCGCATCTTCGATATTTGCAACGCGCAGTCGATCGGGGCTGCGATTGAAAATATGACGCTGGCAGCCACGGAGCTTGGGCTTGGCAGCCTGTGGATCTGTGACACATATTTTGCATACCGGGAACTGTGCGGCTGGCTGCAGGAGGACGGCACTCTGGCTGCCGCGCTGGCGGTCGGATATGCAGATGAGGCGCCTGCCGCAAGACCGAGGAAGACGTTTGATGAGACTGTAGTGTGGCGGGAATAGCAGGCCGGGAAAGGGATGAGACGACAGATGGAGCAGAGGAAAAAAGCGCTTCTGGTGATCAGTTTCGGGACCAGTTATGAAGAAACACGAAGAAAAACCATCGATGCGATCGAACAGGATATCCGGGCGGCATTTCCGGGATATGAGTTCAGGCGGGCCTATACCAGCCCGACGATCATCCGTATCCTAAAGAGCAGGGACGGTATCCGGATTGACAATGTGGAGCAGGCTCTTACCCGTCTGGTTCAGGATGGATACCGGACAGTTGTGGTGCAGGCGACCCATGTCATACGCGGCTTTGAATATGACGGTATGATGGAGATCCTGGAGCGGTTTCGCGGTCAGTTCGATGTGATCAGGTGCGGGGAACCGCTTCTGGGCGGCGGAGAAGATTTTTGCAGGGCTGCAGGGATTATAGGAGAAGCCCTGGCAGGATACCGCAGACCGGGTACTGATATCCTGCTGATGGGACATGGCACGGAGCATGTGGCAAATGAAGCTTACGAGAAGCTGCAGCAGGCGTTTTTTGAGGAAGGTCTGGAAGACTTTCTGGTGGGAACGGTTGAGGCCTCCGCGACGATGGAGCATATGACGCAGCTGGTGAAAAAAAGAAGGCCGGACCGTGTGCTGCTGTCCCCGTTTATGGTGGTCGCCGGAAACCATGCGGTGAAGGACATGGCAGGGGACGGGGAAACATCCTGGAAATACCGGTTTGGGCAGGCGGGGTATCAGGTGGAGTGCCTGATGAAAGGCCTGGGGGAGTATCCGGGGATCCGCAGGATGTATGTGGAACATGCGCTGGCGGCGGAGCGGATCTGAGGAGTGGCAGCTTGAGAAAACATGGTTATGTATCATTTATTGATCATGGCAATTCCTGACAGGATAAAAACCGCCCCCATCAACTCATGAAAAGATAAGCGTTCCCCAAACAACAAGAAGCCAATCAATAAAGCGGCAACGGGTGAGATAAAACGATAGGCCGTTACCTGAGCGACATCCCATTGCCTCATCAGATATGTGGTTATCCTTGTTGCGAGTAAGGAACCGGCAAAAGCTAAATATAATAACGCGACCAGCGAAGTTCCATAAAAAGAACGGGTTCCATGTTCAAACAAAAGACTGACTGCACATAAAATGACTCCTCCTGCCAGCAGTGCTACGGTATTAAAGGAGTACGGGACGATTCCGTTTACGTTTGTCTTGAGTGCTGCTGTGGCGTAGGCAGCTCCGGCATAGGCAGCTATGGATATCACCAGATAACCTGCCATATCGTTGCTGTAATCTGAGAGACACGAGTTGAAGAAAATGCATATGATTCCCGCTGTTGAAAGTGCAATTCCTTTTAATTGCTGCTTACCTGTCTTTTGTCCGTACAATAAAAATTGAAAAATGATAGAAAAAACGGCTACACTGGATGACAAAACAGAGAGGAGTCCGCTGGGGAGATATTGGCCTGTCCAATATACGATTCCAAAAGGAATTGCAAAATACAATACTCCATACTGTATTCCCGCGCGGATTGACTGCCTGTCATAAACAAGTTTTTTCTTGCAGATTCCCCAGGCTGCCAGAATTACCGCCGCGATCAAAAATCTCATTCCGGCGGACCATAGAGGAAGACCTGTTGCCAGACCAAGTTTCTGGACAGCATATGTAGTTCCTCCGATTCCACAAAGTACGATAAAAAATAAACGATTTAATAATTGATTTTTCTGCAATGTATTGCCTCCTGGTTCCTGGTTTCTTTTACAACAATTCGTTCAACTCTCTTCCATATTACATGAGCATAATATGATTGTAAAATAGATATTTTCATGCTAATATATAACCATTACTTTATATTAGTGAAAAATTGTAAGGAATATGCCCATGACAAAATTAGAAATTGAAGCATTTATCGAGATTGTTCGGGCTGGTTCTATTTCAGCTGCGGCAAAGTCTCTTTTTATTTCCCAGCCAGCTCTCAGCCGCCGGATCCAGGCGCTGGAGTCGGAACTCGGATATACGTTGATTGAGAGAAGAAAAGGGCAGAGAAATCTTGTCCTCACAGAAAAAGGGGCGGCATTCATCCGTGTGGCTAAGGAATGGATGCATGTATGGCAAGATGCACTGGAAATCAATCATTTGAACAGGACAAATATCCTGAATATTTCATCGGTTGGGAGTATCAGCACCTATATTTTTCCGTCTGTTTTTCGCAAGTTTGCCGCAATAAATCCTGAAATCCGTATATGTTTCCACAACTATCATTCACTGGAGGCATATCAGTATATTGATACAGGCTCTGTCGATCTTGCATTTATTTCTGATGATATGTATCACAAAAGTGTGGAAACCATCCCTGCATTTAAAGAGCCGATGGTACTGGTCGCTAATAAAAGCCGTACCTATGCCCCGGTTGTCCATCCTTCCGAGCTGAACCCGGAGGATGAGATACGTCTTCCCTGGAATCCGGAATTTGACATCTGGCATGATTTCTGGTTCGAACCGTATTCTGCTTATAAAATGTTTCTGGACCAGATGACGCTACTGGAAGATTTTCTCCTGTGGAAGGATACCTGGGCGGTCGTGCCTCTTACGGTTGCTCATAATCTGTCAAAATTTAGCTACATAAGCCATCACACCATGTATGAAGCCCCGCCAGAGAGAATTATATATTATCTGAAGGGGAGGACAGAGCCTTCCAAAAATCAGATCATTTTAGAATTTATGCACACAATCAAAGAGGAACTGCAAACGTTTCCAGAACTTACTTTGTATATCTGATCAAGCTGGCGCACAAAATCAGGCATCCGAAGAATTCATGGCTTCACGCTCTATTGACACCGAATGAGCATTTCCGTATAATTATATATTTACAAAGAAAGATACAGGCGAGAACGCTGGGATAAAGGAGAAATCAATCAATGCTGACAGAAAAAACAATGACAAATGCCAAAGGCGTCTTATATGGGATTGGCGTTGGTCCGGGCGATCCGGAACTGCTCACCTTAAAGGCGGTCCGGCTCATCAAAGCGTGTGAGGCTGTCGTCGTTCCGGGGGAAGACTATCGGGACAGCATCGCTTATAAGATAGCGGTACAGGCAGTGCCGGAGCTGGAAGAGAAAGAGGCGTTTGCCGTGGCGATGCCGATGACGAGGGACCGGGATGTCCTGAGGCGGAGCCATGAGCAGGCCGCAGACCGGGTGGCTGCGTACCTGGATGCCGGAAAAGACGTCGCGTTCCTGAATCTGGGCGATGTGACTGTGTATGCATCATATCTGTACATACACAGGCTGATCACGGGACGGGGGTATCAGGCGGAGCTGGTCAACGGAATCCCGTCTTTTTGTGCGGCGGCGGCCAGGCTTGGAATCGGGCTTGCGGAGAATTCGGACCGCATTCACATCCTGTCACAGCCGGGTCAGATTGACGAGGGGCTGAAACTTCCGGGTACGAAGGTCATCATGAAGATGGGAAAAAATATCGGCCATGTGAAAGAACTGATTCAGGAAGCAGGCCTGGAAGCCAGGATGGTGGAAAACTGCGGAATGGAGAATGAAAAGATCTGCCGGTCGGTGGAGGAGATCGATGAACAGGCGGGATATTATTCTCTGCTGATCGTGAAGGAACAGAAAGCAGATTAGACGTTTACGGCCCAAAAACCCGACAATTCAAGAAGATACTTGCATTTTACGACAAAAATACTTATAATGTAGAAATAACTATGCGCAAAAAAAGGTGGCTTTGTTATGGCAGAAGAACTGGCAATGGAGCGGGTGGATGTGGAACTGGAGAATCCGGCGGATTTTACCAGCCCGGAAGAACTGTATCAGGAATTGATAAAAAGTATCCGGAAGTATCATCCATCCGATGATATATCATTAATTGAAAAAGCATATACAATTGCTTATGAGGCCCATAAGGACCAGAAGAGAAAGTCGGGTGAACCTTACATTATTCACCCGCTTTGTGTTGCCATCATTCTTGCCGACCTGGAGCTGGATAAGGAGACGATCGTGGCAGGCATCCTTCACGACGTGGTGGAAGATACCGTGCTGACCCTGGACCAGGTAACTTCGATATTCGGGTCTGAGGTCGCGCTTTTGGTGGACGGCGTTACCAAGCTGACCCAGCTGTCCTGGTCGATGGATAAAGTGGAGATTCAGGCGGAGAACCTCAGGAAGATGTTCCTTGCTATGGCAAAGGATATCCGTGTCATCCTGATCAAGCTTGCCGACCGCCTTCACAATATGCGTACTCTTCAGTACATGAAGCCGGAGAAGCAGAAGGAGAAGGCAAGGGAGACGATGGACATCTATGCTCCGATCGCCCACCGCCTCGGTATTTCCAAGATCAAGGTGGAGTTAGATGACCTTTCTCTGAAGTATCTGGAACCGGATGTATATTATGACCTGGCTGAGAAGATCTCCCTGAGAAAAGAAGCCCGGGAAGCATTTGTGGACGGAATCGTCAAAGAAGTCTCCTCCCATGTAAAAGAGGCGGGGATCAAGGCAAAAGTCGACGGGCGCGTCAAACATTTCTTTAGTATTTACAAGAAGATGGTGAACCAGGATAAGACCCTGGACCAGATCTACGATCTGTTTGCTGTCCGCATCATCGTGGATACAGTCAAAGACTGTTATGCGGCGCTGGGAGTTATCCATGAGCTGTATAAGCCGATTCCGGGACGGTTCAAGGACTATATTGCGATGCCGAAGCCCAATATGTACCAGTCCCTCCACACGACGCTGATCGGCAGCAGCGGGCAGCCCTTTGAGATCCAGATCCGGACATACGAGATGCACCGGACTGCGGAGTACGGTATTGCGGCCCACTGGAAGTACAAGGAGAGCGGGAGCGGCAAGATCGCTGCGGGCGATGAGGAGGCGAAGCTCAGCTGGCTGCGCCAGATTTTGGAGTGGCAGACGGACATGTCGGATAACAAGGAGTTTTTAAGCCTGATCAAGAGCGATCTGGATCTGTTTTCCGACAGCGTATATTGCTTTACGCCCACCGGCGACGTGAAGACGCTGCCAAGCGGCTCTACACCGATCGATTTCGCTTACTCCATCCACAGCGCCGTAGGCAACAAGATGGTAGGCGCAAGGGTCAACGGCCGTCTGGTGAATATCGACTATGTGATCCAAAACGGCGACCGGATCGAGGTCATCACCTCCCAGAACTCCAAGGGACCGAGCCGCGACTGGCTCTCCCTGGTCAAGAGCACACAGGCGAAGAATAAGATCAACCAGTGGTTCAAAACGGAGCTGAAGGAGGACAACATCCTTCGGGGCAAGGAGATGATCGACCGCTACTGCAAGGCGAAGGGCATCAACTACCCGGATATCAACAAACCGGAGTACCAGGAAAAAGTGATGGCGCGCTATGCGTTCCGCGACTGGGAATCGGTGCTTGCCTCCATCGGGCATGGCGGACTGAAAGAAGGCCAGGTCATCAACAAGATGGTGGATGAGCGGGAGAAAAAGCTCAAAAAAGAAGTGACCGACAAAAATATCCTGGACGGGATCGGGGACATGACCAGTAAAGTTCCGGTATCCAAAAAGGGCAAGAGCGGTATCGTCGTAAAGGGAATCCACGACGTGGCGGTGCGGTTCTCACGCTGCTGCAGCCCGGTGCCGGGAGATGAGATCGTCGGCTTTGTCACGAGGGGGCGCGGCGTTTCCATCCACCGCACCGACTGTACCAATATCATCAACCTGCCGGAAGACGAGCGGGTGCGGCTGATCGATGCGGAATGGCAGACTCCGGAGAGCAATACCAGCAAAGAGCGGTATACGACGGAGATCCAGATCTATGCGAACAACCGGATCGGGATGTTTGTGGATATCTCCAAAGTATTTACGGAGGGGCAGATCGATATCACTTCTATGAACGTGCGTACCAGCAAGCAGGGGAAGGCGACGATCATCATGACCTTCGATATCCATGGGATCGAGGAGCTGAACCGGCTGACGGATAAGCTGAGGCAGATTGAAGGAATATTAGATATAGAGAGAACTGCGGGGTAGCCATCTTCGCAGTTTTTCTTTTGGATATTCTTTTGGACAGATGAATAATTTCCGAGACAAGCCGTGGAATCAGTGGTAAAATAAAAAGAGTGTATGTTATCTGAGTTGAGAAAGGAACCGATCATGATGAGTGATTTTCGAATGAAAACCTGCGTCTTGGGGCAGGTCAGTACCAACTGTTATCTGATTTACAATGAGAAGACAAAAGAGGCGGTCATCGTTGACCCGGCGGACAATGCCGCATATATCCTGAACAAATGCCGGGAACTGGGGATTACGCCGACGGCAGTTCTTTTGACACATGGCCATTTTGACCACATTTTGGCGACGGATGATATCAGGCGTGCGTTCCACTGCAAGGTCTATGCGGGCATGGATGAGGATGCCATGCTTCTGGACCCGTCACTGAATCTGTCCGGTACCTTTGGCGGGGACCAGATCGGTCTTTCGGCGGACCGTCTTTTGCGGGACGGTGAAGTGCTGGAGCTGATTGGATTTCAGTGGAAGGTGATCTTTACGCCGGGACATACGGCAGGCTCGGTCTGCTATCTGGTGGAGTCTGAGGGCGTGCTGCTCAGCGGAGATACGCTGTTTGCAGACTCCCTGGGAAGGACGGATCTGCCGACGGCAAATTCAGCGGCGATCATAAGGTCGATTTTAGATAAGCTGTTTGTCCTGCCGGAGGACACGATGGTGTATCCGGGCCATGGGGACCCGACGACGATCGGCCATGAGAAGCAGTATAATCCTGTTGCGGTGTACCGCCGCCGGAATCAGCAGCATACGGGAGAGGAATAAAAATGATAGCGATTTTACTGAATGATAATGCTTATGAGCAGGATATCCGGGAGCTTTTGATGGCATTCTATCCGGGGGAGAGCTTTGTATATGAGCGGGATGAGGATGCCGCGGTCGCGGTCGTCGGCCAGTTTAGCGAAGACCGCAGGACGTATAAGCTGTTCCTTGTGGCGCGGGGGAAGATGGAGTTTCGCCTGTGGGATGCGTCCCCGGAAGAGCGGCAGGAATTTGCGGTGTTTGACGAGCCGATCGAGGTGGACCCGGACGACCGGGTGGAGACGAAGAACCGGATCAAGAGAAGGCTTTATGTTATTTTGAAGGCACAGACGGGTAAGAGCCTGCCGTGGGGAACACTGACGGGGATCCGCCCGACCAAGATTGCGATGAAGAAGCTGGATGAGGGGATGGATGAGGGAGCGATCTATTCCTACATGAAGAAGACGTATTTTACCAGCGAGGAAAAAATTGCGCTCAGCATCGAGATCGCGAAGCGGGAGAAGGAGCTTTTGTCTACGATTGACTACCAGAATGGGTACAGCCTGTATATCGGGATCCCGTTCTGCCCGACGACCTGCCTGTACTGCTCGTTTACCTCCTATCCGATCGGAAAATGGGCGGGGCGCACCCGGCTTTATCTGGACGCGCTTTATCAGGAGATGGAGTATGTGGCGGAAAAGAAAAAAGGCTGTCCGCTGGATACGGTGTATTTTGGCGGAGGTACGCCGACCTCCCTGTCTGCGGAGGATCTGGACGAGCTGATCGCAAAGCTGAAGGCGACCTTTGATTTTTCCGGGGTACAGGAATTTACGGTGGAAGCGGGGAGACCGGACAGCATTACGAGGGAGAAGTTTGCGGTTCTGAAAAAGCATGGGGTGACCAGGATATCCATCAATCCCCAGACCATGAAGCAGGAGACACTGAACCTGATCGGGCGGCGGCACTCGGTGGAGGACGTGAAGAACTGCTTCTGGCTTGCGAGGGAGATGGGATTTGACAACATCAATATGGACCTGATCATCGGGCTGCCGGAGGAGGAGCTTTCGGATGTGCGGGCGACGATGGAGGAGATCAGGGCGCTTGCGCCGGACAGCGTTACCGTCCATTCCCTGGCGATCAAGCGGGCGGCGAGGCTGAACACGATGAAAGAAGTCTATAAGGACTTAAAGATCGTGAATACCCAGGAGATGATAGACCTGACCGCACAGTACGCCCGCGAGATGGGGCTGGAGCCCTATTATCTGTACCGGCAGAAGAATATGGCGGGGAACTTTGAAAATGTGGGATATGCGGCGAAGGGAAAAGCCTGTATCTATAACGTCCTGATCATGGAAGAGAAGCAGACGATCATCGGCTGCGGCGCGGGGACCACAACGAAAATCCTGTACCCGGATGAAAACCGTCTGGAGCGGGTGGAGAATGTAAAGGATGTGGAGCAGTATATCAGCCGGATCGATGAGATGATCGGGCGGAAAGAAAAAGAATTGGGATAGGGGGAAGATTTTATGAGACGAGTATGGAAAAAAATGGTGGGGATCGTGGTATCGGCTTCTATGGTGGTGTCTATGGGGATGCCGTCCTTTGCGTTCTATCAGGAACCGGCGAGCAAAAAAGGAATTTTGATTTCAACCCAGGATCAGAATATGCTGAATGATATTGTGAACCTGGGCTGCAAGCAGGTTGTGTGCAATCTGGCCTCTTACCAGAACACGAATTCGTTTGACCCGCTGGCAGATACCTGCAGACGCAACGGGATTACGATGACGATGATCCTGCTCAATAATTTCGGCGCGCCGGATTCGGATCTGCTGCCGGTTGGCCAGCCGGTGGAAGGCGTTGGGAACTATGCGTTTCATTCTACGACCGCGGAAGGGGAGCGGGCAGTCCGCTCCTATGCAAGGGGCGTGGCAAGGCATTATGCAGATTCGGTATCCAACTGGGTGATCGGAAATGAGGTCAACGATGCGGTGTCATGGGATTACAACGGGATCATGGATATGGATGAGCATGCGGCGAGCTATGCGAAGACGTTCCGTATCTTCTATGAGGAGATAAAAAAGGTCAATCCCCAGGCGCGCGTATTCATTCCTTTTGATATGAGATGGAACGCAAAGGCCAGCGATCCGGCGCGGTATACGGTGAAGGAATATCTGCCAAAGCTGAATGAGCTGATAAAAGATACCGAGTACGGGATCGCGTGGCATGCATATCCGGTCCATTTTTTTACAAAACCGGAATTTTTGGATGATGACGGCATTTCTTTTGATCTGAACACGCCGAACATCAACCTGAAAAATATGGATGTCCTTACGAATTATATGCAGAATGCAGACATGCTTGCGCCGGACGGGTCGGTCCGCCGCCTGATCCTGACGGAGCAGGGATTTACTTCTGCATGTGAAAACGGGGAGGAACGCCAGGCTGAGGCCATCAAGGCGGCCTATGAGATCGTGAAGGCGAATCCGTTCATCGACGGATTTTACCTCAGCCGCCAGGTGGACGCGGCGAGCCAGGAGGCTGTGGGCGGCGCTTTTGGTCTTTGGACCAGGGACCCGGATGCATCCAGGGATGAGGTGCCGCTGGCGAAGAAGAAGGCGTGGCATACTTACCAGGCTTTGCAGTAGCAGCAAATCATTCAAAAAAAGTTGCTATTTGAGCAGGAGAATAGTATAATCGTAAAGCAAAACGGTATCATAACCGAAGGAAACGGAGAAAAGGCTATGGCATTGAAGAAAAAGCCGGTTACCGGCATGAGGGACATCCTGCCTGCGGAGATGCAGGTGCGGGAATATGTCACTAACCAGATTAAAGAGACTTACCGGGGATTTGGGTTTACCCAGATTGAGACCCCGTGTGTGGAACATATTGAGAACCTGACCAGCAAGCAGGGCGGGGATAACGAAAAGCTGATCTTTAAGGTATTAAAGCGCGGCGAGAAGCTGAACCTTGAGACGGCGGAGTGTGAGAATGACTTGGTGGACAGCGGTCTGCGCTATGATCTGACCGTGCCGCTTTCCAGATACTATGCGAACAACGCAGCTCAGCTTCCCGCGCCGTTTAAGGCGCTCCAGATGGGAAGCGTATGGCGTGCGGACCGTCCGCAAAAAGGGCGTTTCCGCCAGTTTGTGCAGTGCGATATCGATATTTTGGGCGACCCGACCTGTCTGGCGGAGATTGAGCTGATCCTGGCGACGACGACGGCGCTTGGGAAGATCTGCCCGGACAACGCATTTACGGTGAGGATCAATGACCGTGGGATCTTAAGGGGCATGGCGCTGTACTGCGGGTTTGCCGAGGATTCCCTGGAGCAGGTGTTCATCACCCTGGACAAGATGGACAAGATCGGATATGACGGTGTTGAGAAGGAACTGCTTGAGGCCGGACATGACGCAGACGGCGTGAAACAGTATATGGAACTGCTTGGCAGCGTGAGCCTGGACGCTTCCGGCGTGCGGGCGCTGGGGGAGACGCTTTCTGCGGCCGGCGCACTTCCGGCTGAGGTGGCAGAGAACCTTGCCTATATCATGGACACGGTGACGGATGTTGCCGAGACTGAGTTTACGCTGCAGTTTGACCCGACTCTGGTGCGCGGGATGTCCTACTATACCGGGACGATATTTGAGGTTTCCATGGAAGGATTCGGCGGTTCTGTGGCGGGCGGCGGACGCTACGACAAGATGATCGGCAAATTTACCGGCGTGGAAACTCCGGCCTGCGGATTTTCCATCGGGTTTGAGCGGATCGTTACGATCTTGATGGATCAGGGCGGCAGGGTTCCTGGCGGAGCGCCAAAGAAAGCGTACCTGATTGAAAAGGGCGTGGACGGCGCAAGGTTTGGCGAGATTATCAAACAGGCGATGCAGGAGCGCAAAGACGGCGTGCAGGTACTGGTATCCCAGATGAACAAGAATAAGAAGTTCCAGAAGGAGCAGTTAAATAAAGAGGGATATACGGAATTCGTTGAATTTTATAAAGAAGCGCTGAAATAATTACGAAATATGCAGATACAGTGCAATTACGGACAGTGAGGAGAGAAAATCATGGCAGAATCAATGCTGGGGCTGAAGCGGTCCCACAGATGTACGGAAGTCAGCACCGCGAATATCGGTCAGGAAGTGACCGTGATGGGCTGGGTTCAGAAGAGCAGGAACAAGGGCGGTATCATATTTGTGGACTTGAGGGACCGTTCCGGTCTGCTGCAGATCATTTTTGAGGAGAGCGAATGCGGTGCGGAGAGCTTTGCAAAGGCTGAGAAGCTGAGAAGTGAGTTCGTGATCGCTGTTACCGGCGTGGTGGAGGCCCGTTCCGGCGGTGTGAATGAGAACCTGGCGACCGGTGCGATCGAGGTGCGGGCCAAGAGCCTGCGGACTCTTTCTGAGTCCGAGACTCCGCCATTCCCAATCGAGGAAAATTCCAAGACCAAGGAAGAGCTGCGCCTGAAATACCGCTATCTGGACCTGAGAAGACCGGATATCCAGAGAAACCTGATCTTACGAAGCAACATTGCGATCCTGACCCGCCAGTTTTTGGCAGAGGAAGGATTTTTGGAGATTGAGACGCCGACGCTGATCAAGAGCACGCCGGAGGGCGCCCGCGATTATCTGGTGCCAAGCCGTGTGCATCCGGGCAGTTTTTATGCGCTGCCGCAGTCTCCGCAGATCTACAAACAGCTTTTGATGTGTTCCGGTTATGACCGCTACTTCCAGCTTGCAAGATGTTACCGTGACGAGGATCTGCGTGCGGACCGCCAGCCGGAGTTTACCCAGATCGATATGGAGCTGTCCTTCGTGGACGTCGATGACGTACTGGATGTAAATGAGAGACTGCTGTACAAGCTGTTTAAAGAGCTGCTCGATGTGGAGATTCCGCAGCCAATCCCGCGGATGACCTGGAAAGAGGCGATGGACCGTTTTGGTTCCGACAAGCCGGATCTGAGGTTTGGGATGGAGTTAAAGGATGTCTCCGATGTGGTGAAGGATTGTGAATTTGTCGTATTTAAGGGCGCGCTGGAGAACGGCGGTTCTGTCCGCGGCATCAATGCCGAGGGGCAGGGCGGAATGCCGCGCAAGAAGATAGACGCGCTGGTTGAGTTTGCAAAAGGGTTTGGGGCAAAAGGGCTTGCATACCTTGCGATCAATGAGGACGGCAGCTACAAGTCTTCCTTTGCCAAGTTTATGACGGAGGAGCAGCTTGCGGCGCTGGTTGCAGCGATGGGCGGCAAGCCGGGAGATTTGTTGTTGTTTGCCGCAGATAAGAATAAAGTGGTCTGGGATGTGCTGGGCAATCTGCGCCTTGAGCTGGCAAGACAGCTTGACCTGCTGAAAAAGGATGACTTCAAGTTCTTGTGGGTGACGGAGTTCCCGCTTCTTGAGTATTCGGAGGAGCAGGGCCGGTATACGGCGATGCACCATCCATTTACCATGCCGATGGAAGAGGACTGGCATCTGATCGACACCGATCCGGGCGCAGTCCGCGCAAAAGCTTATGATATCGTGCTGAACGGTACGGAGCTGGGCGGCGGTTCTGTCCGGATCCACCAGAGCGATATCCAGTCCAAGATGTTTGAGGTGCTGGGCTTTACGCCGGAGCAGGCCGAGGAGCAGTTTGGCTTCCTTTTGAGCGCATTCAAGTACGGAGTTCCGCCGCACGCCGGTCTGGCGTATGGTCTGGACCGTGTGGCAATGCTGATGAGCGGCAGCGACAGCATCCGTGAGGTGATCGCATTCCCGAAGGTGAAGGACGCGTCCTGCCTGATGTGCGAGGCGCCGACTCCGGTTGATGGAAAACAGCTGGATGAGCTGGGGATTGAAGTGAGCCAGACAGAAGAATAACATGATAAAGGAGAACGCTGTAAGGCAGATGGTCAGATCTGTTTTGCAGCGTTTTTTGATTTCAGAGAATCCCTGCGGGCGGGATTTGTTCTGCAGGTTGCACTCTCTGCCGCCTTTTGTTACAATGGGGGCATACTGAAAACAGATGCGTGCAGCCGGTTTTGCAGAAGGGAGGACCTATGAGATACCAGACGATTGAAAAACCCATCAGGCGCTCTGCGGTCAGAAGCCGCCTGGGGTTTTTGTATTACGGTTTGCTGAGACGTTTTATGTGGATCAGGATGAAACGTCTTTTTGCCGGAGGACCGTCGGATACGGTGCTTCCCTATGTCTGCTGCTCTCACAGGACGCCGCTGCTTCGCCGGTTGAAGGATGTTGACATGTGGATGCGGCACAATAAGATTGTCAATCTGAAACTTGCGTCCCGGCGGCTGGACGGCGTCATTGTCCATCCGGGCGAGGTGTTCAGCTATTGGAAGCTGATCGGGAAACCGTCCCGGCGGAAAGGCTATGTGGACGGGATGGTGTTAAAGAGCGGCACATTTACGGCGGGGACGGGCGGGGGCCTGTGCCAGATGTCCAACCTGATCTTCTGGATGACGCTCCATACGCCGCTGACGGTGATTGAGCGGCACCGCCACGGATATGATGTATTCCCGGACTCCAACCGGACTCAGCCATTTGGCAGCGGGGCGACCTGCTTTTATCCGCACGGAGACTTGATGATACGGAATGATACCGGGGAAGATTTCCAGTTGGTCGTGAAGGTGGGCGAAGAGTATCTGGAGGGGGAGCGGCTGGTTGTGAAGAATTCGGCGATTATGATGTATTCGCCGTTTTTGGAGGAGTTGGAGGAAGGCGAAGGCAACTGTGAAATCTCTGTGAAAAAGTAGAAAACCTCAAAATTATCTGCTACAATAAATTCAAAAGCAATCAATGGGCACACTATGATTCGGAGAAACATGCCCGGTTAAGATACAGGAGGGAACCGATGGAGACGTTAAAAGTACTGGTTGTGGACGACGAAGCCAGGATGAGGAAGCTGGTAAAAGACTTCCTGACCGTAAAAGGTTTTCAGGTGATTGAGGCGGAGAACGGCGAGGAGGCGGTGGATCTCTTTTTCGAGCAAAAAGACATTGCGTTGATTCTTCTTGATGTGATGATGCCGAAGATGGATGGCTGGGAGGTGTGTAAGACGGTGCGCCAGTATTCCCAGGTCCCCATCATCATGCTGACGGCGAGAAGCGAGGAGCGGGATGAGCTGCAGGGGTTCAAACTGGGCGTGGACGAGTATATCTCCAAGCCGTTCAGCCCAAAGATCTTAGTAGCGCGGGTTGAGGCCATCCTGCGCCGGACCAGGGGAGCCGGTACGGACGCGGCGGATGTGGGCGGCATCCGCATTGATAAGGCGGCGCACCAGGTGACGATCGACGGGGAGCCGGTGGATTTGAGCTATAAGGAATTTGAACTGCTGTCCTATTTTGTGGAGAACCAGGGGATTGCCCTGTCGCGGGAAAAAATCTTAAACCACGTATGGAACTATGACTATTTTGGCGATGCCAGGACCATCGATACCCATGTGAAGAAGCTCCGCAGCAAGATGGGGGCGAAGGGGGATTATATCAAGACCATCTGGGGGATGGGGTACAAATTTGAGGTGAACGGATGAAACGGTCGATCAGACGGCGGATCATGATTATCTTCGTCGGAATCATGGCGGCAATGCTGCTTGCTATCTGGGCAATCAATAACTGGTGGCTGGAAGGGTATTATACCAGCCAGAAGCTGGCTGCGATGGAGAAGGCCTATGCCCGCCTGGATCAGGTGGTCATGGACAAAGTGGCTGCGGGAGAAGACATCGGGGACGTGATCGCCCGAGAGGTAGCTGCCGAGCGGGCGCTGTGGAATACGAATATGGGTCAGGAGAAGGTATCGCCGGGCGAGGCGGATTCTCCTGACGGAGGCACAGGAAGCGGCCGGAAAACGAAAGATGGGGCGAGGAAAGGCAGCCGGAAGGATGTCTCGCAAGAACGGTCAGAACGGGAAGCGGAGATTTCAAACGTTTTGGGAGAAAACAGCCTGCTCGGCACAATCCGGGAGTTCGGCGAGAAGCATAACATGTCGATCGTGCTGGTGGACAGTATTACCGGCAACGCCCTGCTTCCATCGGCGAGGGAGAGCGACTGGCTGGCCCAGAAGGTGCAGCGGTATATTCTGGGGATTGGGAGCGGACAGTCTGAGGTGTTGGCGGAGCATGAGAATTACACCGTGGAGAAAAATTATGATTTTCACTCCAGTTCTGCTTACATGGAAGGTTGGGGATTTTTCTCCGATAACAGCACGATGTTCATCATGCAGATGCCTCTTGCCAGCATCCGGGACAGCGCTGCCCTTTCCAACCGGTTTACGGCATATGTGGGAATCCTCGCTCTGTTTATGGGCAGTATCCTGATGTATTTTGTGACGAGACAGGTGACGAAGCCGATCATGCGTCTGGCGTCTCTGTCAGAGAGGATGTCCCATCTGGATTTTGAGGCAAGCTACGAGGGCGATGCCGAGGATGAGATCGGCATCCTGGGGAGGAGCATGAACATCCTGTCTGCTAAGCTGAAAGAGACGATAAAGGAACTGCAGGAAGCCAACCAGATCCTCCAAAAAGATATCGAGGAAAAGATTCAGGTCGATGAGATGCGGAAGGAATTTATCGCCAATGTTTCTCATGAGCTGAAGACGCCGATCGCCCTGATCCAGGGGTATGCGGAAGGGCTGGTAGAAGGGATGTGCGAGGATGAGGAGAGCCGGAATTATTATTGCGAGGTGATCATGGATGAGGCCGGCAAGATGAATAAGATGGTGAAGCAGCTTCTCACGCTCACGGCGCTGGAATTTGGAAATGACACGCCGGTTAAGGACCGGTTTGATATCACGGAACTGATTGGGGATATTCGGAACTCGGCAAGCATCCTGATCCAGCAGAACCGCGCCGTGGTGGAATATGAGCCTTCCGGTCCGCTCTATGTGTGGGCGGATGAATTTAAGATTGAGGAAGTGGTGACAAACTACCTCAATAACGCGATGAACCACCTGGACGGAGAACGGAAGATCCGCATCCGGGCGGAGGAGGAAAAAAAGGGACAGGTAAAGGTGAGCGTCTTTAATACGGGCGAGCCGATACCGGAGGAAGATATCCCGAATCTGTGGACGAAGTTTTTCAAGGTGGACAAGGCGAGAACCCGTGCTTACGGCGGAAGCGGGATTGGTCTGTCCATCGTCAAGGCGATCATGGACGCCCATGATCAGAGCTGCGGGGCAGCCAATGTGGAAGGCGGCGTGGAGTTCTGGTTTACGCTGGAGACGGAAAAAATAGAAAAATTGTGCAAAAAAGATTGACAAATGCATAAAAAGAGATTAGAATAACAAAAAATCATCAACCGAATAACACTTTAAACCGATGAAGCGGAGATAAAAACAAATCGTGCACTTACAGAGAGACGGGAGGCTGAGAACCGTCAGAACGCAGCTTGTTAAATGGACCGCTGAGGGCGCAGTCAAAGGCTGGGACAGATTTCCGGCTGAGTATTCTGCGACGTAGGGCATACGTCAGTTGCCGGGAATATGTTGGTATTCCGTTAAGCGCACGGATTTCGTCGAGAAACCGTGAATCAAGGTGGCACCGCGGGTGGTACTCTATCAAAATGGTAGGATATCCCGTCCTTGACAGATTTTCCTGTATGGAGAGTCTGTCAGGGGCGGGATTTTTTGATTTCATAGAACGTGTGTCCTGTGAAATCCGCGAGTTTTTTAAAATTTTATGGGACCAAAACAGTCCCGGGCAGGAGGAGAACAGCATGATGACACTGGAGCAGGTGAGGGAAATCGCAGCGAGAGGTGATTACAGACGAATTCCCGTCACAAAAGAAATCTATGCGGATATCCGCACCCCGATCGAGGTGCTGCGGATCTTAAAGCAGGTCAGCAGGCATTGCTATCTGCTGGAAAGCGTGGAAGAATCCAGGCGATGGGGACGCTACACATTTTTGGGATTTGACCCGGTACTGGAAATCACCTGCATGGATGGTATGCTGCAGATGAAAGGCGGCGCGACTATCCGCCAGGAGGTTGTGCATCCCGGGGATGCCATCCGCCAGGTGCTGAGGGAGAACAAGAGTCCGAAGCTTCCCGGGCTTCCCACATTTACCGGAGGGCTGGTGGGATATTTCTCCTACGACTATATCAAATACGCAGAGCCGGACCTGACGTTTGGCGAAGCCGGGGACGATTCTTTTCAGGATGTGGACCTGATGTTATTTGATAAGGTGATCGCGTTTGATCATTTCCGGCAGAAGATCATCCTGATCGTGAATATGAGGACGGATGCGCTGGAAGAGGAGTATCACAAGGCACAGATGGAACTTCATAACCTTGTGCATCTGATCCGGCGCGGCGTACCGGCTCCGGAACGGCCGCTGAAACTAAAGAGCGGATTTGTCCCGATGTTTTCCAAAGAGGAGTACTGCGAGATGGTAGAGCAGGGAAAGCGTTATATCCGGGAAGGAGATATTTTTCAGGTGGTCCTGTCCAACCGGATGGAGGCTGAGATGGAAGGGAGTCTGTTAGATGCCTACCGGGTGCTGAGGACGACAAATCCGTCCCCGTATATGTTCTACTTCTCCAGTGATGAGATTGAAATCGCAGGGGCGTCCCCGGAGACGCTGGTGAAGCTGGAGGACGGACGGCTCTGCACCTACCCGCTGGCAGGTACCAGACCGAGGGGAAAGTCGGATGAGGAGGACAGGGCGTTGGAAAAAGAACTGCTTGCCGATGAGAAGGAACGGGCTGAGCACAATATGCTGGTGGATCTGGGGCGCAACGACGTCGGGAAGGTCAGCCGCCTGGGAAGCGTGGAGGTGGAGCGCTACATGAATGTGGAACGTTATTCCCACGTCATGCACATCGGTTCCACCGTGACCGGTGAGATTCGGGAAGCGTGCGACGCAATCGATGCGATTGACGCGATCCTGCCGGCGGGAACCCTTTCCGGCGCTCCGAAAATCCGGGCTTGCGAAATCATCCGGGAATTAGAAGGAGACCGGCGGGGCATCTACGGCGGGGCGGTCGGTTATCTCGATTTTTCCGGCAATATGGATATGTGCATCGCGATCCGGATTGCCTATGCGAAAGGAAATAAGGTGTATGCCCGTTCGGGCGCGGGGATCGTGGCGGACAGCATACCTGAGACAGAGTATCAGGAGTGCCTGAACAAGGCGAAGGCAGTCCTTGCTGCACTTGAGGCTGCACAGGAGGGGATGGAATCATGATTGTGCTGATTGATAATTACGACAGTTTTTCTTATAACCTGTATCAGCTGGTCGGAGGCATTGTACCTGATATCAGGGTCATCCGAAATGACAAGATCACGGTGGCGGAGCTTGAGCAGAGGAAGCCGGATGCGATCATCCTGTCGCCGGGACCCGGCAGACCGGAGGATGCAGGGATCTGTATCGAGACCGTCACGCGTCTGGGCGGCAGGATTCCAATCCTCGGCGTGTGCCTGGGGCATCAGTCCATCTGCAGGGCTTATGGCGCGGAGGTGTCTTATGCAAAGCAGCTGATGCATGGAAAGACTTCCGTCATCAGACCGGACCGGGACAGCGTGCTGTTTGCAGGGATGGGGGAGGAGATTCAGGTTGGAAGATATCATTCGCTGGCGGCGGTGGAGACGACGATGCCGGAAAAACTGCGGGTGACGGCACGGGCTGCGGATGGGGAAATCATGGCGGTGGAGCATACCGACGATCCCGTTTTTGGACTGCAGTTCCACCCGGAATCCATATTGACGCCGGAGGGCGCGCACATCATGGGGAATTTCCTGGGTTACTGCGGGCTGGCATGAGTGAAAAAACGATAAAATTTTGACAAAATAGATATTCAGGAGGACGGCACAATGATTAAAGAAGCTATTTTAAAAGTATTCCGCAAAGAGGATCTGAGCTATCGGGAAGCGGAGGAGGTTATGAACGAAATCATGGAAGGCAAGGCAACCGCGGTCCAGATGAGTTCCTACCTGACTGCGCTGAGCATGAAGGGCGAGACGGTGGAGGAGATTACGGCGTCGGCGGCAGCCATGAGAAGCCATTGCGTCCGCCTCCTTCACGAGATGGATGTGCTGGAGATCGTGGGGACGGGCGGGGATGGATCTAATTCCTTTAACATTTCCACCACATCAGCTCTGGTGATCTCCGCGGCGGGCGTACCGGTTGCAAAACATGGGAACCGGGCGGCTTCCAGCAAATGCGGGGCGGCAGACGTGCTGGAAACTCTGGGTGTGAACATCGGCGTCCGACCGGAGGTCAGCACGGCTCTGCTGGAGCAGATCGGCATCTGTTTTCTGTTTGCACAAAACTATCATATTGCGATGAAATATGTAGCTCCGGTCCGCAGAGAGCTGGGAATCCGTACCATCTTCAATATTCTTGGGCCGCTGGCAAATCCGGCAGGTGCGAATATGGAGCTGATGGGGGTATATGATGAGGCGCTGGTGGAACCGCTGGCGCAGGTCCTTGCAAACCTTGGCGTAAAACGGGCAATGGTGGTGTACGGAACGGACGGTCTGGATGAGATATCCATGAGCGCGCCGACAAAAGTATGCGAGGTGCGGGACGGCTCCTTTATCTCTTATACTCTGACGCCGGAAGAATTTGGCTTTGCCCGCTGCGGCAAGGAAGACCTGGCGGGCGGTACCCCGGAGGAGAATGCGATGATTACCAGAGCAATCTTGTCAGGAGCACCTGGACCAAAGAGGGATGCGGTGCTGTTTAACTCCGGCGCTGCCATCTATCTGGCGGGAAAGGCAGAAAGCATCCGGGAAGGCATCCAGATGGCAAGAGAGATTATCGACAGCGGCAGGGCGCAGATGCAGCTTGAGCTGTTTGCCCGGATTTCCAATCAGAATGACGGTTCGGCGGCATAGAAAAAATGCAGGGATACCAAGCCTCGGCGCAGGCGATCATAGAACAGACGGAGGGAGAAGGATGATATTAGAGGAAATAGCGGCAAGAACGAAAGAGCGGATTTATCTGGAAAAAAAGGCAGTCCCGCTGGAGGAAATCAGGCGAAGGGCAGAGCAGTCTTCCTTTGGCACGGCATCGCAGAGTGCGGACCGTCCCTTTGAAACGGCATTGCGGTCGCCGGGGTTATCGTTTATCTGCGAGGTGAAAAAGGCATCTCCTTCGAAAGGGGTGATTGCGGAAACATTTCCCTATGTGGAGATTGCAAGAAGCTATGAGGAGGCGGGGGCGTCCGCGATCTCCGTGCTGACAGAGCCGTACTATTTTCAGGGAAGCGACCGGTATCTGGAGAAAATCGTCCGGGCAGTGCGGATTCCGGTGCTGCGGAAGGATTTTACGGTAGACCCGTATATGGTATATCAGGCAAAAGTCCTGGGATCATCGGCTATTCTGCTCATCTGTGCAATTCTGGATGACGGGGAGTTGAGAGAATACGCCGCAATCGCCGAAGAACTGGGGCTGTCCGTGTTGACTGAGGCACATGATGGATGGGAAGCAGAGCGGGCGCTGCGGGCAGGGGCGCGGATCGTCGGGGTGAACAACCGGGATTTGAAGACATTTACGGTGGATGTGAACAATTCTGTCCGGTTGAGAAATCTGGTTCCGCCCGGCGTGTTGTATGTATCAGAGAGCGGGATCCGGGGACCGGAGGATACAAAGCTTCTTCGCGAAAATGGAACCGATGCCGTTTTGATCGGGGAAATGCTGATGCGGTGTACCGATAAAAAGGCAATGCTGGATAAACTGAGGAACGATTATGACAAAGATTAAAATATGCGGCATCCGAAGGATTCAGGATGTGCAGGCGCTCAACCGCTTTCAGCCGGAATATGCAGGATTTGTATTTGCTCCCAGCAAACGCCGGGTGAGTTTTCAGGAGGCGAAGGAATTGAGCAGGCAGCTGCATCCGTCCATCTGTCCGGTAGGCGTCTACGTCAATGCTGCAAAAGAAGATATCATGGAGGCAGTTTTGTCAGGGGTCATCCGGGCGGTACAGCTTCATGGGACGGAGGGCTGCGGGGAGGTCAGGGAGTTGAAATCTCTTCTTCCGCCAGGGACTCTTGTGATAAAAGCCGTACCGATGGAGGATGGTAATTCCCTGGGGAAATGGGAGGAGAGTGAGGCAGACATGCTGCTTCTGGATGCGAAACATGCAGGCGGCGGGAAGACGTTTGACCATGAGCTGATAGCAGCGGCGGGCAGAATCAAGAAACCGTGGTTTCTGGCAGGGGGGATCCATGCAGACAACGTTTTGCCGGCAATCCGCAGATTCGCTCCCTATGGCATCGATGTGAGCAGCGGTGTGGAGACGGCAGGGGTTAAAGATATCGGGAAAATGGAGATATTGATAAGGAGAGTGCGCTATGAATAAAGGAAGATTTGGGATACACGGAGGGCAGTATATATCTGAAACGCTGATGAACGAACTGATCCGTCTGGAGGAGTGTTATGAATTTTATAAAAACGACCCGGATTTTAACAGGGAGCTGGATTTGCTGCTGAAAGAATATGCAGGCCGACCGTCCCTTCTATATTATGCGGATAAGATGACAAAGGATCTGGGCGGCGCAAAGATATACTTAAAGAGGGAAGATCTTAACCATACCGGTTCCCATAAGATCAACAATGTCCTCGGGCAGGTGCTGATGGCAAAGAAGATGGGAAAGACCAGGGTGATCGCCGAGACTGGAGCGGGGCAGCACGGTGTGGCGACCGCAACGGCAGCCGCCCTCTTAGGACTGGAATGTGAAGTCTATATGGGGAAGGAGGACACCGACCGCCAGGCGCTCAATGTATACCGGATGGAACTTCTGGGGGCAAAGGTGCATCCGGTCACCAGCGGTACGATGACGCTGAAAGATGCGGTAAATGAGACGATGAGGGAATGGACCAACCGGGTGTCGGATACGCATTATGTCCTCGGTTCCGTGATGGGGCCCCATCCCTTCCCGATGATGGTCCGGGATTTTCAGAGCGTGATCAGCAGGGAGGCGAGGGAGCAGATTCTGGAAAAAGAGGGCAGGCTTCCGTCGGCTGTCGTCGCCTGTGTGGGAGGCGGCAGCAACGCAATGGGCGCATTTTACAATTTTATCCAGGATGAAGGGGTGCAGCTGATCGGTTGTGAGGCGGCGGGCAGGGGGATTGATACAGACCTGCACGCAGCTACGATCGCAAAGGGCTCCGTCGGCATTTTCCATGGAATGAAATCTTATTTTTGTCAGGATGACAACGGTCAGATCGCACCTGTGTACTCGATTTCCGCAGGGCTTGACTATCCGGGGATTGGACCGGAACATGCATACTTACACGATACGGGTCGGGCGCAGTATGTGCCGGTGACGGACGATGAGGCGGTGGATGCATTTGAGTACCTGGCGAGGACGGAAGGCATTATCTGTGCAATTGAGAGCGCCCATGCAGTGGCGCATGCCAGAAAGATTGCGCCGTCTATGGGGAAGGATGAGAGTATCATCATCTGCCTGTCCGGGCGCGGCGATAAGGATGTAGCGGCGATTGCGAGATACCGCGGAAAGGAGATTCACGAATGAGCAGGATAAAACAGGCTTTTGCAGGCGGAAAAGCATTTATCGCGTTTTTGACGGCCGGAGACCCTTCAGCAGACAAGACGGTGGAATATATATTGGCTATGGAAGAGGCGGGAGCAGATCTGGTGGAAATCGGAATCCCGTTTTCCGACCCGACGGCTGAGGGCGTAGTGATTCAGGATGCCAATATCCGTGCGCTTAAAGCGGGGATGACGACGGAAGGTGTTTTTGATATTGTAAGGCGCGTGAGAGAGAAGAGCCAGATTCCGTTAGTATTTCTTACTTATATGAATCCGGTGTTTCATTATGGATATGAAGCATTTTTTGAAAAATGCCAGTCTTTCGGAGTGGATGGAATCATCCTGCCGGATATGCCATACGAAGAAAAGGCGGAACTGGCAGATACGGCAAAAGCTCATGGTGTGGACGTAATCTCCCTGATCGCCCCAACCTCGGAGCAGAGAATCCAAAAGATTGCGAAAGAGGCTGAGGGATTTATCTATGTGGTATCTTCGATGGGAGTTACCGGTATGCGTGGTGAGATTCGGACAGATCTTGCAAGCATTCTTAAATCAATCCGTGAAGTGACCAATCTTCCCGCCGCCATCGGTTTTGGCATTAATACGCCGCAGCAGGCTGCACAAATGGCCGGGATTGCCGACGGGGCAATCGTCGGAAGTGCAATTGTCAAACTGATAGAGAAGTATGGAACAGAGGCGAAAGTGCCTTTGATGGAGTATGTGGCTGAGATGAAACGCGGGGTGCTGCAGGGGGCGTAGAGGCAGGACGGCGGCAGGATTTGGGCATGTTCAGGAATGCTGCCGCCGTTATGAAAATACTTCCATTTCGCTCCAATGATCATAGGAAGATTTTATATTAAAAAATTGGTGAAAAAAATTGAATCAAAAAAATGAAAAAAAGTGTTGACATTTGTCGTACAGGATGATATTATATACGAGTTGCCGCTGAGACAGAGACAACAAAGAACAACAAAGCGAACCTTGAAAATAGAAGATTGAACAGTATGTAAAACCCTGAAAAT
>JAPJQL010000038.1 GCA_030825115.1 Lachnospiraceae bacterium
ATATTGACGTTTTGAGGAATAAAGGGTATAGTTTACATGATATAATTTATATTATGTCACATAAAGTAATAAAAAATAGAATAAATATGAAAGCAAAATTGTTGAAAGACAGTGGCGCAAAACTATAGGGGCTAATCTATATCAGATAGGATGCCAGCCAGTTGCTTAACTTAATGAAATATAATTACGTATGAAGCAGCTTGGTAAAAGCTGCTTTTTTTGCGTTTTCTTTTAACTTGAATATAATTTAAAAAGCGACAATTGATGGAAATGGGAGATAATTATGAAACAGAATGAGATGTTTCAGAAAATTTCAGAGGACACCGGCATGGAGTTGGGACAGATTGAAAAAGTATACCGTTCCATGATTAAGACAATGTCTGAAACTTTGTGCCAGGGAGAAGAGGTTGTTCTTCTGCCGGAATGGGGAGTGTATATTCCGAAAGAATGGGATAATACAGGACTTGATGAGAATTCTCCTAAAACAAAAAGGCCTGCACACTATAAGATCAGGTTCCGTCCGGGCAGCAAGCTGCAAAAAAAGCTGGTGATTGCTCCGGAGAAGAACGGACCGGATTCTTTTAAAGATGTGCGCCTGGATGCATAAGGAGGACCAGATGGAAGGGATGATCGATGTCCATGCCCATCTCCTGCCAGGCGTTGACGACGGCGCATCTGACTGGGAGGAAGCCAGATGGATGCTAAACTGTGCTTATGAGCAGGGAATCCATGCGGTGATTGCTACTCCGCATTATTCCCACAGGCAGGACCCGGACCGGCTCAGACAGAAAGCCCAAAAGCTCGCTATAGAGGCAGAGAAGATTGCATCAGATTTCAAGGTGTATCTGGGACAGGAGATTCTTTATTTTGACAGTATCGTGGAACATCTGCAGGAAGGTCACGCCCTGACCCTTGCGGACAGCCGGTATGTGCTGGTGGAGTTCATGCCCCAGACCCCCTACAAAAAGATGTATCAGGGGATAAGAAAAATTATGCTGGCAGGTTTTTACCCGGTTGTAGCCCATGTGGAGCGGTATGATGCCCTGCGGGATGAGGGACAGATGGAAGAACTTGCCGAAACAGGCTGTATGATGCAGATGAATTATCGAAGTCTGGAAGGCGGTTTTTTTAACCGCAACGTCAGATGGTGCCGCAGGCAGGTTCTGGCAGGCAGGATTGGGCTGTTGGGCACAGATGCCCACCATCGCGATTACAGGACGCCGGAGATCCGCGAAAGTCTTCGATGGCTTCAAACTCATGCGAATGAGCAATTATCCGCTATGACGCGGAATCATGCATTGGATATTCTTAGCCAGGGGATGGGAGAATCCGGTGCGGAAATCTTAAAAACAAGATAAGGGATAGGGAAGATGGAAAAAGCATACGAGACAGATGATGAGATTGAAATTGATTTATGGGAGATATTTTTCGCGCTGCGCGCAAAACTGTGGGTGATCATCCTGGCCCTGGTGCTGGGAAGCGGACTGGCCGTGGCATACAGCAAGGTAGTGCTGACGCCAAAATACACTTCGACATCGATGGTCTACATACTTTCAAAAGAGACGACCCTGACTTCGCTGGCAGACCTGCAGATTGGAAGCCAGTTGACAAAGGATTACCGGGTGGTGGCAACCAGCCGTCCTGTCTTACAGGAAGTGATCGATACGCTGGCGCTGGATATGGAATATGAGGAACTGAAGGCAGCGATAAAGCTGGATAACCCGTCAGACACCCGAATATTGAGCATCTCGATCGAAGATCCGGACCCGGCACGGGCGAAGGCCATCGTAGACACTGTGGCTAAGGTATCCTCCACCCATATCGGGGACATCATGGAGATGACGCCGCCCAAGATCATTGAGGAAGGCATTGTGTCAGAGAATAAGAGCAGCCCTCATACCACAAAAAATGCAGCAATGGGTGGAATGGCGGCAGCATTTTTGGTCTGTGCGCTGATTGTCCTTCAGGTAATATTGAATGATACGATCCGTACCGAAGAGGATGTGGAGAAATATCTCCAGCTGTCCATCCTGGCGGCTGTGCCTGAGCGGGAGGAAAACCGCAGCAATCCAAAGTCTGGCAAGCGCCGGAAGGTAAAGAAAAGCAGCATAGAGAGCGAACAAAACAGAAAGTCCAGAAAAAGAGGTAAAAGGGCATGAAGCAGCAGATAACTTTGAAAAATGTGACATCAGGTGATTATGCATATGAGGAAGCAATCAAAACTCTCCGGACCAATATTCAATTCTGCGGGAGCAATATCCGGGTCATAATGATGACAAGCTCAGTGCCGAATGAGGGCAAGAGCAGTATCACCTTCGCTCTGGCACGTTCCCTGGCCCAGACCGGGAAGAGGGTATTGCTGATCGACGCGGATATCCGTAAATCGGTTCTGGTATCACGTTATCAGCTTGAGAAAGACGTGTTTGGGCTGTCCCAGTTTTTGAGCGGTCAGAAGAAACTGGACGAAGTGCTCTATGCTACCAATGTGGAGTTTCTGGATGTGATTTTCTCCGGCCCCTATTCGCCTAATCCGGCGGAACTTTTGGAAGAGGAACTGTTTACCAATCTGGTAGAACGGTCGAAAGCAGAGTATGACTACATCATCATTGATACCCCGCCGATCACAAACGTGATCGATGCGGCCATCGTGGCAAAAGTGTGCGATGGGGCTGCCCTGGTGATAGAAAGCGGCGCAATCAGCTACCGGATTGCCCAGAGGGTAAAACAGCAGCTTGAGAAGACCGGCTGCAGAATCCTGGGGGTTGTTTTGAATAAGGTTGGCGGTGAAAACAGCGGATATTACAGCAAGTACTATGGAGCCTACGGCAGATATGGGAAATATAGCAGATACAGTAAATATTATGGGAAAGAATATGGCGGTTTAGATGACGAACATGAAAGCGGGAAATCGGAAAAAACCAGTTAAGTGGAAAGTATACGGCATATGCGGAGCTGTTCTTGCCATAGCTGCTGTCTGGTTTACCTGGTATAGCTGGAACCTTTATCAGCAGAAGAAGGCAACAGAAGCACGGATAGCCGCCTCTCCGTTTGAAACACCGGAAGATGACGGGGACGGTCTGATTGAGTACCAGGGAGACGTGTACGAACGGAATCCGTCTGTAAAAGCAATTCTCTGTATCGGTGTGGATTCTTCCGGGACGATGGAACAGAAGGTGACTGGTGACGGCGGACAGGCGGATGGGCTGTTCTTAATCGCCCATGACGTGGCTAAAGATTACGTGAGAATCCTGATGATCCCAAGAGACACGATGACGCCGATCACCCTGACTGATTTAAGCGGCAACATCCTTGGAAAAACAGAGCATCATATCACATTGGCTTATGGATATGGCGATGGACGGGAGAAGAGCTGTGAATGGACGGCAGAGGCAGTGTCGGAGCTTTTGTCCGGGCTGCGGATTGACGGATATCTTGCGATGAATACCAGCATGATTCCTGTGCTGAATGATATGGTTGGAGGCGTTCCCGTAACAGTCGAAGTGGATGGGATGGAGCGCCGTGATCCGGAACTTGTGAAAGGGGCTGCGGTTACACTGAAAGGGAAGCAGGCAGATATTTTCGTCCGCTACCGGGATATTGATCTCGATAACAGCGCCATTACCCGGATGACCCAGCAGAGGCAGTACATGGAAAACTATTTTACTGCGCTGAAGCAGAGTGCGGCAAAAGACGACCAGTTGATCACAAGGCTGATGAATACAATTGAAAAAGACATGATAACCAATATGCCCAAAGACCAGTATATGAGAATTGGGCTCGATATTATAAACAGCAGCCAGGCTCTGGCGGGGGATGATATTTTAACGATTCCGGGGGAGGCAGTAACGACAGAGATGTTCGACGAGTTCCATCATGACCCGGAAGGAACCCTTAAGATGGTTCTGGAGCTGTTCTACCGCAGGCGGTAGAGTATGAGAAAGCTTATAACCGGCTTTTTACATGCCGGATTATAGGGGCAGGGTAAACCTGCCAACATAAAGAAAGGAAAGGTGATTCCAATGAAAAAGAAAGTTTTAGCAACTTTCCTGGTTGCGGCGATGGTAGCGGCAATGCCGATGAGCGCACTGGCAGCAAGAAGCTCCTCCACAAGCTCCAGCAGCAGTGACTCTTCCTATACTACTACGACCACCACAACCAACACCAGTGGTACCACAACAACCACAGAAGACGGAAAATCCCTGACAACCAACGGCGCTGGCTCTAACACAGAAAGTGTAAGTGCAGTATTCGCAGTTGGCCATGCTGAGACGGCAGGTCTGCCGGAAACGGTAGTGTCCTCCATCAACAGCATTAATGCAGGAACAGATCTGGCTGCAGCTGTGGGAAACCCTGATTTGGCAGGCTATGCAGCCTTAACCAAGACAGCGGCAGTTGTGCTTCAGGATGCGGCCACCAAGGGCGTAGCCAACAAGGAAGCCACAGTGACCCTTTACATCCCGAACCTCATTGAGGGACTTCAGAATGTGAAGATTCTCTATTATGAGAATGCAACCGGTCTGTGGAAGGTAGTAGATCCGGCCGCAATTGACTTCAGTAAGAAGACAGTTACGTTCACAATGTTTGGATCTGGTACGGTAACGGTTATCCATCAGTAAGAGGGGACTGGTCAAGGGGCATCTTCTTTTATGGAGATGCCTCTGATACAAAGAATCTAAAAAGAAACGCGGGATGTTCTGACCAGCGTACAGGAAATTCCTGTGTGATGGTGAGTACATCGAAAGATGGGGGGATGAAATCTATGTTAGTTGATAAGTTTTTGCCGAAAAATAAGTGGACGAGGTCAATTTTATTTTTAATCTATGATATTTGTATGATTGGAATCTGTGCCTTTCTGGCACTTTGGGTTCGTTTTGATCTGTCAGCGGCGGCTATTCCGTCGCGGTATATCAATACGGCGGTTCATATGTCAGGGATTATTCTTGGAGTTACGGTTGCCACATTCTGCATATGGAAGATGTATTCGACCATGTGGGGAGGCGCAGGAGTACGTGAGATGCTCCAGGTGACAGGAGCGTGTTTTACGGGGACATGTCTGCAATATGTTTTTATAAAGATGGCTGGCAATTCTCTTCCCAGAAGCTATTTCCTGCTATGGTTCCTCTTTATGACTGCGACGATAGGAGCGAGCCGTATGAGCTACCGGGTTATGAGAGTCATTAGCTGCCGGTGGCATTCGAGAAAGCGGCTTCCGGACAGGAAACGGGTGATGATCGTAGGCGGCGGACAAGCGGGAACGCTTTTGGTCAAAGAACTGAAAAATAGTGATAAGTCTTTGGCAGAACCGGTCTGCATCATGGATGATGACAGCGCCAAGCTGGGAAAATATATCAGCGGGGTTCCCGTAAAGGGAGATACCGGCAGTATCGTTGAATGGGCAGAGCGGATGGCGGTAGATGAAATCTATATTGCCCTTCCGTCAGCCAGCCCGGCTGATAAAAAACGGGTGTTGGAGATCTGCCAGGCGACGGGAAAGCATCTGAAAATCCTGCCGGGCATATACCAGCTGGCAAATGGAGAAGTGAATGTCACAAAGCTTCGGAATGTACAAATCGAGGATTTGCTGGGCAGAGAGCCGATTCAGGTCAACCTCTCAGAAATCATGGGCTATATACAGGGCAAGACTGTGCTTGTGACCGGTGGCGGCGGCTCGATCGGGAGTGAGCTTTGCCGGCAGCTGGCGCTGCACGGAGTTGGGCAACTGATCATATTTGACATGTATGAGAATAACGCCTATGACATTCAGCAGGAATTGAAAAGAAATTATCCGGATCTGGATTTGATCGTATTGATTGGCTCTGTCAGGAACACAAACCGTCTGGAAGCGGTGTTCAATACATACCACCCGGATATCGTGTACCATGCTGCAGCCCATAAGCATGTTCCTCTTATGGAAGATAGTCCGAACGAAGCAATCAAGAATAACGTAATCGGAACTTACAAGACTGCAAAGGCGGCTATCCGGCATCATGTGGAGCGATTTGTCCTGATTTCTACGGATAAAGCGGTGAACCCGACCAACATTATGGGAGCAAGCAAGAGGCTGTGTGAGATGGTAATCCAGATGTGCAGCAGAGAAGGGGAGACCCGGTTTATGGCTGTCCGGTTTGGCAATGTGCTGGGAAGCAACGGAAGCGTGATTCCGCTGTTTAAAAAGCAGATTGAAGAGGGCGGTCCGGTGACGGTTACACATCCCGACATTATCCGGTATTTCATGACGATACCAGAAGCGGTGAGCCTGGTGCTGCAGGCCGGGGCTTATGCTAAGGGCGGTGAGATATTTGTCCTGAACATGGGAGAACCGGTGAAGATTCTCGATATGGCGGAGAAACTAATCCGGCTGTCCGGCTATATTCCTTACCAGGATATGATGATTACGTTTACCGGCCTGAGACCGGGAGAAAAGCTTTATGAAGAACTTCTGATGGATGAGGAGGGGCTTACAGAGACGAAGAATAAACGAATCTTTATTGGGAAGCCGATTTCTATGGATTATGAGGATTTTAAGCGGGGGATTCGGAAGCTGGATGAGGCAGTCTGGAGAGAGACGGACGATATTCGCAGGCTGGTGAAGGAATTGGTGCCGGGGTATCATTATAATGAAGAATTGGGAATTCAGGAAGCGGCGGTTTCTTGCGTACTGGAAGAGAATGTGCTACTGGATGAGAGGTTTGGGGTTCATGAGAAAAGAGCCAGTTATAATATCTGGAGGGAGAAGGTGTAGTGTCTAAAAAGTGATAAAGAATATAGGAAATTCATTTGAAAAAGGAAGCACAAAACGATGAATATATAGAGTTTTATACCATTTTTTGATGAGGTATGGGGGATATTGGCGTTTATTGATACAGAATATGGCACATGGGACACTGATCCTGTGGCTCTGGAAAAGTTTTTCTTGATTTACCCCGATGTGAAAGTTGTAGTTGTGGCACACTTGGTAAAATTGATGAAATCAAAGCTATTTGTGGCAAGCACGGTGTTGTCATTGTTGAAGATGATGCTGAGTCTTTTGGTGTTACATATAAAGGTAAGTAGATAGGTAGCTTGAGGAATTGTGAAGTTATTTTGTAACGTACAGACAAAAATCTGTTTCATGGTTATAGGCGTGGAGAAAAACTAAGAGTAAAAGAACAGGAGCAAGCTAGTATACCAAAGCCGCCTGTGTTTGATTATGACGAGCCTTGGGTACAGCGGTACATCAAGGACTTCGGCACAAGGCCGAGTTTCTTCTGAAAGTAATGGAACTATTTAAGCTATTTTGCTATTCAAATGATTCGAGATACAAGAGGGAGTTAAAACAATGGGAAAGATGAACATACCATTTTCGCCGCCAGATATTACGGAGGCGGAAATCAGAGAGGTTATTGATGTTCTCAAGTCTGGCTGGATTACCACAGGACCGAAGATAAAGAAATTGGAGAAGGAAATCGCCGAGTGGATCGGTGTTCCCAAGGCTGTCTGTCTGAATTCAAATACAGCTTGTGCAGAGACGGTTCTCCGCATTCTTGGCATTGGTGAGGGAGACGAGGTTATCGTTCCGGCATATACATATACCGCATCTGCATCGGTCGTCTGTCATGTGGGTGCAAAATTAATTTTAGTAGATGTCCTGAAGGATAAAATGGAAATGGATTATGATGCACTTGAGAACGCTATCACAGAGAGAACGAAAGTTGTCGTTCCTGTAGACCTCGGTGGAGTTCCTTGTGATTACGACAGGATATTTGAGATTGTGGAGAGAAAGAAGTCTCTTTTCCACCCTAGCAATGACATACAGGCGGCTATCAGCCGCGTAATTGTAATGGCTGACACTGCTCATGCTTTTGGCGCACAGTGGCATGGTAAGATGGTTGGCAGTATCGCTGATTTTTCAAATTTTTCATTCCACGCGGTCAAAAACTTTACGACGGCAGAGGGCGGTGCTTTCACCTGGCGGCATATTGAAGGTATTGACGATGAGGAAATTTACCATAAAGCGATGCTTCTATCGCTTCATGGGCAATCGAAAGACGCTTTGGCTAAGATGCAGCTTGGCGCATGGGAATATGACATTGTCGGCACTTGGTATAAGTGCAACATGACTGATGTGGCTGCGGCTATTGGGCTGGCGCAGTTTAAAAGATATGAAGGCATACTGGCGAGGCGGAAAGAGATTATCGCAAGATATGATGCCGTGTTCAAACCGCTGGGTGTGAGGGTGCTGAACCACTACACGGATGAATATAAGAGTAGCGGCCATTTGTATATTACAAATGTGCCGGGAATAAGTTCTGAGCAACGCAATGAAATCATCATTAAGATGGCGGAGCGTGGTGTTGCCTGCAATGTCCATTATAAACCGCTGCCGATGCACACGGCGTACAGGGAGTTGGGATTCGACATTAAAGATTACCCTGAGTCATATGAATGGTTCAAGAATGAGATTACGCTACCGTTGCATACGAAGCTAACAGATGAGGAAGTGGAGTATGTGATTCAGAGCTATACTGAGGTGTTGAAGGAATATCTGTGAATTGTGACGGAAGGTATATAAGAAATTGCAAGAAAGGCAAGCGATATGACTATACAACGTATGTTTAATATTATCCGAATCTCACTGATGAAAAACGGATTTCAGAGAGCGGAGTATATGAAAAAGAAGGATCTTTTCGCATGCATAGGCGAGAATTGCTTCTGGCAACCGCGAAATATTCCACCGGAATCAAAGCTGATTAAACTGCATGATAATGTTGTGATAGCATCTGAGGTGCTATTTGTGAATCATGATGTGATGTATCATGTATTTAAGCATATGGAGAACGCGGAGGGGAATTTCAGGTTGAATCTTGGAGGAATAGAAATCGGCAATAACGTTTTTATTGGTAGTAGATCTACGGTCCTTCTGGGAACAAAAATTGAGGATAATGTCATTATCGGTGCAGGGAGTCTTGTGACCGGTCGGATTTATGGGGGGGGGTATATGCAGGTGTCCCTGCTAAGCGCATAGGTGATTTCAATGATGTGATGATGAAACGACAACTGGACAAACCTGATTCGCGGAGCAAGTGGGAGCGGTTTGATGAAACGTGGGAAGAGTTTAAAAAGAAATAATATATATTAAATCATTGCTGAAAAACAAGCATATTGAAATGACAATATAAAGAGGTTAGTGAATGTATAGGAAATTTATAAAACGTTTGATTGATATATGTATATCATTTATCTGCATTCCGTTTTTTTTACTTATTTTTATTGTAGTGGCTCCGGCCATTTATTTTGCGGATAAAGGTCCTATCTTTTATAGTGCAGAGCGGTTGGGTAAAAAGGGACAGACTTTTAAAATGTTAAAGTTTCGTTCTATGCGAGTAAATGCACCAGATTTTCGAAATGCTGATGGATCAACTTTTAATAGTTCATCTGATCCCCGTGTGACAAAGGTTGGTCGTATTATTCGCAAAACGAGCATTGATGAAACTCCTCAAATTTTTAACGTACTGAAAGGGGACATGAGTATTATAGGTCCAAGAGCCCACCTTACTACAAAATATCATGGTTGGGATTCACAATCAGAGCTACAGAAGAAGAGAATGTCTATCAGACCAGGGATAACTGGTTATAGTCAGGCGTATTTCAGAAACTCAGCAACATCTGAGGAAAAGGATAAACAGGATGCCTATTACGTGGATCATATGTCCTTTGGGTTGGATGTAAAAATACTTCTACGAACATTTCTGTCCATTATTCGACATAAGAACCTGTATTCATCTGAAGGAAAGCAAGCCGCAGGAGTATACTCATCAGATAAAGGTGTGATTGTGGGGATGGAGGAAGAAAGTGATGCAGTTACAAAATGAAAATAGAATCCTGATAATAGGTGCATCTGTATTGCAGCTTCCTGCTATTTTAGAAGCTAAAGAAATGGGGTATTATGTCGGCATAGTTGATTATAATCCTAAAGCTGTAGGGATTCAGTATGCTGATGAGTACTTTAATATAAGTACAATTGCTGTAAATGGAATTACAAATGTAGCTAAATCGTTCCAACCTAATGGTATTGTGACATTGGCTACTGATATGCCTATGCGAGCGATTGCAGTAGCAAGTAAGGCATGTGGACTTCCTAGTATTACTTATGAAACCGCAATAATGGCTACTGATAAGGCAGCGATGATTAAAGCTTTTGAGAAACATGGAGTTGAACATCCGTGGTATTTTGTAGCTAAAGATAAACTGGAATTCGACGAGATTATCCAAATGGTAACTTTCCCTTGCATCATGAAACCTACGGATAGCGCTGGAAGCAGAGGAGTTGTTCTTGCTCATACTCTTCAAGAATTGATGATTGCCTATGAATATTCATATGGAGAATCTAGAAGTGGAGCGGTGATAATTGAAGAGTATCTGCAAGGTCCGGAATTTAGTGTAGAAGTTATGGTCCTCGACGGAGAGCCTAATGTTTTACAAATTACGGATAAATTGACAACTGGTGCGCCCCATTTTGTGGAGATGGGGCATAGTCAACCAACGAGTCAGCCAGAGAGTGTCCAGGAAAAGATTATAGACTTGGCAAAGCGGGCTTGTAAAGCGGTTGGAATAAACATTGGACCGGCTCATGTGGAGATGATACTTACCCACGATGGTCCTAAGATGGTTGAACTCGGAGCCAGAATGGGGGGAGATTGTATCACTACACATCTTGTCCCTCTTTCAACCGGCATCAATATGGTTAGAGCAATGATTGATGTGGCTTGTAATAGAAAGCCGGATATAGAGCAGAAACTTAGTAAAGGTTCAGCTATACGCTACTTTAGTTCATGGTCTGGTATTCTGAGGAGTATAGAAGGTATCGAGAAAGCCAAGGAGATTCCTGGTGTACGGGAAATTACAATTGTAAAAGACATTGGTACCGAGATTACAGATATTGATAGTAGCATAGACAGAGTTGGATTTGTTATTGCACAGTCAGATACAGTAGAGGATGCTGTGAAAATTTGTGAAAGAGTAATAAGCGTAGTTAAGATTATAGTTGAGCCTATAAAGAATTAGACGGAGGATTCAGATGGACTTAAAAGGGAAAAAACTTCTATTGATGGGAGGCGCGGCTTTTTCACAGGATCTTAGGAAATACGCAGATGAGCAAGGCTTTAAGATGATAGCTGTGGGGCAGGATATTAGTAGATTAAAAATGTTCTCAGATGAAACATATCAAATTAATACACAGGATGTAGATCAGATTGAAAAATTGATTCGGGAGAAGAAAATTGATGGTATTTTTGTGGGAACTACAGAAGTTAATATTTCTCCCGCAATAGAATTGAGTAGAAGAACAGGCGCTCATTTCTATGTGAATGCTGAACAGTGGTCTGTTCTTTCGGATAAGCGTGCTTTTAAAGAGATGTTAAGGAAACATGATATCGGTACAATACCAGACTACGATACAAGCAATGGCCTTACAGATGATGTGATTAGCACAATAAAATTTCCAGTGCTTGTGAAACCGGCTGATAGCAGTGGAGCAAGAGGAATTTCTGTAGCCAATAATATCGATGAACTGAAAAAGGCATACGCATATGCTGGGAGTTTCTCTAATTCTAAAGAAGTGTTGATTGAAAAGCTTCTGCAGGGTATGGATGATACTTTTATACGTTATCACTTTCAGGACGGAAATTATAGTATTTCCAGTTCTTATGATCGTCATGTGAACACAACGATGGGAGGATTTGGAGGAATCGGTATTGCCTATATCCATCCTTCAAAACACTTACAGGCATTTGTAAATCAATATGATGAGAAATTAAAAAATGTGTTTAAAAGTCTTGATTTACAAGATGGGATGATTACGCTTCAAACATTTGTTGACGAGAATGAGAATTTTTATTTTTATGAAGCAGGATATCGTCTTGGCGGTAGTCAATCATATATTTTCACAGATTACTTAAATAAATCTAATACACTACAATATATGGTGAATTATGCCTTGACTGGAAAGATGGCTGACTTTTCTATTCAGGATCGTGATACACCCTTTATCTCTGTACCGTGTATAAATTTATATGTGGCTTTAAAACCTGGAAAAATCGCAGTGTTTGATGGTGTGGACGAAGTAAAAAAGATCCCTGGAGTGCTTAATGTTACAGAACTGTTTGGGTTAGGCGAGACCGTTGAAAAGACAGGTTCTCTCAATCAGGTATGTATCCGCATGCATGTGATAGGTGAGAGCAAGGAAGCTATTAATAAAATCTTGCGACAAGTTTATGATGCATTAGTCATTCTGGATGCAAATGGGGACGACATGATTCTTGAGAAATTTAGGTTTACTGAAGATTCGAATACATAAGTCCGAAATTAATTTGAGAATCATTTATGTGCTTTCTTTTAAGCATTTAGGGAGGAGAAGAAGTATGAGCGTTTCTAGTATAGCTGGGCTGAAAATAAAAAATGCCATAAAAGGAACCGCTTTCGGAAGAAAAGCAAGAGATTCCTGGCAACGTAGGAATTTTAACGAGAAGATGGCAAAAGCTGAGATTGATCGATTTCAGAATGCAGGTGTCGCTATTGATGTTAATAAGATGTTATTGGCAGATATGCTACATGAGGCACATGATAATAGTGTTGGATTTGATGAGTATTTAATGTACCATTTTGCAGAATTGAATGAGAAGGAACGAAGGGAATTTGTATCAACAAGAGAACGGATAGCTATCTGTGAAAGGTTCAACGGCGTAAAAAACATGTATATTTACGATGATAAAGCAGAAACCTACAAAAAGTTTAAGAATTATTTTCATCGTGATTTTTTGAATTGCGCGGGAAGAGAAACAAAGAAAAATGAATTTATTCTATTTGCGCAAAAGCATTCGCGTTTTATTGTTAAACCATTTGCTGGAGCTAATGGCATTGGGATCCAAATAGTTGATAGTACTGGAAAAGATTTGTCATACTTGTTTGAAGCTCTTAAGAAGGAGTATTCGAGAGGGTTTTATGTAGAGGAATTGATTAAACAAAGCGATGAGATAGGAAAGTTTCATCCCTCTTCTGTTAATACGCTACGAGTTTTTACTATTCGAATGGATGACCGCACTGTGGTGCTTCCGGCTGCATGGAGGGTTGGACAAGGAGGTAACATTGTGGATAATGGAGGGTCTGGTGGTATATTTTGTGCTTTAGATGAAGATGGTGTATGTTTTGGAACCTCAGATGAGTTTGGGCGAAGATTTGAAAAGCATCCGGACACGGGGATTCAACTTCTCGGGACAAAATTTCCTCATTTCCATGAAGGAATTAAATTGGCTACTGAACTTGCCGAGGTTATTCCTGAAAATCGCTATACGGGTTGGGATCTTGCATTGACTGATGAAGGATGGATTATGCAGGAAGCTAATGATAGAGGCGGAGTTGTTGCCATTCAGTTACCGATGGCTCGTGGAGTTAGGAAAGAATTAACGGAACTGCTTAATGAATTAGGTTTATAACAATATGACGGAGGTCTTTATTTATGGAAAGAACACATAGATTTAGGGAATTGTTTTCTAAAGCCCAAGAGAAGATGGGGAATTTGACTATCTGGGGGAAATTGTGCCTTTTGGTTGATGTAAGCTGGGAGAAATTAAGATATGGTACAGCGCGCGAAGACTACTTTCAGTATGAGTTTTATAAAAAAAATAACAGAGGTCGTCGTGAATTTATTACACATGGAAAGTCTGCTAAGATACATGCTATTTGTAACGATCCTGAAAAGGCTACAATTTTTTCAGATAAAGCCAGCTTTGCTCAGATATTTAAGGATTATATTGGCCGAGATATATTAGATATGAAGAACACTACTCTGGAGGAGTTCCGAGACTTTACAGTTAAACATGATAAGATGTTTGTAAAACCGCAGGATGGTTCATACGGACGTGGTGTAAGTATCGTAAGGTGCAATGCTGAAAATGCTGAAGATCTGTATAAGGATTATAATGGAAAAAAAATTCTTATTGAAGAAGTCATTACGCAACATCCTGCAATGGCTAGATTTAATAGTTCTTCATTGAATAGTGTGAGGATTGTGACACTAATAAAGGCCAACGGCGAACCAGTTGTTTTACCTGGTTCTGTTGTACGTATCGGTCGTGAGGGAAAGATTGCTGATAATTTTCATCATAATGGGATGGGAGCGCAAATTGATAACAGTACTGGGCTTATTTGTTCAGTTGGTATTGATAAAAATGGTAATAAATATATTGTACACCCTGACTCAAAGCTTACACTTTTGGGATTTTGCATTCCTCTTTGGGATGAAATAAAAAGATGCGTATGTGCAGCTGCAAAACTTGTTCCAGAGGTTCGATACGTAGGATGGGATGTAGCGATTACAAACGATAACCGTGTTGTCCTTATCGAAGGTAATGATAGAGCAGATCCTGATTTGGGACAAATGAGTGATAGTATTGGCAAGTGGTCAACATTTAAAGCATATTTGGACGAAATAAAAGCATTACAGTAAAATGTGTTTTGAAATCTTTTGGATTCAAATAAATCTATACTTACAAGAACAAATTGATAAAGCATTAGAGAAATGATTTCCCAATCATTGAAAACACTATGTGTTTAAACGTGGATTTTTATCGATACTTACTTATTGACTATAGAGGAGGTGTTTTTAGATGATTAATATTCGTACAGTAACGTACAATATGCCGTTTGATTTTGGAACTAAAGAATTGGAAATAATTAAGAAGTCTACTTCTTTTTGGGATGAGTTTAAGTATTCTGTTCATACTCAACGCATAAACTTTCCTGTGTACCGTGTGATAGAGGCTAATCGTATCGACGAAATATCAAAGTTTTGTACTAATGCAGGGATACGGTGGTTCGGGATACCTATAGAAATTGGAGTGACTGATTACAAAAAAATTTCTATAGAAAAAATCTTGTCAACTTATAAAAATGCTTTTTTTAATATGATTTGTGCAAAGGATGGGAAAGTTTCTGATAAAGTGGTTGGGAGGATTGCTGATCAATTTTTACGTAATGCTATGGAAGACAACGAGGGCTTGATTGGCTTTCGTTTTGGGGCGTCTAATAATGTCGCCCCAAATGGACCATTTTTTCCATTCACATATGCTGATGGCAACCATTTAGGATTTTCAATTGGTCTTGAACTTTCTGAAGAAATTAATTGCTTGTGCGATTTAGAATATGCCAATATAGATGAATTCAGAAAAGCAATTATAAAAAATCTTGAGCCGCAGTTAGCAGAAATAGAAAACAAAGCGGAAGAAATTTCAATGGCTACAAATATGGAATTTGATGGAATAGATTTTTCACTCGCTCCGCTTCCGAAATATGGCAATTCAGTGATGACAATATTGAAGAAATTAGGCATTGAAAACATAAATGATACTGGAATGCTATTTGCAACAGCTTTTTTGACAAAAATCCTTAAAGAATTTGCAGTGATTCATAAGTCAGTAGGATTTTCGGGCGTTATGTATTCTTTGTTAGAAGATTTGGAATATGCACGAATGAATAGTCAAAACGGGTTCTCTATCAACAATATGATTGCACTGTCAACTATGTGTGGATGTGGGGTAGATATGGTTCCTATTCCTCTTGAGACGTCAGCGGATAGAATCCGTACAATTTTGCTTGAAGTGGCCTGTGTTTCATCAAGGTTACATAAGCCATTGGGTGTGCGCTTACTACCTGTGAATGATTTTGGAGATGGGGTGACGCATTTTACAGGTGAAAAGGATTTTGTTACCAACACTCGAATAGTCGATGTTCACGGGAATAAAATTGGAGTACTTAGTGGAGTGTATGAATATTGATCGGATATTTTTTTAAGGAATTATGTGTTCTTGTTTTTGAAGGGGGGAAGGAAAATGACTGAAAATACTTACAAATTAACTCTCAGAGTTAAGATTTCGTATAAGTCTTTATATGGGATTTCTTTAGTTTTGTTTTTTGCACAAGATGCATTTCGTGTCTTGATTGCGACCATTTTTCCGTTCCTCTCATATAGTATGACTGTTTACGCAGTTATTCTTTTGATGTATACACCTTTATTGCTAGGAATGCTTATAAATAAAGAGTCAACCGGATTTTTACCCCAATTTCTTGTGTGCCTTGGTTTGGTCGCTGCAATCTTTCTTGTGACATATATAATTCACCCTGAGTATTCATCTTGGTTTTTTGATGGAAGTTATCCCATAGGTGAAAGGATATTTAGACCGAATCAATTTTTATACGCTTTCTTATTTGTAAGAGCTATTGATGACCCGGATGAATTGATTAAATATATGAAAGTGGTTACTTATATTTTGCTGGTTTATTATTCATATCGTTTAATAAGGGCGAATATAGTAGGCTATTGGGTAACCACTACTACATCTGCGGGTGCGACACACACGTCGTATGATCTTAATTATGGATATGATCATCTGGTTGTTTTAACAACCTTTTTAGTATGCGCTTTTCGTGAAAGAAAGACGCGATACTTTATCTTAGCTGGTGTCTCGTTGGCTGAAATTTTACTTGGAGGTTCAAGAGGACCACTGATAAGTGTCGCGATTTTGTTAGTGATAATGTATTTTAAATACAAAAACCAACTTAACAAATTGGTACGGGCTCTTATAGTAGGGGGGATTTTTGTACTCATTGCCTTATATTTCATATTAGGAATGCAGGTATTGCTTGCTGGGTTTGGCTCCCTTTTGGGTAATCTGTTAGGAAATACGTCTTCCAGAACCTTGCAAATGCTGATTGGCGGTGATGCCCAAGATTTGCTTGATAATAGTGGAAGAACAAGACTTTACAGCATGGCAATTGATATGATAAAGAATGGATTTTTTGGATATGGCGCATATGGAGATCGTTACGTTATAGGTAACGTTTATTGGGTGGGATATTGTCATAATATTTTCCTCGAATTGCTGATTGATTATGGCTGGATTATAGGCGGTTTTCTGTGTATCACTATCGTTTACCGCTCTTTAAAAATGATTACTGCATGTGAAGATGAATCTTGGTGGATGAGCTTTGTGATATTCTTTGTTCCTTCAACGAAATTATTATTGTCTGGTTCATACTGGTACTTAGAATCTTTTTGGGCGTGCTTGGCAGTTTATTTTATGTATAGAAAAGCAGTAAGATTGAACAGGATATAAGTTTAAAATGATACCAATATAGGCATAGATTTAGGTTTTTTGGACATTAAGATCACAACAGTTTTTACGAAAGATTTTAAATATAGAGCCTCTCCTAACAAAAAAAGGAGGGCTGACAGGGACTGGTCATCCGGCGAAATTGAGTCAACTGCGGAAGAGATAAGTTTACGGGCTACGTTTTTGCGTCATTCATTGATACCTTAACGGATGACCGCTCTCTATATATAACGATGTAGGGTTGCCGCTATACAGCTCCGCCACTTACCTCTTCAGGTTCTGTAGTATGCCAGTAGCCTACAAGAGGAGAATAATACAAAAAAGACGAAAGGAAGATGAAGTTTGGAATGTTTCATAATCCCATTGGTGCCTTTCGCAGAAAGGCGGATTATAATGATGAAATCAAATAATGAAGGTAAACAAGTCAAAGGTACTGTAGCGTTGAAATCTGGAATATGGTATACGCTTTGCACTGTGGTTCAACGTGGAATTTCGTTTATTACTTTACCTGTTTTTACACGAATAATGACAAAAAGTGATCTTGGCTTTTTTAATACATATGCTACATGGATTTCTCTTTTTGTCACAATTACAACGTTCGACGTACCGTTATCTATTATCCGATCAAAGCATGATTTTAAAGGGGATGAGGATAGTTATTCTTTTTCAATTTTAACGCTTACAACTGTTTCAAATGGAATATTTCTTCTTTTTTGTTTATTGTTTAGAGAGTGGGTTTTTGATAATCTATTGCAATTGCCTCATTCATTTATTTTGCCAATGTTCTTATATTTGTTTCTTTCTCCTGCAATAGATGTTTATGCTACGAAACAAAGAGCATTTTATAAATATAAAGCGTATGTTGTTATAACAATAATATCAAGTGTTTTATCAACACTTATTTCTTTGCTTCTAGTAACGTCGATGGATGATAAGCTGGCGGGGAGATTCAACGGTCAGTATCTAACAATTGCTGCTGTAGGATTAGTAATTTATATCGTAGTTGCGGTTAAGGGCAAAACTGTAAAACTGAAATATTGGAAAGATGGTTTTTTATTATGCTTTCCGTTATTATTGCATCTTATATCTTTATATATTCTGTCTTCCTCTGACAAAATTATGATAACAAGGTTTGTTGGAGAAGAATATACAGCATTGTACAGTGTTGCATATAGTGCAGTACATATTGCTACGTTGCTTATGAGTTCTATGAACCGTAGTTGGGCACCATGGATGCTGGATATGCTTCAATATAAAGAAGTAGGAAAACTTAAAAAGGCATCAAAACCATATATCCTTTGTTATTTTGGACTTGTTTTTGCCTGTATGCTTTTAGCTCCGGAAATCATACTGATACTTGGCGGACAAGGCTACATGGATGCGGTTTATCTTATGCCTCCTCTTTTTACAGGAACGCTATTTACATTTATTTATCAAATGTACCTACAGACAGAATTTTTTGAAAAGAAGACAAGATATATAGGACTAGCAACTATAGGGGCAGCATTGATTAACATTGTTTTAAATGTCTGGCTTATTCCGCAATATGGATATGTTGTGGCAGGTTACACAACACTGATTGGTTATGTATTTATGTTTTCATTTCATTATATCTACACATCACATTTGGGGTACGGAAAGATTTTTGATCGAAAATTTATTTTTGGTATCCTTGCATTAGGAATTTTGCTGATGATACTTACTTTCGTTCTTTATTGCTTCAATGCCGTACGTTATATAGTCATTTGTTCCACTGTTGTAGTAGCTGAAATTATTGCATGGAAAAATCGAATATTAATTAAATCTACACTCAGAAAATTATCTAAGTCATAGCAGGGAGTAATAAAATGATGCAGTCACGTATAAATAAATATTTTAAGACATACTTTAAGTTCGATTGGAAATCAATTGGAAATGGCAAAGGATTAGCTGTTTTGTTTGATTGCTTAAAATCTCGAATTATAGATGGAACCAATACGGAGCAATTTGTTACACTTGAGTTTTATCGGAAAAGCCAAAGAGAGAGAAACCTTTTTGTGACTAATAGAAAGACAGTTAGGATTGAAAAGATTTCAATGCGGGGTGTGTCAGACGGGGAATTAAGTTCAATTCGTAATAAGGTTGCTTTTAACGAAAAATACAGTAAATTTGTTCATCGCCACTATTTATCTACAGTAAATCATTCGGAAGAAGAAATCATTTCTTTTATTAAACATTTTGGAAAAGTATTGGCGAAACCCGTTGCGGAAACACAAGGGCGTGGAATTGAATTGATTACTTATGATGACGAGAAAGCTGATTTTTTGGCAAAAAAACTCACATCATTTGAGTATATTATAGAAGAATACATCCATCAGCACCATTTAATTTCCGAAATAAATCCGACATCTGTTAATACAATTCGCTTATGTACTGTTCTAGATAAAAATCACACGGCCCATGTTATTGGTGCTGCTATTCGTTGTGGTGGGGAGAATAGTACAGTTGATAACTTTCATCATGGAGGAGTTGCCTATCCGATTGATGTTGAAAATGGAATTGTCTGCGGAAAAGGAAAAACGAATTCTGATAACAAGACTTATGCTAGACACCCTTCTACTGGAAAACTGATGATTGGACTTGAAATTCCGCATTGGAACTTAGTTATTGATTCAGTCAAAGAGGCGGCAGAAATGTCGGATCGTATAGCTTATCTTGGTTGGGATGTTGCAATTACGGAGGATGGCATTGAGATTGTGGAAGCAAATGATGGACAAGGATGTACAATGTGGCAGCTTGATAATATTGGGAAGTATCCTGATATCTGTAAATTGATCAGGAGATAAGTAATTAGATGAGAAAGAATTGTTTTTCATTAATCTGAATTCTAACTACTCTACTAATTTGTTGTTTATTTAGATTGTAACTATTGAGTGAGAGCATTATTTACCTGGCTTATAACCATTTGCTTATGAATTAAATAGGAGTGAAATAATATGAGAGAGTATACAAAAGAACTGGCCGTTTGGGCATCATCGGTTAGATATAGTGATATCCCAAAGACAGTTTTAAACATGATGAAAAATTGTCTGATTGACGCGCTGGGTTGCGCAGTTGCTGGATCAAAGCGATTTGAAATTCAGGCTCTAATTCATGGAGCTATGAATCAAGACGAGAGTGGAAAGGCTGATGTATGGTTTCAGAAGGCTACAGCACCGACGCCCATAGCTTTACTTCTTAATGGCGCTATGAATCATGCTGTCGAGTTAGATGATCTTCATAAACCAAGTAAAATTCATGCGGGTACTGTTATTGTACCATCGATTCTTACTGTGGGGTCCCTCTACAATATTAATGGCAAGGAGCTTTTAACAGCGATGGCTGTAGGCTATGAAACTATGCTTAGAGCAGCAATAGCGATTGGTGTGGACAGTCATAGAAGATGTGGTTGGCATGGAACAGCGACATGCGGAGCTTTTGGTGCTGCTGCTGCGATTGGACATATTATGGGACTGGATGGCTGGCAGATGGCAAATGCTTTGGGTCTTGCAGGTACATCTACAGGGGGGCTTATGGCCTATACTGCAGATGGATCTATGAGTAAGCGATATCACGCGGGGATGGCGGCTATGCATGGTTTTTTTGCAGCTTCATCCGCTAAGGCTGGATTTACCGGACCGACGTATGTTTTTGAGGCTGCAGACGGTGGTTATGCCTATGCAGTGTCAGATGATTTTAATCTTGAAGAACTGGTCAAGGATATTGGCACTGTTTGGCATTGCAATTATATGGGACATAAATTTTATGCTTGTTGCGGTCATATTCATCAAGCAATTGATTGTGCGATTGAAATTAGAAATGCCAATAATTTAAAACCCGAAGATATTGATGCTGTAACTATTACTACCTACGACGTTGCTGGCATGACATGGGGGTTTTCTGAGCCGCCGAATCATCCGGCGAAATTGAGTCAACTGCGGAAGAGATAAGTTTACGGGCTACGTTTTTGCGTCATTCATTGATACCTTAACGGATGACCGCTCTCTATATATAACGATGTAGGGTTGCCGCTATACAGCTCCGCCACTTACCTCTTCAGGTTCTGTAGTATGCCAGTAGCCTACAAGAGGAGAATAATACAAAAAAGACGAAAGGAAGATGAAGTTTGGAATGTTTCATAATCCCATTGGTGCCTTTCGCAGAAAGGCGGATTATAATGATGAAATCAAATAATGAAGGTAAACAAGTCAAAGGTACTGTAGCGTTGAAATCTGGAATATGGTATACGCTTTGCACTGTGGTTCAACGTGGAATTTCGTTTATTACTTTACCTGTTTTTACACGAATAATGACAAAAAGTGATCTTGGCTTTTTTAATACATATGCTACATGGATTTCTCTTTTTGTCACAATTACAACGTTCGACGTACCGTTATCTATTATCCGATCAAAGCATGATTTTAAAGGGGATGAGGATAGTTATTCTTTTTCAATTTTAACGCTTACAACTGTTTCAAATGGAATATTTCTTCTTTTTTGTTTATTGTTTAGAGAGTGGGTTTTTGATAATCTATTGCAATTGCCTCATTCATTTATTTTGCCAATGTTCTTATATTTGTTTCTTTCTCCTGCAATAGATGTTTATGCTACGAAACAAAGAGCATTTTATAAATATAAAGCGTATGTTGTTATAACAATAATATCAAGTGTTTTATCAACACTTATTTCTTTGCTTCTAGTAACGTCGATGGATGATAAGCTGGCGGGGAGATTCAACGGTCAGTATCTAACAATTGCTGCTGTAGGATTAGTAATTTATATCGTAGTTGCGGTTAAGGGCAAAACTGTAAAACTGAAATATTGGAAAGATGGTTTTTTATTATGCTTTCCGTTATTATTGCATCTTATATCTTTATATATTCTGTCTTCCTCTGACAAAATTATGATAACAAGGTTTGTTGGAGAAGAATATACAGCATTGTACAGTGTTGCATATAGTGCAGTACATATTGCTACGTTGCTTATGAGTTCTATGAACCGTAGTTGGGCACCATGGATGCTGGATATGCTTCAATATAAAGAAGTAGGAAAACTTAAAAAGGCATCAAAACCATATATCCTTTGTTATTTTGGACTTGTTTTTGCCTGTATGCTTTTAGCTCCGGAAATCATACTGATACTTGGCGGACAAGGCTACATGGATGCGGTTTATCTTATGCCTCCTCTTTTTACAGGAACGCTATTTACATTTATTTATCAAATGTACCTACAGACAGAATTTTTTGAAAAGAAGACAAGATATATAGGACTAGCAACTATAGGGGCAGCATTGATTAACATTGTTTTAAATGTCTGGCTTATTCCGCAATATGGATATGTTGTGGCAGGTTACACAACACTGATTGGTTATGTATTTATGTTTTCATTTCATTATATCTACACATCACATTTGGGGTACGGAAAGATTTTTGATCGAAAATTTATTTTTGGTATCCTTGCATTAGGAATTTTGCTGATGATACTTACTTTCGTTCTTTATTGCTTCAATGCCGTACGTTATATAGTCATTTGTTCCACTGTTGTAGTAGCTGAAATTATTGCATGGAAAAATCGAATATTAATTAAATCTACACTCAGAAAATTATCTAAGTCATAGCAGGGAGTAATAAAATGATGCAGTCACGTATAAATAAATATTTTAAGACATACTTTAAGTTCGATTGGAAATCAATTGGAAATGGCAAAGGATTAGCTGTTTTGTTTGATTGCTTAAAATCTCGAATTATAGATGGAACCAATACGGAGCAATTTGTTACACTTGAGTTTTATCGGAAAAGCCAAAGAGAGAGAAACCTTTTTGTGACTAATAGAAAGACAGTTAGGATTGAAAAGATTTCAATGCGGGGTGTGTCAGACGGGGAATTAAGTTCAATTCGTAATAAGGTTGCTTTTAACGAAAAATACAGTAAATTTGTTCATCGCCACTATTTATCTACAGTAAATCATTCGGAAGAAGAAATCATTTCTTTTATTAAACATTTTGGAAAAGTATTGGCGAAACCCGTTGCGGAAACACAAGGGCGTGGAATTGAATTGATTACTTATGATGACGAGAAAGCTGATTTTTTGGCAAAAAAACTCACATCATTTGAGTATATTATAGAAGAATACATCCATCAGCACCATTTAATTTCCGAAATAAATCCGACATCTGTTAATACAATTCGCTTATGTACTGTTCTAGATAAAAATCACACGGCCCATGTTATTGGTGCTGCTATTCGTTGTGGTGGGGAGAATAGTACAGTTGATAACTTTCATCATGGAGGAGTTGCCTATCCGATTGATGTTGAAAATGGAATTGTCTGCGGAAAAGGAAAAACGAATTCTGATAACAAGACTTATGCTAGACACCCTTCTACTGGAAAACTGATGATTGGACTTGAAATTCCGCATTGGAACTTAGTTATTGATTCAGTCAAAGAGGCGGCAGAAATGTCGGATCGTATAGCTTATCTTGGTTGGGATGTTGCAATTACGGAGGATGGCATTGAGATTGTGGAAGCAAATGATGGACAAGGATGTACAATGTGGCAGCTTGATAATATTGGGAAGTATCCTGATATCTGTAAATTGATCAGGAGATAAGTAATTAGATGAGAAAGAATTGTTTTTCATTAATCTGAATTCTAACTACTCTACTAATTTGTTGTTTATTTAGATTGTAACTATTGAGTGAGAGCATTATTTACCTGGCTTATAACCATTTGCTTATGAATTAAATAGGAGTGAAATAATATGAGAGAGTATACAAAAGAACTGGCCGTTTGGGCATCATCGGTTAGATATAGTGATATCCCAAAGACAGTTTTAAACATGATGAAAAATTGTCTGATTGACGCGCTGGGTTGCGCAGTTGCTGGATCAAAGCGATTTGAAATTCAGGCTCTAATTCATGGAGCTATGAATCAAGACGAGAGTGGAAAGGCTGATGTATGGTTTCAGAAGGCTACAGCACCGACGCCCATAGCTTTACTTCTTAATGGCGCTATGAATCATGCTGTCGAGTTAGATGATCTTCATAAACCAAGTAAAATTCATGCGGGTACTGTTATTGTACCATCGATTCTTACTGTGGGGTCCCTCTACAATATTAATGGCAAGGAGCTTTTAACAGCGATGGCTGTAGGCTATGAAACTATGCTTAGAGCAGCAATAGCGATTGGTGTGGACAGTCATAGAAGATGTGGTTGGCATGGAACAGCGACATGCGGAGCTTTTGGTGCTGCTGCTGCGATTGGACATATTATGGGACTGGATGGCTGGCAGATGGCAAATGCTTTGGGTCTTGCAGGTACATCTACAGGGGGGCTTATGGCCTATACTGCAGATGGATCTATGAGTAAGCGATATCACGCGGGGATGGCGGCTATGCATGGTTTTTTTGCAGCTTCATCCGCTAAGGCTGGATTTACCGGACCGACGTATGTTTTTGAGGCTGCAGACGGTGGTTATGCCTATGCAGTGTCAGATGATTTTAATCTTGAAGAACTGGTCAAGGATATTGGCACTGTTTGGCATTGCAATTATATGGGACATAAATTTTATGCTTGTTGCGGTCATATTCATCAAGCAATTGATTGTGCGATTGAAATTAGAAATGCCAATAATTTAAAACCCGAAGATATTGATGCTGTAACTATTACTACCTACGACGTTGCTGGCATGACATGGGGGTTTTCTGAGCCGCCGAAGAATACTGTCGAAGCTCAGTTTAGTTTTCCATATGCAGTCTCTGCTGCATTAGTGGATGGCTGCGCTTTTATTTCTCAGTTTGCTCCAGAAAGGCTTAATGATCCGGTTATTAATGCCCTTGCAAGAAGAGTGAACGTTCATACAGATGATAAATTCACATCTCTTTATCCAAAAGAATGGGCATCTGGAGTAGAAGTAAGAGTGGGCGTAAAGACTTACTATAAAGAAACTATTGGAGCTAAAGGTGACCCTGTAAATCCTTTAAGCAAGCAGGAACTTGAAGATAAATTCCGATCGTTGTCTGGCGTGCAATTAAATTCCGATCAGCAGAATGAAATGATAGATATTATCCAGAACATTGAGAATGTTAAGAATATTATAACAGTCACAAGCCTTTTGAGAGGATGATTCTATGAATATGAAACAGCTGAAATATGTACTTGTACTTGCCCATGAGGGGAGTTTCTCTTTGGCTGCAGACACGCTTGGCATTTCTCAGCCATCACTTAGCCAGTATATTAAAAAAATAGAAAAAGAACAGGGAGTAGAACTGTTTGACCGAACAAGTGGTGATGTACGCATAACAGATGCCGGACGGATATACATTGAAGATGGTAGAAAGATTCTTGATCTTGAGAAACAGATGGAGCGGAAATTTGAGGATTTATCATCTTTTCGTTCTGGCAGTATTATAGTCGGCATCAGCCCGCATAGGTGTATACATCTCATGCCAGAGATAGTGAAGCGTTTTCGGGTTCTTTATCCGGGTATGCATTTGGTGATAGAAGAGCGGGCAGGGGCAAGCCTTTTGAATGATGCAGAACATGGATTGTTTGATCTATGTATCGCAAATCTACCTGTGGATGAAAAGATTTTTGATTATCGGCTTATGATGGAAGAGGAGGTGCTTCTTGCGGTAAGCACAGAAACTTCACTTTATAATAGGCTGGAGTTATCTGCATTAAAACAGTCTGATCGTAAATATCGGGCAGTGAGGTTACGGGAGCTTGCTGACGAAGATTTTGTTTTTCTGGCTGAAACGCAGCCAACGCAGAAGAGACTTGATGAGATTTGTGCCGCTTCAGGATTTGAAGTAAAGAACGCTGTGGAGTGCCGAACAATTGAGACTCAATTTGCAATGGTTAGTGCAGGCATTGGGGCAGCACTTATACCATCAGGTATTTCAGAATTTAGCAATACAGAGAAGGTTGCGTTTTTCTCGTTCGTTCAACCTCTTCCGTATCGGGATATGGCTGTGGTGTACAGAAAAGACCAGTACCTTTCCAGGGCAGTGAAAGATTTGATAGAGATTATGGTAGGACTATAGCATTATTATTTTGATCAAATAGGTTATCGCGTAGAACATAGTTCGTAAAAGGATGGATAAGAAGATAGATACATAAATGGAGGTAAGAAATGAAGATACGTATTTTAGGAATCCAGCCGGGTACAGTTATGGAAGGAATGACCAATGAAGATTATTTCCAGAAACAGCTGAAACTTGCCGAAGAGAGATTCAGTGGGGAAAAATTAATTGTTTTTCCGGAATTAATGACAGGTAAATACTTTGGATATGTAAGGGAAAAAAGATGGTTTCAGTATGCAGAGGATTTCCTAACCGGTCCGACTACCACAGCAATGTTGTCGCTTAGTAGGAAGTTGAGTACCAACATCTGTTACTCGCTATTTGAAAAGGCGGAAGATGGTTTTTTCAATACCCTTGGTCTGGTATCACCAATACGGGGGGTGTACGGAAAATACCGCAAGATCCATATGCCGGGTGGTGACCTTCGTTACAATGAGTGTTATGAAAACTATTATTTCAAATCGGGCAATGTCATGCCGGTTTATGATCTTGATAATGGAGTAAAGCTTGCCATGATGACCTGCTATGACCGGTCTTTCCCGGAGCAGTGGAGGTCATACTTCCTTAAGGGAGCTGAGATCATATGCGTTCCGGCCTGCACTATGGGGCTTAGAAAGGATATGTTTGTGACCGAACTACAGACAAGAGCTCTGGAAAGTCACAGCTATGTTATAGCATTAAATCGTGCGGGTGAAGAGAAAACGGAGAATGAAAAAAAGCCCCGGGTACACTTCGGAAAATCTTTGGTTATAGATCCGCTGGGGAATATCGTAGCCTCCCTAGAGAATGAACAGTGGGCGGCATTGTCAGTTGAAATTGATACTGATAACAATAAGTATGCAAGGGCAAGGCTTAACTGGGAGCGTGACAGGCACCCAGAGTTATACGGCATTGTTTCTGATGTCAACTATGGCAGGGAAGGAGTTATGTATGAGCGTGGATTCTAAGGAAAGAGATACGGCAAGAGTTATCAGTGAGTTTGCAGCAGCCCTTATTTATGAGCAGATACCGCAGGAAGTCATTGATACCGCAAAAATGTATATTGCGGACTACTGTGCCGCATGTTTTGCGGGAATTGCGGTAAACCGGCGCTTCAACGGAGCAATGCTTGATATTGCAATAGGCATGAGCAGTGAGGGGGACGCATCCGTTTTTGAACTGGACAGGAAACTTCCAGCAGAGAATGCGGCTTTCATGAATGCTGTCTATGCCCATGGTGCGGATATGGATGACGGGAATCGTAAAGCTATGGGCCATGTAGCAGCGCATGTCATGTCCGCTGTATTTGCTCTGGCAGAAAGTCTGGGAGATCAGGAATGGAGTGAAGTTCTGTCTGCCATTATAGTCGGTTATGAGGTTTACAACCGAGTTGGCGCGATGGCGCAGCCGGGTCTAGTTCACAGGGGATTTCATTCGACGGGTACAGCAGGAGCAGTTGCATGTGGAACTGCCTGCGCAAAGCTGATAGGTCTTGACGCGGAGGGCATCTATAATGCGCTTGGTATCGCAGCTGTTCAGGCAAGCGGTTTGATAATCATTGCTGAGAGCGGGCAATCCTGTAAGCCGTTGAATCCTGCTAATGCAGCTAAGACGGGCATTATTTCGGCAAGGCTGGCTGCCGCGGGTATTAAGGGGCCGTTTCTTCCTTTAGAAAGTAAGAAGGGCTGGTTTCATGCAATGACTGATGATATTCATTATGAAATGCTGGATGATCTGGGAGCAGTTTTCACAATTTGCGAGAGTTATTTGAAACCTTATCCATCCTGTCGCCACACGCACTGTGGAATTGAGGCGGCCATCAATATCCGGGGCGAGATGTTGGAAAGGGGGATTGGTATTAAAGACATCAAAAACCTGAGACTTTATATTTACGAAAATGCCGTTCAAATAGCTGGGCAGATCAAAATCCCCAAAACCCCGGATGATGCAAAGTTTTCTATTCATTACAGCCTGGCAGTTGCGATAGTGACAGGTAATTACACGCTGGATAGCCTTGAGCAGGAAATAACTAGCGAGATAAGGGATATTATCGATAAAATTGAATTAATTCCGGATGCATCTATGGAGAATAGAGTATCAGGTATTCGCGGCTCAAAACTGGTAGCAGAATTCACAGATGGGAGCATGATAGAGCGTACTGTCCTTCTTCCAAAAGGAGATGCGGATAATCCATTCTCATGGAATGATATGAGACGAAAACTGGAAGCGTGTATGCGAGGTTTTGAATATTCACCCAAAATAGTTGCGGATAAAATCCATATGTTGGAGTTTTCTGGGGCTTTCACAAGCATTACTGAATTGCTTAGGTAGTTCAGTACAGTGAGGTTCAAACCGGAAAACATTTTATGCGCAGCATATAACCATTTGATTATAGAAGCTATAAGTGAAAGCGAGGATGAGACAAATGAAAAGGAAACGCAGATTTGCAATTCTGGCGGCGGTTTTAATGATGACAGGTTGTACATACCAGGTATCCACAGACACTATTAAAATTGGCTCTGTCCACCCACTCACAGGCAGCATGGCTTATGAAGGACAGGCAATCGTGAACGCACAGCAGATTGCAATTGATAAGATCAATACGGAAGGCGGTATCAACGGAAGAATGCTGGAACTTGTCGTAAGGGATAGCGTGGGAACCTCTAGCGGTGCGGCAAATGCGGCATTGAAGCTGGCAAATAGCGGCGTTGCGGCTCTGACAGGTACCTACACCAGCAGTTCCGCACAGGTGGTTTCACGGATTGCAGAAAAGACGCAGATTCCGCTTATAATAACAGTTGCAGCAGCGGATGATCTTCTCAGTAATGGATACGAATATACATTTCGTATTCAGCCAAGCGCACTCGTATTCGCCAGAAACTTCCTGGAGTATTCAAGCTATTTCATAACCGAGGATATGGAAACGGTGGCCTTTATCTATGAAAACTCTAACTATGGTACAGGTATTGTTGAGTATATTCAGGAACATATTGATGAGACGGGGTTGACGATTGTTGGTATGCTGTCGTATTCGTCCAGCACATCTACATTGAGTTCTGAGGTTACAAAGCTTGCAGCATTGGACCCGGATCTGCTTGTTTGTGTTGGTTATTATTCCGATCAGAGCCTTTTTATGAAGGAGGTTCTTGAGCGAAGCATAGAATTTAATAAAATTGTAGGCTGTGCAAATGGCGCATTTTCGGATGCCAAGTTTCTGGAAACTTATGGGACACAAGTTGATGGAATCTATGATATTAATTATCGTTACAATCCAAATAGCGAGGAAGCCCAGTATATGCTTGAAACTTATAAAGCGGTGTATGGTGAGGAGATTCCGGTGCATGCCATTTATGGTTATGAATCCATTATGGTGATTGCAGATGCGCTGAAACGGTGTGGCAACCCGGATGACCCAGAAGAAGTACGGGAAGCAATTGCTGCCTCGGAAATTACCGAACACGTTCTTCCTCAAGGCACAATTGAGTTCGATGAGACAGGGGAAAATATCAATTCGGCGGGTGTCTTAGTAGAACTTCGAGATGGTAAACATGTGATTGTATATTTTGAAGAATATATGGATTATGAAGAGTAGGAGGTTTTAATATGGCTATACAGGCATTGCAATCGCTGCTTGATGGAATCCTTATGGGTGGTGTCTATGCGTTGGCAGCCCTGGGGCTTTCCCTGATATTTGGTGTGTTGAAAATAACAAACTTCGCCCATGGAGCAATGATGACCGTTGGGATGTATGTCGTATTTGCATTGAGTTCCAGTTTTGACTTGAATCCGTATCTGGCGTTGCCTTTTGCGATGGTATTGATGTTCCTGATTGGCTTTTTGATTCAAAGGTTCCCAATACATTATATCGAGCACGCACCGGCGCATAACCAGTTGCTTCTCACGCTGGGCGTAGCTTATATACTGGAAAATACCCTGCTGGTGATTTTTACACCTAATTACCAGTCGCTTACGGTAAAAGGGTTTGAAAAAGCATGGCGCATAGGTGCGCTGACAGTTGCTCCGGCTAAACTGATTGCGTTTGTCTTGGTAATTTTGGTGACTGGTTGTGTGTATTTTTTACTATATCGGACACATACAGGCAGATCCATTCGTGCTTCAGCACAGAACGAGACAGGTGCGAGGCTGATGGGTATTAACGTAAGAAACATCCGTGCAGTTGCCTTTGGAATTGGCGCGGTATGTACTGGTATTGCGGGCGGTCTCCTGACACCTATCGTGAGCATTTACCCAACACTTGGGGAGAGCTATCAGTTGAAATGTTTCGTAATTGCGGTTCTTGGCGGCATGGGTAATCTTTGGGGCGCATTAGTAGCTGGACTTTTGATTGGTGTTGTGGAATCATTAACCTCTTACTGCATGGGTGGAAGCTGGAGTGAGATGGTGATTTATGGGTTTTTTATTTTAATCTTGTTTGTCCGTCCGACAGGACTTTTTGGGAGGGGGAATCGTCGTGAAAACTAAAAAAGTTGAGCAGGTCACGCTGTTAGTCATGCTATTAGTATCAGTTGTTTTTCCGTTCTTTTCAGGCAGGTATATGTTAAGTGTCGGTATTTCCGTCCTTCTCATGGCTCTTCTTGGACAGAGCTGGAACATCATGAGTGGCTATGCCGGACAGTTTTCTTTTGGGCATGCAGCATTTTTTGGGATAGGAGCTTATGCATCCAGTATTCTGTATATGGACTATGGTATTAGCCCGTGGTTTGGAATGATTATAGGAATGGCATTGGCTGCGTCGGTGGGGGCTTTGATTGGATTTCTATCTTTCCGATATAAGCTGCGCGGAGACTTTTTTGCATTGGTCACATTGGCGTTTGCAGAGATCCTGCGGGTGTTTGTCAACAACACGAAGGCTTTGAAGGGCGCTTCAGGTGTGCTGATTCCATATAAGGATGTGTGGAAAGAGTTCCAGTTTGCAAATGACCGTATGTTTTACTTTATCCTCCTGGCAATGGTAATTGCAGCAACAGCGTTTATCTGCGTGATGAGCTACAGGAAATTCGGCGTGTGCCTTGTAGCAATCAAAGAAAATCAGGATGCGGCGGGTTCCCTTGGTGTTCCTGTCCTTAAGTACAAATTGATTGCTATGGTCATTAGCGCATCAATAGCAGCTATAGCTGGGACATTCTATGCACAGTACTATGGCTTTATTGATCCGGCAGTAGTTTTTACCGCATCTATTTCGGTTGAAGCGATTATCCCGTGCATCATCGGGGGAGCGGGGACGCTTGGCGGTCCATTGCTGGGTGCTCTGATTATTATTCCGCTCCAGGAAATCAGTAATGACCTGTTTGAAGGAACAAACGGGGTGAACATGATTGTTTACGGCATCCTGATTGTCCTGTTTGTAGTATTCTGTCGTGATGGAATCTATGGAACGATCATCCGCAGACTGAAAGGAGCGAGAAGCTGATGGAATCTTTAAAGGTGATAAATGTAAGCAAGTCATTCCGGGGAAATATGGCTGTCAACCATGCATCGATGAGTGTAAATGAAGGAAAGGTTACGGGTCTGATTGGGGCAAACGGTGCGGGGAAAACAACGCTTTTTAACTGTATCTCTGGTTACTACCATGCTACATCTGGAAAGGTTTTATATAAAGGGAAAGAAGTGCAGCATAAATCAGCGGAGAACCTGTGCCACCTTGGAATAGCTCGGACATTCCAGATCGCAAAACCTTTTGGAATGCTCTCAGTACTGGATAATGTAGCTGTTGGGGGCTATAACAAAGCAAAGCATCGCAGAGAGGCATATGAGTTTGCAGAACAGAGTCTTGATATGGTTGGCCTGATTGAAAAGAAGGGTCAGCTGGCTATGCTGCTTAATACCGGGGAACAGCGGCGTTTGGAACTTGCAAGAGCGCTTGCTACGAAGCCAGAAGTGTTGCTTTTGGACGAAGTCATGGCAGGGCTTACTCCTACAGAATCTAGAGAAATGGTAGACGTGATTGATAAGGTTAATAAGACCGGAATTACTATCCTGATGATTGAGCATATCATGCCGGTTATTATGAAACTGTCCAATTTCGTCTATGTGATGGAACGAGGGAAGATGATTGCAGAAGGCAAGCCGGAGGAAGTGGCTAATAATCCAAAGGTCATTGAATCTTATTTTGGCAAAGGAATGGAGACGGAATCATGCTGACGATTACAAATCTACATGTCGATATTGGAAATATGAAGATAATCCAGGGCGTGTCACTGGAGATTCATGGAGGAGAAATAGTCTCCCTGATGGGAGCTAATGGTGCAGGAAAGACTACGCTTATGAGGGCACTTTCAGGTTTGGGTCATATCGCAGCCGGGAAGATAGAATTTGATGGTCAGGATATTACGCATGCCACGTCACAGGAAATTGTTGAGGCAGGGTTAATTCAAATTCCAGAAGGGCGCCAGCTCTTTTCACTGATGTCTGTCAGAGAAAATCTTGAGATTGGCGCTCGCACAAAACGCGCTAAAACGAAGATGAAGGAGAACCTTGAGTATGTCTATACTCTGTTTCCGGAGCTTGAAGAGATGCATTCTCAGTCGGCTGGTAATCTAAGCGGTGGGCAACAGCAGATGGTAGCAATCGGTCGAGGGATTATGGCAGATCCCAAGCTCCTTATACTGGATGAACCGTCCATTGGACTTTCACCAATCATGACACAAAAGGTACTTAAAGCGGTTACTGACATATATATTCGTGGTGTCGCTGTCCTGATAGCGGAGCAGAACATCTATGATGTATTGAGAATTGCCAATCGTGCATATGTATTGGAACAGGGTGTGATCCGTGCAAGTGGTACAGCACAGGATGTAATGGCAAATGATGAAATTAAGGCGATGTATCTCGGACTTTAATTAAGAAGCTTAAATAGGAATTGCGAAACAAGTTCGCAATCCTGATTCAAACAGGGAGAGGGTCCTGCAATGCAGGATCTTCGATATAAAAAGTGACAGGCTTTAAATTTAGATATAACAAAAAAGCTTCCTATCGCTACGAAGCAAAAGAAT
>JAPJQL010000039.1 GCA_030825115.1 Lachnospiraceae bacterium
TCTTGTGAATTTTTCCATTGTAGCCACTTTTCTGGCATTGTTTTCCCTCCTAAATCTTAATAATAGCAATGGCACTTCTCACAATCACTTTTCTGACACCTGTTCATTCGCCCCGACCAAGCTATTACCTTTCCCTTTGCATGGCACTGCTTTTTCCGCTTTTTCTTCATTTCACACCTCGCAAAAACTTTAAGTTTTTCATCTTCACGCATGACTCCGCTGGCTTCTGGCAACCGCTTCTCCACCGGGATCCAGTCGGTCAGCATTTTGCCGTCCATGATTTCCTCTGGTGTCAAACCAGTATCCTCATATTCTCCCATCCTGTCGATTACTGCAAAAATATCTGCATTTGCTAAATCATCGTTTTCACATATTAAACCATATCTGCTTCCTACACTGGTTTTGCCGTTCTTAGCTTTTCTTGTCAATCGTCTCATAATTTCCCTTTCTCCGTCTCTAACGGAAAGCTTAAGTTTGCGGATAATTTTCTAAGCTGATAATTGCCCAGCGAAGTGCCGCAACAGCTTCTAAATCACGTTCTTTTTCCGCCCTTTCAAGTAGCTTGTACAACTTTTCGATTTTTTGTGTATCCATATCTTTCTCCTTTTCTAAACCAAGCCCTTAATTTCCTGTTGCGTGGCATTTTTTCTCCTTCTCATGCATTTCAGATGGTGCTCTGGCACATCTACATAGTCCCCATTGTCCAGCAATACACCAACTATACCTTCATAGCTTCCTATCACGGTCCCGCACAGGTTCTTCTTCCATGACTCGCCTCTCCACAGCCGGACACGGATTCCAGGCGGGTCTATCTTATCCTTCTTCTTTTTTATCATCCTGATCGCCATATGGTCCACCTCCTTAAATTCCAATGATCTGTGACGTGATCATATCTGCCATATGCGTATACAGTACATTCGGGTATTTTTTAACTGCCTCCAGATAGCAGTCCCAGTTCTCCTTGTCATCAAATGCCCCCATATGCCACCGGATACAGAGCATCTCCTCTTCTGTTATGTCCGGTATGATCCTGGCTGCCAGGATACAGGATTTATCCCCATGACCGCTCAACAGCATATTTTTGTTATAATCAATCCTGCCATCTTGGTCGATGACGTACTGGTCACATTTACACAGGTCGTGGAACATAGATACAACATACGGGCTGCGAGGTTTCTCCCATATCAATCCCATTTTTTCTGTGATGGATACGAGCTGTCTCATCATTTCCATGTGATGTTCAAACAGCATCCCCGGAGCATTCCCATGATGGCCCTTTGATGCCGGTGCATCAAAATACCCCATTTCGACCAGCTGCTCCACCATGTTTCTGTCGATCATATCTATGTATGCGCGCAGCTTTATAAAGGATTCTACTTTGCTGGCATATCCCTTCTTTTTTATCGTTTCCATACGGTCCTCCTTATTCCTCCAGATAATTTTTCCCGATCAGTTTCATAAATTCTGTACGCGTATGCGTTCGCTCATATGCCTGCTGTGCTTCCTCTTTCAGCCTCCGGTCCAGTTCACGATTCCCACCATGCACCCCAGTCCCACTCCCCCGGTGGCACCGGATGCAGAGGTGGACTTTTAATCCCGCCCGCTCCGAGTGCTTCCGGTTTGCCGTCCCGAAAAAAATGTGGTGTTCCTCTAGCTGTCCCGTGCTTCCGCATACGTAGCATTCCCGTGCTTTAGGCAGCTCCATTATGCTCTTCATGATCCGCTATAGTCTTCCAGCTCCATCTGTCCGACTATCTGCTTCTGCTTTTTAATGTTCCGCATTTCATTTATAGCAGATGCAATATTAACGGCGGCGGAGTAGGCCGTATCGTAATCGCCCTCTTCCAACGCTTTTGCCATCCTGGACTTGCAAGCTTCTACCTCCTCCAAATGCTTCCGGTATGGGCTTTCGATCACCTCTATCGGCGCTTCCTCTCCCTTATTTCCCGGCTCCGGTTGCGCCGGCGCAATTTTCGGCTCCTCAGTATCCGGCTCCATGCTCCCAGCTCCTGCTTCCTGCGCTTTCTCTCTGTTTCCATCATCTGCGTCATTCCCATCTCTATCAGATGCATCCTCCTGCTCCCTTTCAGTATTTACTGACACTCCTGCCGTTTTCTCTTCCTTCCGTACCGCTTCTTCCTTTTTCTTTGTGCCGTCCTCTGCCTGCTCCCGCTGGTCCCCAGCCTTTTCCATCGCATTTCCCGTTTTTTTCTGCTTTGCCTCATAGGTTTCCCCTGTCAGCTGCTCCCATGCCTGCTCCGGCGTGCTCCCGTATCTTGCGTCCATGCAGGCCCCTGCTATTGTTCTTGCCAGATGCTGGAACGTGCATTCCTCCGTCTCTTCTGTCCGCATGTTCACCAGCTTTACATCCTGCCCCCTCCCCTTTACGGACAGTATGTACCGCCCTTTTCCCGGTATCCTCGCAGTCATGGTTGCCTGCCCCGCCGGGCATAGCAGTTCCTCGGCTGTTTTCTCAAGCGTGCTCTGCGTGGCTTTTATGATCTTAGGCTGTATGTCTATATATTCCTCCGGGTTCGACCTGTAGTATTCTTTTACAAATTCTGCAAAGATGTCCTCTGCCGGGTATCCCCCTTCCTTCTTTTTTTCCATTGCCAGCTCCAGCGGCGTTGTTTTCTTTTCTTCCTTGTACTCCGCCTTCAACAAGCGGACTTCCTCCCTTGTTGTGCTGTTCGGCAGCACTTCGATCACCGCGTCTGGGAGCTGGAGCATCTCCGCAAGCACTGTCGCTGCATATCCCTCATATTTCCCGTCCAGCCCGGCGGAATATCCGCCTTCCGAGAACCTTTTGTTCACCGACATCATCCGTGATACCGTATCCGGCTTGATCTTATACCTGTTCCACGCGAAATCCGCTACGGTCCTGTACCCTGAGCTGTACAGGATGTCTGTGTCCTGCGCCTTTCGGAGCATGTACCCCATCAGGATATAGTTGTCCACCGTATTTCTGTATGCCTGGTCAAACGCCCTTTCATATTCTGCATAGCTGTCCCACTGCATGATCTCTTCCATCCCTTATATCGCCTCCATGAAGTCCTGCTCCAGCACATCTGCAAGGAGCTTCCCCTGCAGACGGCCGTGCCATATCTTATTTCCGTTCTTCCTTAATTCCTTATAATTTTCTTTCCGTTTCCGGTCGGCCTCTTCCGCCAGGGCTTTTTCCTCTTCACTTAACTGGCGTTTTATTTTTTTCTGCCATTTTTTCAGGAATGGCACCGCTGCGTTGAGGTCTTGGTTCTGGGTATCCCCTACTGTCCGTTTCTGCCGTATGTTCCCCCCTGGCTCTACCTCGATCGTATACCACGGCTTCTTTTCCGCATTCTTTCTCCGCAGGAATACCAGATATGATTCCCTACTGGTGATGCGCTCAAAATAGTAATCACAGGTATGGATGCAGTGCCGCAGTATGGTCCCTTCCCTTACGATATCGGATATCCCGGTAGGCGCCTTGATGCAGTACTCCCCGTCTTCGAATTCATATTTCCCAAGTGTTCCGCATACTGTGTCTACCTCGGGGAACTGCTTTTTGATCTCCTTTGCGATTTTTTCAATTCCTTTCGCCTCGATCTGGTCGATTGCGTCGGCATGGGCTGTCCACAGATCTTTCGGCCTGTATATCATTTCATTTTCCAGGTCCATCCTCAGTTTCCTCGCCATGTCCAGGTAATCCTTCCATGTCTGCATGGTCTGCTGTATGCTCTCGCCGGATGCGCCGGCCTGCTTTTCCATGTAATTCCATATCCTCTTGTACGTCATCCTGTTTGATATGAATTTAAGGCTCACAGGCTCGATCCCAGCTTCTGCAAACACTTTTATCATCATGTCATCCCACTCTGTATTGCTCCGTTTCTCAGCCTGCATCCATGCAAGCGCAGCTTTCCCCGGCCCTATCGCCCGCATACGGTTCAGCCTTCCCCTGTCAATCCCAAGCATCTTAAACAGCTCTGTCTCCCCCTCATTGATACTGCCTTCAAAGTCATACGGTCTTTCAGCGTATTCGAGCGCCATTGTCTCCATCCCGGCCTTTGCCAGCTTCTCGATTGCTGGGTACATCCTCTCCATGTGCAGGTATTTTGCAGCTGACATACGCAGCCCTGCCTTGATCATGCAGGAAAGGCTTGAGTTCCTGTCCATTTTCTTTTCCACATGTGCAATGTTTTTCCGGTATACTTCCTTTTTCCCCTCACACAGCCACGGCCTCCAATCATCTGCCTTGCACCATCTCGTGTATTTGTTCTTGTACATTTCATATCTGTACGTATCGATCCGCCCGTCCCTCACCAGCATCCGCTGGTATTCATGCATATGATATTCTGGTCGGCGGTGATCCTCGGTCTCGATCTTGCAGCTGATCTCAAAGTCCCTTACAGCAAATCCTCCCTGGATCCCCTGGATCAAGGTCCCATAATAGCACTTCCCGCTCGATACCGTCTTGATCTTCCCTACGCATATCAGCTCTGCCGCCCTCCCACACACCGGGCATTTATAATCTTCCCGATGATGAGGGATCTTTGTGATCGGCACGTCTTTCCCGCAATGTCGGCAGTATCCTTTTTTTGCACCACCCTTCTCATAATTGTAGATAATGTAATCGTCCCTGACCGTTTCTACTTCCATCCATGCCTTGAACCCATACGGGATTTTTGGCATCAGCTTCATATCTGCATCCCACGGCTCCTGCTCCCGCTTTTCCTTCTCCTCGATCCGCCTCTCCCGCATAGTCTGCTGCCAGATATCTATCATCTCCACCGCGTCCGTCCTGTTCGTGGCGATCCCGCTCTCTCTCAGCAGGTCTTTTATATTGTTTTTTCCATCCTGGCTTATGAATGTCTTACCCACCTTATGCCTGTCTTCCACAGTTATCTGGCTGTCATGATCCCATACGCCTTCAAGGTTCTGTATCATTCCGGTGCGCCACCTTGTTTCTTTCCCTTCCCTGTCAAGCTCCCTTGTGATATATTCTTCCCCTGCCGGGTTGATGAAGACCTCGTATTTCGGTGTCCGTACTCCATCCCTCAAGTCATCCGCGAAAAAAACCGAGGCTTTCAGGTACGCTCCAAGGCTTTGGCAGCGCAGGAGCAGCCTGTATTCTGCCTTTTCTGCTTTGTATTCTATATATCTGTGCTGGTCATAGTCGTATTTCTGGCAGCGTACCTCCACGATCCTACTGGCCTTCTCCATCATCTGATCGGTGACATTCAATGCCCTGAGTTTTCTCAGCTCATTTTTTCTCACGTCTTCTCGCCTCCTTTCCATCAGTCCGGTACGTGGCTCCCGCTTTGAACTCTCTGCCGTCTATCTGGTATACGGCTATTTCTTCAATCTCCCTGCTGTCTTCCTTTTCCTTTACCAGGAACAGTGTCGCCCCTTCATATCCAGATGCTGTCGGATGTTTCCCGCGCACTACCACGATCTTCTCATCCGGCCGTCCGCTCCCGTGCTCCTGGTACACTGACCCGCTGTATTTCCGGTTTGGGTGTTTCTGCATCCACCTGCATTGCAGTGCCCCAAGCTGCTGTATGTCGATCTCCTTTATGACCTTTAACTTTGTGCAGGATATCCTGCCGCTCCCATCCTCGTGTATGTCTCCCCCCGCATCAACGATGCAGTACCTGCTCCCGTTCCACCCGTACCAGCGGATCACCTCGATCGGCTCCTCGACGCAATGGAATCCGGTTCTCGCACAGTTCGCCGCCCCCTCTTCATATTCTTTTCCTACGGCATACTGGAATTTCCCTCTCCCCATCGTACATGTAAGGTCCGCGTTAAATCCCTTTACCGCGATCATGGGTCTTCCCCTCCTTCCCGCTCCCAGTCCTCGTCCCGCTCCTGACTGCCAGTTCCATGGCTTCTCCCCCGATATCCGATGTGGCTTCCTGCATCTTCTCCATCTTTTTTTCACACTTTTTCTTCTTCGCTTCGTAGTCGTATCCGATCTGTGCCGCGAGTCCGTCAGCCATTTTAGCAAAATGTTCCTTGTACCAGTCCCACATGGGGTCTTCTTTGTCACGAATACGACGGATATAGTCTTTCAGGATGCATACCATGAACACGATGTCCCCGTAGGCGCACCTCACCTCGTAGTTTGATATCGGCCTTGTGTTGACGTTGACCGCCCCTTTGATCTCCACTTCCCTTAACGCATCTTCTCCCAGGTCTTCCTGCTCCTGCTCCAGCATCCAGAAGAAGAACTCCTCTTTTTCATCCATTTTTCTTCCCTCCGAGATAATACCTTTTGATGATCTTCCGGGCGGTCCCTGCTCCCGGGATCCCCAGTGTGACTTTATATTTGATATTGCAGGCTGACAGGATGTCCCTGTCGACCGGTCTTGCATATTCCAGCCCCCATTTCAGCAGTTCGGCAATGCATCCTCTCAGGCTCTTCCCTTTCTTCCTTACCGCTTTCTGCATCTCCGGCTCCTCCATGCAGGCTGCCTTGATGTAATCCACCCAGTCCGCCATGATCTCATATGGTTCCAGTTCCGCTTCCTCGACTTTTAATTTCCCGATCGCCGCCATCAGCGGGGTCGCAAGCTTCCCTGTACATCCGTCAATAAAGTCCTGCGCGTCCTCGGTGTCTATCCCGTTCTCGGATGCCAGAGCAATCAGTGCCCCCGTATCCCCCGCGTCTAATAATTCCTGCGCTGCTTCGTTCAGTTCTGCGCTGGAAGTAAATTCCCCGAATTTCTCAAACATCGCTTCCTCCTTCCACCTGCCCAAGCAGGATGTCTGTGTATGTTGCCGTCCTCCGTCTGCTCCCATCTGTCTCCAGCTCTACCAGGAACGGGTATACCGCCGTTACCTTATGCTCCACCCGGATGGGTGCCATCAGGCGCTCCCCCAGCCGGTTGTACCTGATCTCCCCCTGTATGATGTCTCCGACCCGGATCGATCTCCTCAGTGCGTCAATATCCCCTTTCCGGTACTTTGCCCGGATCTCACTATTGTTCATTTTATGCCCTCCCGTCTATGTACAGGAACCGGGCCGAATGCGGGGCAAGCGCCTCCCTGGCCTGCTTCCACTGCCCGGCGTTCCTGACTTCCTTTCCTTTCGCATTTTTCCAGCCGTTCCGCTCCCAGTTCACGATCCATCCCTGTTTGAACGGCTCTACGATATATTCCGATGATGTGTAGATATCCAGCATGCATGGACGTTGCAGCACCTTGACTGCTTCGATCAGTGCCTGGATGTAGTTGCTGTTTTTAGTTGCGTCACGGTCCTTTACGATCTCCCGCTCATGGGGTTCGCCGTTCCCATCCACAAAAGCCAGCCGCGCCCAGTAATTACTTGCGCTGGCGCAAATTTCTATGTTTACTTTGTACACCGTTTACCCGCCCCTCCTTTTCCGGTTGATCCGTATCAATGTGTATCTCCTGTATTTAAACCCCGTCACTGGGTTTACCCCTTCAACGAACGACTCCTTGTCAAGATACCAGCCCTTCGGGACCCGTACCTCCCCCCAGGTCTCCCATTTCAGGTATTCTTTTTTCTTAGGCTCCTTCACCGGAAGGTTTCGTGATGACGAGTAGCTGCTTTCTTTTATCCTTTTATCAGTCTTTGGTGTCTTCGTTATGTATGCAGCCAGCTCCCGGAACTCCCCTTTTTCATACATCAGCTGGTTGTACACCTTCCCTTTCTTCCAGGCGGCAGCCAGGATGATATCTGTATCCGGTATCCGGTTAATGGCGAGATGGATATGCCATGCGTTCTTTGTACCCACCTCGATGTTGCGGATCCATTTCAGTTCATGTCCCCGCTTCCGGTATTCTTTCCGCACCGCAGTGACAAACTCCCTGAAATCCTTTTTCGCCGCTTCCATATCTTCGGGACGGTCTGCCTTCCTGTATGTCAGGTCCGTGAAGTAATCATTTACGTCAAAATGAGTGCGGAGCTTCCTCCTGGCAAGCTTCTCCTTGTTGTACTGGTTTATCTTTTCAATCTGCTCCGGTGTTGGCTTCTTTCGTTCCATCCTCTTCTGCCCCGGTGCTCCATACCTCGCTGTATGGTATTCCTCTACCTCAATCGCATTCCTAAAGTAGTACCTCTTTCCCGTATACGCCATATCCAGTCCTATCTTTAATATGTTTATCAAGTTTGAAAGCGGCTGAAAACCGCTGTTTTTGCTTGATTTTTCAGGGAGTACAGCGTATAATAAATATGATGAGTTTTATCGCTGTACAAAAGGCTCCTATCGTTATTTGCCGTAACGTAGGAGCCATTTTTTTGTTGTCAATGTGCCTATTTCTTTCATGCGCTCACCAGCCCTGCTTCCCTGATCTCCCGGACCTGCTCCATCGTCAGGCTCCATCGCCTGGCATACGCTTCCTCTTCCCGGATCTCCTCCAGGCATTCCTCGCAATACCGCCCTTCCCCCGCATCCAGCGGGCATCCGCAGCGCTCACAGGTGTTCTGGTGCCGCCCGTACCGTCTCCTTGTCATCCCAATCACCTCGCTTACCAGTGCTTCCTGACGACCATCGGGTCATTATCGATATCCGGGGCAAAGTAGGCGACCTGTACCGGAATCCCTTCCCGCACCGCATCCACGATCTGCTGTACCTCTGTCAGTGTCCGGCTCTCCTCGCGCCCTGCGAACCATTCCAGCGCCCCGCTCAGCGTCTGCATGGCATATTCGCAGTTCTCTGCGCCATACTCCGTGTGGAATATGATGTCCTGCCGTACATTTCCGATAGAAAGGCCATGTAGAGCATAATGTTTCAGGAATCCCTGCACGATCCTCTCGTTGCTCATGTCCCCTGTGCTGTGTGCAAGGTCGAACAGCCACAGTTTCATCTCTTCTGTGCCACGCATTTTCTTTCCCCTTTCTGCTTATCAGACATCGCCCTGATTAATATGCCGTAAGTAGCCACCCCAGCCAGCACCATTGCCAGGCACTCGCCTCCAATTGCTGCTTGTCCAGCACGCTCCGCATATACTACCGGCAGCATGATGATATATGCCTCAAACGCGACTGCCAGCGCAGCAACGGCACACACTACCTGCGTCCATAGTTTATATGCCCATCGACCTGTCTTTTTTTTCTTAGCCCGTATGTACACCTTGGGCATACGTAGCCTCCACTTCGGATAACGGTATACGTGGATATGTTCCACGACAATCCGCACCTCCTGCATCTCGCATATCTTTTTCCCTGCCTCATCCATGCTCTTCCTCCAGCCCTGGCATACCCTTAGGCATATTTGTAATCTTTTGCAAACTTCTTCGCACTTTCCTCGTCCTCGAAGATATCAACCCAGACATCGCAGCTACGGGTTTCAGTGCATCCGCTTTCTTCTCCGTCCTTTGCCGCCCTGACCTTTGCAACGATCCTGCCGTTATTAAAGATCCTTGCCTCTACTGCATATTTCATCAGCTTGTTCCTCCTTTGCTTGTCCATTTATACCGCCATCAGGCGGTTTCTTCTTCCTTTCGAAAATAAGCCGCCTTTAATGCTGGATATGCGACCCTTGCAATATTCTTCAATATTACATCGACCTCTTCTGGTGTGGTGTCTTTACAATAGTCATCGTGGATATATATTCTTGCTTCCCCGCTTTGTATTGTCTTAACAATCATGTTTCCACCCCTTTCTGGTAGATTATATGTAGGTGTGGCTGTACTTGTTTCACAAAGTCCCTGTCATCCTGCCTTAGTTCCCTTCCGCTCCTTCTCTGCCTGCTGCCGCATCAACAATGTGTTCGCGTCCCGCGTCAGTAACTGGATACTCGGTAGGTCAATCTGTTTTAGAACTGATACGATATTATCGATTTCCTGTTCTTTCTGTTTTTCCATATCAAACATCTTCTCACCTCCTCCTGTTGCCTATGGTTACATTATATGGGTCTTAGTCCCTTTTGTCAATAGTTTTTTGTTGACTTTGACCCCTTTTCGTGTTAATCTATGATTAATAGGAGGTATTCACCATGAATGAACGATTGAAAGAATTAAGAGCTACCTTAGGAATAACATTAGAAGAATTCGGAAAAAAAGTAGGAATAACCCGTTCCGCTGTAGGTAGGCTTGAAAAAGGCGAGCGTAATTTAACCGAGCAAATGATAATATCTATATGCAGGGAATTTGATGTAAACGAGGAATGGCTCCGAACCGGCGCAGGTGAGATGTTTGATCGGCTTACAGATCAGCAGAAGGTAATGAAATATGCCGGGTTATTGTTGAAAGATACTGACTCGATTGTAGCAAGCGCAATCAAAACTTTTCTTGTCACATACGAGCAATTAGATGATACCAGCAAAGCCGTTTTGGAAAAAATAGCTTCTCAATACTTAGAAAATTGGAAAGGAGGTCGATAATCCGACCTCCTCCAAAAAACATTATGAAAGATAGCTTTTAATGAACAGCATAAGTTCATGTACCTTTTCCGAAGGGACATTTTGTAGCAAATCAATAATAACTGCAATGTCCTTTTGTTTTTTCATTTCATCATCTTTCATATGTACCGCCCCTTTCCCAAACGTAGGTCATATTGTCGGCTTGCACAAGGGAAAGTGTGTGCTTACTGACATTAATACCAGAACCAGAACAGATGTTCTGTTTTTATGTTAGCACATTTCTATCCAGCTTGCAATCGAACTCACGTTCCTTGATATGACCCATAAATGGTTGATATTTTATTTGCTTCACCAATCATAACGTAACCTTGTTTTAGGAATTTCTGGTTTTAAAGAATCGTCCGGGTACTCGGACACTTATTTTAAATCAGACTCGTAAAGGTCCGAAATATGAATATTGAGACCTCTGGCTATTGACTCCAGGGTATCCAGACGTGGCATCATTTTACCATTGCATATATCTGATATTGTAGATTTAGGTATGCCAGTTAGATAACTCACCTGCCGTATAGATAAATTTTTGTCATACATGATTTTATCCAGCAGTATTTTCATATTTTTATTTTACTATAAAATTTTAATAATCCGAATGGTAATATATGGAATTTATTGAGGAGGACATTAACTATGTCATATCTTATTTATCTTAGAAAAAGTCGAGCTGATAAAGAAGCAGAATCACGAGGCGAAGGCGAAACACTTGCCCGTCACGAAAAAATTTTGAAAGAATTGGCCGCGAAAATGAAACTTCCGATTGGTGGTATTTACAAAGAAATCGTATCCGGTGAAACCATTGCCTCCCGGCCAAAAATGCAACAGACTCTCCTCGAAGTGATTCAGGGCAAATGGGAGGGTGTGTTAGTTATGGAAATTGAACGTTTGGCACGAGGAGACACAAAGGATCAGGGCACTGTAGCCGAAGCATTTAAATTTGGGAATGCAAAAATTGTCACACCGCTCAAAGTATACGACCCACAAAATGAATATGATGAGGAATATTTTGAATTTAACCTTTTTATGAGCCGCCGAGAATATAAGACAATCAATCGCCGTCAGCAACAAGGGCGAATTGCAGCATTCAACGAGGGTTGGTATATTTCCGGCACCGCGCCTTTTGGGTATCAAAAAGTTAAGCATAAAGGTGATAAGGGATATACTCTCGATATCGTTGAGAATGAGGCTTCCGTTATCCGTATGATTTTTGATTTGTATACAAATGGTATGCTACAGGATGACGGCAGCAAAATTCGATATGGCAGCTACCAGATTCGTGATCGTCTCAATGATTTGCATATTGCATCTCGATCTGGTCGCTCTTGGTCGGCCTCATCTGTTATGGATATACTTCGAAACCCAGTCTACAGTGGATATCAGCGCTGGAGCTGGAGAAAAGTTCAGAAGGAATTCGTTGACGGGCAAATTAGAGAAACACGTCCGAAGGATGATGACTGTCCAAAAGTTCGAGGTCGCTTTGAAGCTATTATTTCCGAAGAACAGTTTGCGCTGGCGCAAAAAATACGTAAAAACCATCCTACTCCAAATAATTGTACAAATAAATTGCAAAATCCCTTATCTGGACTTATTTACTGCTCCAAATGCGGAACCATGATGACCAGGCAGCCAAGTAACACCAGAGACCATTATGCTATACTCCGATGCCCCAACAGCAAATGCGATAACATTTCGGCTCCTATATATTTAATTGAGGAAAAATTGATTGATGGTCTACTTGAATGGCTCACAGAATACGACTTAGACTGGCCAAATAAATCATGCAAATCTGATGAATCATCCATTGAAATTATTAGCCGGTCTATCCGTAATTTAGAAGAGAAAGCGACACAAAACGCAAAACAATTATCATCAGCCTATGACCTCCTAGAGCAGGGAGTATATTCGATTGATGTTTTTCAAACAAGGCAGCAGACTCTCTTGAATCAAAAGGAAAGTATAGCCCAAGAATTAGATAGTCTAAAAAGGGAACAATCTGTTCTACTGGCTCGTTCAAAAGCTCGCAAGGAATTTATGCCTGCAGTAAGGCATATTACTGATACATACCTGAGCATTAATGATGTGCATGTGAAAAATTCTATGCTAAGAGATGTTTTGGAGAAAGTAGACTATTTAAAAACAACAAGAAATAAAAAAGGATGTAGAGACTCTGCTAATTTCTCGCTCCACCTTTATCCGCGTATCCCTGAAAGCTTATAAAACATAGGTCTTTGTGGGAGATTTTATTACCTATAGGGTGTCGGCTCATATGTATACCCCCATTCATAAGTCATCAACATCACCCGGTTCGCCGCCATCCCCAGCAGCCTGTAATCTATCCCTTCATACAACAATCCCGGCTGGTCTTCGGAGGTCTTGGGTGCCAGGGCAACAGAAACCGGATATCCGAAAAGATTCATGACCCTGGTCGCAAAGCCCACAAACTGGGCAAAATCCGAGCTATCCTCCGCCCGGATATATTCAAAATCGATATCCAGCCCTTCATACCCCTTCTCCTGCATGACGCGCCCCAGCTCCCAGATGATTTTTTGCTGCAGCTCCCGGCTTCCGGCCAGAATGCTGACCAGATTGTTGTTGAATCTTCCGTCTGCTCCAATCGGAGTAAACGTCAGAACCGGGCGGACACCGGCTCTTCTGGCTTCTTCGATGATTTTGGCATCATCACTCATAGGCGGGATCAGTTCCCCCTCTTCCGTAAATCCATAGGAAAACACATAGATCGAAGTCAGGTGCGGCAGAGTTTGGGCGAGCACCTCTTCCGCTATAAACGGATAGGCATATCCGCTCACATAAAGCGGTGTTTTTGTGCCCCGATTTTGCCTGCCGCGGATAAAAAGAGCCTGGCCAACAGCCAGGCGGTATGGATATTCAATTTGATTGTCATAGACCAGGATCTCTGCCGGGATTTTTGCATCTGCTGCAATACGGTCTACCGTATCCCCCGGCTCTACTACATAGATCTGCATGCTGTAAAGCTTCCAATCTCCGCTTCTTATTTGCAGTATATGCATAAGTTTCCTGTTTTTCTTATTATCCAAAAGTGGAACCCTTTCCCTGGGGATTGAGAAAAGGTTCCACTCTGATGGTTATTTTACAGATGGTTTCAATCTGATCGGATTTTTCAGCATCTTATAGATGCCGGATGCTTCCATCGCCTTTGCCACGGTATAGAATAACATCGAGTTGATGGGCCACATCACAATGTTTTTTAACGCCCGCATCGGCAGCAGCACCATAAATCCCTTTCCATACATCACGCTCAGGCATAATGTGGTGATCAGCATATTGCAGATCACCGCCACGGTCAGTTCTGCCACCAGAACCCGTCTGAAGGTCAGGGATCTCTTGTAGAAAAAAGTACCGTAGATGATGCCTGCCATGACCGGGCTCAGCGTAAGCCCCGGGAAAAACGGTCCCGTAGGCCTGATCAGATACTTCAGGATATCCAGCACGCCGCCAAACACGCCGCCCACTACCGGCCCGAACAGGTAGTAGACAAACTGATTTGAAATGCTGGAAAACCCGATTTTGATGTAGTCACCGATTGCCAGGGTAAAATACCCCAGCACCACGGAGATCGCCATAAACATGGCGCATACCGTGACCGTTCTCACTTGATGAAATTCGTGGTACGAATCGGTGAACAAAGTTGCTAATCTTTTCATAAAAAAATTACCTCCTTTGCAGACACCTCTCAAACTACAAAGGAGATAATAAATAAATTTATCCTCTTTTGCAGCGGGATGCGATCTGTGCACCGCAAGAAATTCTTTTCGTCCAGCCGGCAACTCCCCGTCCAACTGGCACTTAACGCGCACTGACCTACTCTGCTTCTTTTATTTTGTTGACTTATTGAGTATACCACATTTTCTGGAAATGTAAATCACTTTTTATCAGCGTGAAAACCTTATATCTCATCCCCACGCCGCGCAAGCTCCACCAGTTTCCAGATGAGAGGGACATAACACGCCCAAAATACAGAAAAGGCAGCGCAGCCCCAAATCCGTTTTTTATCCCTGGGCACCTTCAGGCCAATCATGATTCCCATGGCACATAAGCAAAATTTCAGTAGCGCTATCGTCTTCCAATCCGACTCTTTTACATAACGGTTTCCAAGGTCAATCAAACACTTCATACGCGCCCTCCTTCAAAAAAAGCCACGCACGAAAAGCACATCCCTTGCATATGCTCTCCATACGTGGCTTCTATTCTATTTCCTTACATCTCGCCTAAACCGCTCTCGATTGCCTGGCTGATGGTCTCCATCGCTGCTGCCTCATCCTCGCCATCGCAGATCAGGGTGATCTCTGTTCCGCTCTTGATCCCGGCTGCCATAACGTTCAGTACGCTCTTGGCGATAATCCTCTTCTCACCGCACTCGATGATAACGTCACATTTGAACTTCATCGCGGTCTGGGATAAAACTCCTGCTGGTCTTAAATGTAATCCGGACGGATTTACTACGGTTAATGTTTTACTAAGCATAATACATTCTCCTTCTTATTAATTATATTATAATCCCTTTTGTATCCGCATCTTGGACACGAACTCTCACTAAAAGTTTATTACAAATCACGGGTTGTGTCAAGCTAAATGACTGGCAAAATGACTTTCCCGCTCCTGCTTTGAAAACACGCAGCCGCAATAATCCTGCCGGTACAGACCGTAGGTTCCGGACAGTTCCACAGAGCGCTTATAACCGTTTTTTTTCTTAAAATCCGAAGGCAGATGAGCCACCTGAAAGATGTCCGCAAGCTCCTCTCCAATCTCATTCAGCTTTCCGGCATTTTTAAGGGGGCTGATCGTCAGCGTCGTAGTAAAATAATCATACCCGCCCTCTTTTGCCATCCGTGCCGCTTCTGTAAGCCGCAGCCTGTAGCAGCGAAAGCACCGCTCCCCGCCTTCCGGTTCCTTCTCAAGCCCCTTCGCCGCCTCATAAAACCGCTCCGGCTCATAATCCCCCGCGACAAACGTGATGGGGTTCCCAGCCGGAAGCTGCTCTACCAGCCGCCGCTGTTCCTCCACCCGCTTCTCATACTCTTCTCTCGGGGAAATATTGGGATTATAATAAAATACCGTGATCAAAAAATACCGGGAAAGATATTCCAGCACATAGCTGCTGCACGGCGCGCAGCAACTATGCAACAAGAGCCGGGGAACCCGACTCTCGTTCTTTATGCCGTCTATCAACTTTTCCAATTCCTTCTGATAATTCCTATTGTTCATACTCTCAGCTCCGAATCAGATTCTCTTCTATTACAAGAAGTCGCGAATCCGCTTGCTGCGGACCGGATTGCGCAGTTTCCTGAGCGCCTTCGCCTCAATCTGGCGGATACGCTCCCTGGTAACGTTGAATTCCTTGCCCACCTCTTCCAGCGTCCTTGGATGTCCGTCTTCCAGACCGAAACGCAGCACGATCACCTGGCGTTCCCGCTCCTTCAAATCCCCAAGCAGGGCGTCGATATGCTCGCGCAGCATTACAGACTCCACATTCCCCTCCGGAGTCAGCACATTATTGTCCGCGACAAAATCACCCAGATTGGAGTCATCTTCCTCGCCGATCGGAGTCTCTAAGGAAGCAGGCTCCCTCGCGATCTGCATGATCTCCATCACCTTGTCTTCCGACATCTCGAGGGCGTCGGCAAGCTCCGTCACAGACGGCTCATAACCCAGCTCCAGCGTCAGCTTCCGCTGCATCTTGGACATCTTGTTGATCGTCTCAACCATATGCACCGGAACACGGATCGTACGTGCCTGGTCTGCAAGCGCCCGGGTCACGGACTGTCTGATCCACCAAGTAGCATATGTACTCAGCTTATATCCTTTTGTATAATCGAATTTTTCCACGCCTTTGATCAGACCGAGATTTCCCTCCTGCACCAGGTCCAGAAAACTCATTCCACGGCCGGTATATCGCTTTGCAATGCTGACCACCAGACGCAGGTTTGCCTCTATCAGACGTTCCTTTGCATATTCGTCACCCTCGGCTTTTCTTTTTGCCAGGTTGAGCTCTTCCTCTGCACTAAGCAGCGGAACCGTACCAATCTCCTTTAAATACATCCGCACCGGATCTTCCGTGCCGATACCCTCGAGCAGGTCAATTGCGTCAAGATCAATGTCCTCCGCTTCCTTCATAAAGGCGTCATCTGCCTCGATATCGTCATCGTCGTCAATCAGCAGCGGCTCATCCAGCAGGATGTTCTCATCTATCACAGGAATGACGTCAATCCGGTTCCCCTCCAGATAGCTGTAAATCTGCTCCATCTGTTCGGTAGAAAGATTGTCACCTACAAAGAAATCATTGATTTCCGCCACATCCAATGCATTATGTTTTGATTTGGCAACTTCCACCAGCTTTCTCAGCTTTTCTAAAAAATTGTCTTTTTCCACAAGTAACGTCCTTTCGTTAAGAAGTCTACATAAAAGGCTACACAACTAATCATTATATATCAGTAAACTTCATATTTCAACATATTTCTTCTCTGATTCCCGATTATTTTTACCAAATCAGAGCTTTAGAGGAAGGTTACGCCGGATTTCCATCCGTCTGTGCAGATTTTCGACGGTAACTTCGGTTCTTGAGCCCCCAAATTCTCCGTCCAGCACCCAGTCCACCGGCTCCTCTGACGTAAGTCTGAGACTTCTTGTCTTGAACTTGTAGACAAATTCGTTGTGCTCTTCTCGGAGAAACAGCCCGGAGACGATATTGCTCAGTTCCAGCGGCGTCTTTGGCGTCCGGATCAGCAAAACCTCAAACAGCCCGTCATTCAAAGCCACATTCTGGTTTACCAGCCCTTTAAACCCACCTACACTGATTGTATTCGTGATCATGCCAAAAATGAATTCTTCTTCCAGTTCCATCTCCTCGCACGAGACCTGCATCCGGTAGGATTTGATCGAAGTCAGGCTCTTCACCCCTTCCAGCATGTACGCCTGATGCCCCAGCAGGTTCTTTTTATCCTGTGAAGTCAGATAGGAAACCTCCGTAAATGCCCCGAAACCGGCGACATACACAAAATAACGTTCCCCGCAGAACCGCCCGATGTCAATGGGATATCCCATGCCGCCCGCCGCCACCTCGGCGGCAGAAATCATCTGCCTGGGAATCCGCAGGCTGGAAGCAAAGTCGTTGGTGGAGCCTGCCGGAATATATCCAAGCTGCGGGCAGTGCTTCAGCTCCATCATCCCCGATATGGTCTCATTCAGGGTTCCGTCCCCGCCGCTGCACACGATCAGGTCTTTTCCCCTGCCTTCCTGGATGACCGTCTCCCTGGCGTCTAAGGCGCGCTGGGTGATATGGATCTCCACCTGATAATCAGCCTTGGTAAAGATGTCAAGGATTTCCAGCAAACGGTTCTTGATCTGCGCCCGGCCGGAACGCGGATTGATAATAAATAACATCTGTTTCATACTATTATCCTCATTTTATCAGCTTCGTATACCTGCCAAATGCATTTGGCAGCGCATAGCCGGATTTCAGTTCCTCTTTTTCCACAACGATATAGGAAGGAGGGATAGCTCCGCTAAGCGTTACGCGGTACCCGATCATGTGCCATTCCACATGAGAAAAGATATGTTTTGCCTTTGGAAGTTCCTCCACAGCGACGATCATGCTCTCATCCAGTCCAAAGGTGTCAAAGAGCTGCCCTTTCTCCAGATACCCCTCTGTATTGGGAAGCTCATAGAGGGAGGCAAGCAGCCCCGTGTCATCCCGCCGGTTCAGCGCGACCGTTCCCTCATATTCGATCAGGCAGACCGTCCGCTCCTCTATCCTGCGCTTTTTCGGAGGCGTCTTGACCGGAATCTCACCGGTCAGCCCCTCCCGCCGGGCCAGGCAAAGCGATGCAAGCGGACATTCCCCACATCTTGGCTGGCCGTTTGGCACGCAGACGATTGCACCGATTTCAATCAGTCCCTGGTTAAAATGGCTTGCTTCGTCTTTGGGCATCGTGGCCGCCAGTTCTGTCTCCAGCCATTTCTTCGTAGATGCCTTCAGGATGTCCTCCCTGCTTTTCAGCACTCTGGACAGCACCCGAAGCACATTGCCGTCCACTGCCGGGACCGCCTTCCCATAGGCGATCGATGCGATCGCGCCCGAAGTATAGCTCCCGATGCCCGGAAGTTTCAGAAGTTCCCGTACATCCGACGGGATCTCGCCCCCGTACTCCTCCACGATAACACCTGCCGCTTTTTTTAGATTTCTCGCCCGGCTGTAATACCCCAGCCCTTCCCACAGCTTCATCAGCCGGTCATCCGGAACAGACGCCAGCCGCTCCACAGTCGGAAGCTCCTGCATAAACCGCTCAAAATAAGGCTTGACCGCCTCCACCCGCGTCTGCTGCAGCATGATCTCCGAAATCCACACCCGGTACGGCTGCGGGTCCTCCCTCCACGGAAGCACCCTGGCATTCTCCTCATACCAGGCAAGCAGCGGACGGTTCATTGCAACAAGCCGCTCCCGCACTGTGTACTCCCGGTCTTCTGGCTCGATCACCTGCAGCTTATCATATAATGTCTTCATCCTGTCATTTTGGGAAAAGCCCCGAAATGCCGGAGTGCGGTGCAAGAAAGGGAATCACACGTAACCGTAGATTCCCCTTACAGACACTTCCCCGGACATCACTTCCGTGACTGTCCCGTCCTCTCTTTCCACAAGCAGTTCTCCCTGCCGGTTGATTCCATGGGATATCCCTGTATAGGCTCCCTTCGGAGCAAGTACCTGCACCATCCCGTGAAGGCCTGCCAGTTTTCCGTTGTACTCCTCTGCCAGAAGAGACAGATTTTCCGTCCGAAGATACTTTTCATAATATTCTTCCCATGCCAGAAGCACTGCATTCAGAAGACTGGCACGCTTTACCGCCTGCCCTGACACAAGAAGCAGGGATGTGGCTTTATCCTGCAGCTCTTCCGGGAATTCACGGATATTTACATTGATGCCGATTCCCACGACCACATGGTTGACGCTGTCCATATCCGCGCTCATCTCAGTCAGGATGCCGCAGACCTTTTTTCCGTCCACCACCACGTCGTTTGGCCATTTGATCTTGCCTTCTATGCCTGTGGTGTCCCGGATGCCCTTTTCTACCGCCATCGCCGCCACAAGCGTCATCATCGCCGCATGTTCCGGCTCGATCTGCGGACGCAAAAGCAGACTGAACCACAGGCCCGTCCCTGACGGCGCCAGCCAGGAACGCCCCCGCCTGCCTTTTGCAGCAGACTGGGCATCAGCGACGATGAGCGTCCCGTCCGGCGCTCCTGCCTCGGCAAGCTGCTTTGCCCTGGTATTGGTCGAATCCACCTGTTCCAGGAACACCAGATTGCGCCCTGTCACACGTGTGCTGATGACGCTTTTCAGCTCCTCTTCCGTATACACATCGCCGCTTTCCATCAGCCGGTATCCCCTGTTGCGGACCGCTTCGATCTCATACCCGTCTTCCTGAAGCTGCCGGATCACCTTCCAGACCGCCGTCCGCGACACGCCCAGGCGTTCACACAGCTCCTGTCCCGACAGATAGCCGTCCGCTTCCTTTAAATACCTTAAAATCTCCGTCTTCAAGCTTACCTCCAGATGCTGAAGGCACTGATGATCCCAATCAGGAACAACGCTCCCGCAACCACATACAGAATCATGCCTCCCGCTTTCTTTTTCTTATCCCGTCCACTTTCCTTCACCTTCTGCCATCCGTTTGCCCCATTCAACAGGGCGGCAAGCAAAAAGATGACAGGAAACAAAAAACGATTCCTTTCAGGGTCCAAAAATGCCAGGACCGCACAGACCGTGACCAGAATCCCCACGACAATATGGAGAAGATCCAGTAAAAACGCGGCATTGCGCGGGCTTCTTTTTTTATCCTGCACATACATCATGATATTTTCCTCCTGCGGCCGTTCCTCCGGCCGCAAATTCAGAGCCGTCAAACACGGCCTAACATTCTCCCAGCGTCGCCACCATCACCGCTTTGATGGTATGCATCCGGTTCTCCGCCTCGTCGAATACTTTGGACTGTGCAGACTCAAACACCTCGTCCGTCACTTCCATCTCCGTGATGTCAAAGCGGTTCCCCATCTCTTTGCCAATCTTTGTCTTCAGATCGTGGAATGCAGGCAGACAGTGTAAAAAGATCGCCTTTTCTCCCGCATTTTTCATCACACTTGCAGTCACTTTATATGGGCTCAGCTCACGGATCCGCTCCTCCCACACCTCATCCGGCTCACCCATAGACACCCAGACGTCCGTGCAGACCACATCCGCTCCCGCAGTCCCTCCTGCCACATCCTCTGTCAAAGTGATGCTGCCGCCGGAGGCCTTTGCATACTCCTCACACTCAGCCACCAGTTCTGCGTTCGGGAAATATTTCTTCGGCGCACATGCCACAAAATGCATTCCCAGCTTTGTACATGCGATCATCAGAGAGTTTCCCATGTTATAACGGGCATCCCCCATATAGACCAGCTTCAGCCCCGCAAGCCTGCCAAAATGCTCCCGGATGGTCAGCATGTCCGCAAGCATCTGGGTCGGATGATACTCGTTGGTAAGCCCGTTCCACACCGGTACGCCGGCGTGCTCCGCCAGTTCCTCCACGATCTCCTGCCCAAATCCGCGGTACTCGATGCCGTCATACATCCGCCCCAGCACTCTCGCCGTGTCCGCGATGCTCTCCTTTTTTCCAATCTGGGAGCCGGACGGGTCCAGGTAGGTCGTCCCCATGCCCATGTCATGTGCGGCGACTTCGAAAGCACACCGTGTTCTGGTGCTCGTCTTCTCAAATATCAGCGCCACATTTTTCCCCTTATAATGGTCTACCGGAATCCCCTCTTTTTTCTTCCGCTTAAGCTCTCCCGCCAAATCCAGCAGATATGTGATCTCCTCCGGTGAAAAATCCTTCAGGGTTAAAAAATGTCTTCCTTTTAAGTTCATGGCTATGATCCTCCCTTTGTATATTTATGCATAACTATAACTTACTATACAGGAAGAAAGCTGTCAAGTTTTCTTGCCTGAACCTGTATTTTTTGTGTGATCTCATCCGGGGTATAGATTCGGAAACGGTTCATCCGCATCTCCTTCGCCCACGATTCCAGCACGGCCAGATAGAGGTCCTTGTAATCCCATCCGTCCTTCAGCTTCATCTGCTTTGCCAGCGCGGGAAAGATCCGTTCCGTAAATGCGCGGTATCCGTCCAGTTTCTCAAACTCGCCCTCGTCAAGCTCCGGGCGGATATAATCTTTGAGCAGCTCCACCTCAGACATCATCTTATCAAAAAAATACGCCTCGGACTGGGGAGCATCAAAATAGTATACCCGCCCTGCCAGCCCATAGAGCAGGCGCATGGCGTCATAATACCCCAGAAGCATATTCCGCTTCGCCTTCTTCCGGTCAAACTCCAGGATACCGCCCAGGTCCTGCCTTGGAGCAATGTGGCTTAAAGACACCCCGTCTGGTATCTCCACCACCTTCTCCGTATCAAAACCCAGACCGTAGATGCGGATCACGATAATATCCTGATAGCCTTTATCGATCAGCACATTGACCGGTACATTGTTAAAGCCGCCGCCGTCCATATACCGCCTGCCGCCCAGTTTTTCATTCCTGAACGCCATAAAATAAGCGCTTGCCAAAAGGGCGTCCTGGATCTCCCCCTCCGGCAGGTTTTTCACGTCCACCACGATCCCCTTCCACTCGTCCAGAGAAAATGTGGTGATATATAGTTCCCGGTCCGAGCTGCGGATCTTGTCCTCATCCACCGTCTCGGCGATGAGATTTTTTAAAGGAGCGATATCAAACCCGCCTTCCTTCAGAATACGCAGCGCGTTTTCGGCAACCGCCTTCAGCTTTAAGTCCCGCAACCGCCCGTTTTTCAGCCGGTCCATCAGCTCATCATCGATGTCCATCACCCTGGAATAAGCGATATTCTCCCAGATATACTCGGCGTGCTCCAAATCATCCATACACATCAGCGCCCCGTTCAGAGCGCCTACGGAAGCGCCTGCGATTCCCCGGATCTGTATGCCCGCCTGCCGCAGCGCCTTCCACGCTCCAATCTGGTATGATCCCCTGGCACCGCCGCCCTCCAGCACGATGCCGTACTGCTTCGTTACGTCAAGCTGCAGCTCCATCTGTATCACCTCCGCTGCCACATTATCTGCAAAAGGGCCAGATATCATTGGGAACCGTAAAATTCCTGCCTGTTATCTAACCCTGTGCTCATCCTGTCTGTATATCATATCTCTGTATATCACATATTCAGATCTTTACTTCATATCTCCTGCAATCTCCGTGACAGACTTTACAAGACCTGCAATCCCCTGGATCTCAGATGGGATGATGATCTTGGTCGCCTTGCCGTCCGCTGCCGCCTTAAACGCCTCCAGGCTCTTCATCTGAAGTACGGCCGCGTCTGCCCCCGCATCTTTCAGGAAACGGATACCGTCTGCGTTTGCCTGCTGTACCTTAAGGATCGCCTCAGCCTCACCTTCTGCCTCGCGGATCCTCTTTTCCTTCTCCGCCTCTGCATGAAGGATGGCTGCCTGCTTCTCGCCTTCCGCATCGAGGATGGCAGATTCCTTCTTGCCTTCCGCTACCAGGATGGTCGCAGTCTTCTCACCCTCTGCACGCAGGATCGCCTCACGGCGCTCACGCTCTGCCTTCATCTGTTTCTCCATCGCATCCTGGATCGCAGCCGGAGGGATGATGTTCTTAAGCTCCACACGGTTTACCTTGATGCCCCACGGGTCGGTCGCCACATCCAGGGAAGCGCGCATCTTGGTGTTGATCGTCTCTCTGGAAGTCAGCGTCTGGTCCAGCTCCATGTCGCCGATGATGTTACGCAAGGTGGTCGCCGTCAGGTTCTCGATCGCCATGATCGGATTCTCAACCCCATATGCAAACAGCTTCGGATCTGTGATCTGGAAAAATACAACCGTATCGATCCGCATCGTAACATTGTCCTTTGTGATAACCGGCTGCGGAGCAAAATCCACAACCTGCTCCTTAAGGATCACACGCTTCGCCACCCGGTCTACAAACGGCACCAGAAAATGCACGCCTACAGACCATGTGCCAAGATAAGCGCCCAACCGCTCAACAACCAGGGCGTTCGCCTGCGGTACGATCCGGATGCAGGACGCCAGTAAGACCAAAATGACAATAAATAAAACAGTTAAAATAATAAATCCCATATTATGCTTCCTCCTGTGATGCAGCTACAATAAGTTTCACGCCTTTGATATCCCTGACCGTAACCATCGCGCCGACCGGAATCACCACAGACCTGTCTTCAGTCCTGGCGGTCCACTCCTGCCCGCCTATGACGGCAGTCCCGGTGCCAAGGTCATCGTTGATCTCCTCGGTCACCCTCGCCTTCTTGCCAACCAGGCTCTCGGCATTGGTCTTTACCGTATTGCGGTTAATATATCGGGATGCGAACGGTCTGGTGAGGAACAGAAGTAAAAACGACGCGATCACAAACACCGCCAGCTGAATCTCCACCCCTGCTCCCATCAAAGAAAGCAGAAATGCAATAAAAGCTCCGCCAGCAAACCAGATGGTCGTAAGAGCCATCGTCGCCACTTCAATTCCCACAAACACAACAAAGGCAATCAGCCAGTAAATGGATGTCATTTTCAACAACCTCCTTTTCTCTTAGGTACATCATACTATATTTTCAGACATTTTACAACAAAAGCCGTTCATTGTCTTACTTAACTTTTTCTGAACATACCGTAAAGAATACGTAAATCATTGCCGCCTCTGCCTTGCCGCCTCAAACATCAGGACAGAAGCCGCGACAGCGGCATTGAGGGACTCCACCTTTCCCATCATGGGAATCCGGATATAGGCGTCCGCCATCCGCGCCGTCTCCCCGCTCAGCCCCTTCGCCTCATTTCCGATCAAAAATCCCGTATTACCAGTATAATCTTCCTGCTCGTAATTATGCGTCCCGTCCAGATGTGCGGCATACAGCCGGATGTTGCGGCGCTTAAGCTCGGATAACGTCTCCTTTAAATCATCCACATATACAAACGGCACACGCAGGACAGAGCCCATCGTAGACCGGGTCACTTTGGGGTTGTAGATATCGGCAGTGCTGGAATCCATGATGATTCCCGTCACTCCCGCGCCCTCACCTGCCCTCAGGATCGTCCCCAGGTTTCCGGGATCCTGCAGTGTCTCCAAAACCATCAGAAGCTTCGCATCACTGCCGGACGGCCCTGCTTTTTGCGCCGAGCCTTCCCCGGGAATACCCACAACTTCATCCAGAGTGTAGTGGTACTGCTTCACCAGCGCCAGGATTCCCTGCGGCGTCTGGGTGTCTGAAAGGGCGCGGAACACCTCGTCCGTCACCAGCTCCACCTGCCGCACCCCCTTTGTCAGGGCCTTATATTCCGGGTGCTTTTGAAAGCTCTCCGACACATAGAGCGTCCGGATCCTCTCCTTCGGGATCTCCGCACACATCCGCAGCCCCTCCGCCACGAACAGATCCTCTTCTCTTCTGGTCTTTGCTTTTTTTACAAGGGCATTTACAAACTTTACCTGCTTATTTACCGTACTGCTTATCATCTGTCTTTATTATCCTTTCCAAATCGTCCATCCATATCCGTCTCGCCGCGTCGCTCGGCATCCGCAGATCTCCCCGGGGAGAAACAGCCACAGACCCCACCTTCGGCCCGTCCGGCAGGCAGGACCGTTTAAACTGCTGGGAGAAGAACCTGCGGTAAAATACATCCAGCCATTTTTTCACCGTACCGTCGTCATACTCCCCATCAAATGCCTGCAGCGCCATCCGATATATCTTCGACGGCATATACCCAAACCGCAGGATATAATAGAGGAAGAAATCATGCAGCTCATAAGGTCCCACCAAATCTTCCGTCTTCTGGGATATCACCCCGTCCTCCGGCGGCAAAAGTTCCGGGCTGACCGGCGTGTCAAGCACATCCATAAGCACGCCTGAAAGCTCTGCCTCGCCGCACTCATCCGCATAATAGCGGACCAGATGGCGGACCAGCGTTTTAGGCACCGAGGCATTGACCCCGTACATGGACATATGATCCCCATTGTAAGTGGCCCAGCCCAGCGCCAGCTCCGACATGTCCCCTGTGCCGACCACAAGGCCGTTCACCTGATTCGCCACGTCCATCAGCACCTGGGTCCTCTCCCTCGCCTGCCCGTTCTCATAGGTCACATCATGGACCGCCGGGTCGTGGCCGATATCTTCAAAATGCTGCATGACCGACCGCTTGATGTCAATCTCCTTAAGCGTCGCCCCCAGCTTATTCGTCATCCGGCAGGCATTCTGATAGGTGCGGTCGGTTGTCCCAAAACACGGCATCGTAACCGCATGGATCTGACACCGCGGGATTTTCAGCATATCAAATGCCTTTGCCGTCACAAGAAGCGCCAGCGTAGAGTCCAGGCCGCCTGAGATTCCCAGCACTGCCTGCCGGATTCCCGTATGCTCCAGACGTTTTTTCAGTCCCATCGCCTGAATCGTAAAGATCTCCTCGCAGCGTTTGCTCCGCTCGGCCTCATCGTGGGGAACAAACGGTCTAGAATCAATAAACCGGAGCAGCTCTGCTTCCTGTTTCTTCTCCATCGCTTCTGTCCCCAGCGTAAAATCGATGATATCATAGTCCCCGGCATCATTTCCCGGATAAGTGGTCGTCCGCCGTCTCTCGCTCTCCAGCCGTTCCAGATCCAGATCCGCATAGATTGTCTCATGATGAAACCGGTTGGAGACTGCCAGACAGGTGCCGTTTTCCGCTATGATATTGTGTCCCCCAAATACAAGATCCTGGGTTGATTCCCCTTCCCCGGCATTGGTGTAGATATATCCACAGATCAGCCTTGCAGACTGCCCGCTGATCAGGTTGTTTCTGTAAGTATCCTTCCCTACGATATCGTCGCTTGCAGAGCAGTTGGCGATCACCGTCGCCCCCGCAAGAGTATGGCGGATGCTCGGCGGGCAGGGAACCCACACATCCTCACAGATTTCCGCCGCAACCACCAGTCCATGGACATCCCGGCAGCGAAACAGAAGATTCGTCCCCATCGGCACCTCTTCCCCGCCCCACTGTGTCATCACCGGCACTTCCATCCCCGGAGTAAAGTGACGCAGCTCATAAAACTCAGAATAATTGGGCAGGTTCGTCTTGGGCACGATCCCCAGCAGCCGGCCGCCGCAGACAGCCGCCGCCACATTGTAGAGCTTTCCGCCGTGCTCCCACGGAAGTCCGACAAACACCAGCATATGCCTGCCTTTTGTAAATCTCACAATCTCTTCCAGTTCCTGTCTCACACTGCGGATCAGCGGATACTGCAAAAACAGGTCGCCACAAGTATAGGCCGACAGGCACAGTTCGGGAAATACCATCAGCCCCGCGCCCTTTGCCTCCCCTTCTTCTATCATACTGCAAATCTGCTCCCGGTTGTAGACCGGGTCAGCCACCCTGATCTTCGGCGTGGCTGCAGCCACCCGGAAAAATCCGTCATTCATATGGAAACCTCCTGCCTGATGCACTCATAATGTCCTTAGTATATCACGGACAGGAAAAAAAATAAAGATTGGCAGATTTTCTTCTTTTAGGTATCATTTCCCAATCCAAATGTAGTATAATGAAATCAAATGTAACTACGCGAAGCAATTGCAGAAAAGAAACGCACAAGGAGGTGTTGAAATGGATGACTATACACCGTCTGAAGCCGCCCACAAAGAGATGGTCTACCGGACTGCCCTGAAAGAGACCCACATCAATGTCTGGGAATACGACGTAAAAGCCCGTGCACTGCTTCTCACAGAAAGCGCAGAAGAGCATCACGCATTCAAGGGGCGTCTGGAAAATGTCCCCCAGTCCCTCCTGGACAACGGTTATGTCCATCCCGACAGCCGCCGGGACCTGTTTCATATGTATCAGGAACTGGACAACGGCGCGCCCCGCGCACAGGCCGATATCCTGACCCTTTCCCCCGACCGGCAAAGCTGGTGGTGGGAACGGATCCGCTATACCATGGTATATGATGAAGCAGGAAATCCCGACCATGCTGTGGCAATCGGCGAAGATATCACCAGACAGAAAGAGGCAGAGCTGCAATATCTGCAGGATCTGCAGCTGCGTATGGCATTTAACGACAACCTGCTGGCCAGCTTCCGGTGCAATTTAACCGCCAACGTCACAGAGTATGTGGAGGGCAAACTGATTTCCAACATTCCGCCCGGAATGACTTTCGAGAAGCTGATGGTGCTCCACAACCGGTTTGTGGCCACGCAGGAGGACATCCTGCGTATCGAAAAAACGATGAACCGCCAAGCCCTGCTGCAGGCATTTTCCCAGGGGAATACGATGCTGACCTTCGAGTACCGGAGATTGGACAACAATGGCCGCCTCTCCTGGGCCTGCGCTACGATCCGTCTGATCCAGAACACACACAACGGCAGCCTGTACGCTTATGGCGCCCTTCAGGATATCACAGAGAAGAAAAACCTGGAGCTGACGATTAAGGACCGGGCGGAACGCGATATGCTGACCGGCGTATACAACAAAGAAACCGCCATCCAGATCATTACGGACGCCCTGAAAAAAATCCACAGGCAGGAAGGCTCCTACGCCCTTTTAGTCTTCAATGTGGACCAATTCACCCAGATCGTCCACGACAGCGGCTATATGACGGCCGACAGCATCTTAAAAGAACTTGCTTCCCAGTTGATGATACGGTTTACAAAGGAAAAGATCATCGGCAGGTTTTACGGAGATGAATTTCTGGTGTATGTATACAACAGCCCAAAGCCGGACCTGGTAAGGCGGTATGCAGAAGAGGTTCGCAGGGCTATCTCCATGCCCTATCTCTTTCCGGACGCCCGGCAGCCGGTCACCGTCTGTGCCGGCATCGCATTTGACAACCGTCCCCAGACCACCTTCGATTCCCTGTACCGGAAAGCCCGCCTTGCACTGACCGCCGCCAAGGCCGCCGGCCGGAACAATTGCCAGGTCTACTCCGAACAGATGGAACAGCTTCGGCCACGGACCACGGATGAAATCCCGGAGCTTTACACCCACACCCCACAGCGCAGCAGCGGCATCGGGGAAAACATCCTGCTCAAATGTATGTACTCCCTTACAAGCTCCATCGACTTTCGGGATGCGTTGGAAAATGTGCTGAAGGAGCTGGGCAGCTACTACGACGGCGACCGGGTCTATGTCATTGAGCTGAAACCAAAAGAGCAGGAAGTATTAAACATCTATGAATGGAAGAAAGAAAACGTCATATCCATCCGGGACACCGGCAGCATCCTCCTGACTCCGGCAAACATCTCCGCTCAGATGCACAACCGGCTCAGGCTGCTCCGCTACCGGGGAAGCATTGAAGAACTCCACAGTTTACAGCCCGCCGTATATCAGACTTTGAAAAACCTGGGTATCCATTCCTATTTTCTGGCAACCCTGGATGAAAAAAACTTTTCCATCGGATATATCGGAATCGACAACCCCAGAAACAATACCGATGACATCACGGTCATCAACACCCTCCGCTATCTGCTCACAAATGAGCTGACCAAGCGCCAAATGCAGGATAAGCAGAACTTTTTAAGCTACCATGACGAAATGACCGGCGTACTCAACCGGAACAGTTATAAAGAATACTGTGAAAACCTGAGTGAAGAAGGCCTGATCTCCCTTGGAATCATATCCCTGGATATCAACGGGCTGAGAGAGATCAACCGGTCCCACGGCAATTCTTACGGTGATGAGATCGTGCGAAGCGTCGCCCGGACATTAGAAAAAGAATCTCCATTTTCAAGAGTTTACCGGTTCACCGGCGATGAGTTCCTGGTGGTCTGCGAAAACATCTCCTACGCCTCCTTCCGCATGCGCCTGCGCAATCTGAAAAAGCAAGGAAATAAGATTTGCAGCATCTCCATCGGAAGCGCCTGGAGTGACTCCGATATCCATCTGGACAGCCTGCTGCACAATGCCAACGAACAGAGGATGATCGCCAAACAGAACTATTATGACGATCATGCGTCGGAAAGCAGCCGGTGGAATGGCGGGACAAAGCAGGATCTGCTGGACAAAATGAACAAACATTTTTTCTGCATCTACCTGCAGCCCAAGATTGACGTGCAAAACAAACGCATCTATGGCGCAGAGGCCCTGGTGCGCTACCAGTCCCCGAAAGAAGGCCTGGTCATGCCGATGAAATTCATCCCATCGCTGGAAGCTGCCGGGCTTATCCATTACATCGACTTCTTCGTTCTCGAACATGTATGCAGAACACTTCAGGACTGGGAAAAGAAAGGACTTCCGCTGATACCGGTCTCCCTCAACTTCTCCCGCTCCACCCTCCTTGTGGACGACCTGATCCCCCATATGGACGCGATCGTCAACCGGTTTGGCACAGAGCGGAAATACATCGAGATTGAAATCACAGAAAGCCTCGGCGACGTGGAGCGGAGTACGATCACCCGGATTGGCAGCCAGATCCGAAAAGCCGGTTATCAGATTGCCCTGGACGATTTTGGCGCAAAATACAGCAATATCTCATTTTTATCCGCCCTCCAGTTCCATCATCTGAAATTGGACAAAGGGCTCGTCAACAATTTAAGTACCAATAAAAATGCCCGCGTGATCGTAAAAAACATCATGAACCTCTGCCGGGAACTGGACATTCATGTGATTGCCGAAGGTGTGGAGAATGAAGAACAGATAGAGATTCTGAAAGAACTGCAGTGCTTCTGCATACAGGGATATTACTACGATAAACCGATTCCGGTATCCAGATTTGAGGAACGTTACCTGAAATGACCCCGCCTTCAAACATTCCCAGTTTACATTTTTGCCAATATCCTGTAAAATAGTTTATATCCTAGTATTTCTATATTATTACAGGATAGAAAACTGCAGGAGGCAATTATGAGAATATCGACAAAAGGGCGTTACGCCCTCCGCATGATGATTGAATTCGGAATGAACCCGGGACAGTGTACCAAGATCAGTCAGGTAGCTGCCCGCCAGGGTATCTCCGACAAATATTTAGAGCAGATTGTAACCATCCTACTCCGGGCGGGATACGTCCGGAGTATCCGCGGCGCCCAGGGCGGATATATGCTGACACGAGCGCCAGAAGATTACACGGTTGGCATGATTCTCCGCCAGACCGAGGGCAGCTTGGCCCCGGTATCCTGCCTCGACGACGAGGTCAACCTGTGCGAGCGGGCAAATCAATGCGCCACCCTAAATGTCTGGACCCAGCTGAAGGACTCCATCGACCAGGTTGTGGACAATGTTACCCTGGCTGACCTGATCGAAGAGCAGAGGCGGCGGCCCAATGACAATCTACTTTAATTATCAAATCAATGACAGGAGCAGACAAGAAACATGCATGAATTTTCCAGAACGGAACTTTTAATCGGTGAAGAAAACCAGAAAAAACTGAACGGCAGTACGGTTGTCGTCTTTGGTGTAGGCGGCGTCGGCTCCCACTGCATCGAAGCGTTGGCCCGCTGCGGTGTCGGACGGCTGGTCCTGATCGACAACGACCAGGTGTCCCTGACCAACATAAACCGGCAGAGCATAGCCTGTCACAGCACCATCGGACAGTATAAGACCCATGTGATGAAGGCACGCATCGCAGATATCAATCCCTCCGCCAGCGTTGACACGTACGAAACCTTTGTCCTGCCGGATAATCTGGCCGGATTGCTTGACGGCCTGGGAACAGTCTCCTATGTGATAGACGCGATCGATACCGTCACCGCAAAGCTGGCCATCGCCCAGTACTGCACAGAACACCAGATTCCCCTGATATCATCCATGGGCACCGGCAACAAGCTCCATGCAGAACTGTTTGAGATTACCGACATCTCAAAAACCTCCGTCTGCCCACTGTGCCGGGTGATGAGGAAAGAACTGAAAAACAGAGGAATCCAGAAACTAAAGGTTCTTTATTCAAAAGAACAGCCCCTTACGCCACTGTGCCCCTCCGAGGAGGTCACCAGTAAACGGAGCGTTCCCGGAAGCGTCTCCTTTGTCCCGCCGGTGGCAGGATTGCTGATCGCGGGAGAAGTGATACGGGAACTCCTGGGGCTGGGCTAGCCGTCACAGCGCGTCACAGTATCCCGAGCTGTACAAAGACGGGGTACAGATAACTCGCCCCAAATGTCCCCAGCTTTTTTGGTCCCGTAACTTCCGGACCAAGCTCCAGCGCCTTGTGAAAAGCCATCAGAACCGTGGCTTTGGTGATGGACTTTTCCTTTCGGTCCACGAAGATTTCATTTCCCTTGACCGTATATGTAAATTCCAGATTTTTGGCAGTATGGAACGGATGGTTCTGAAACAGCACCAGGGCATCCCACAGAACATCGTCCGCCACTTCCCCGGCTTCCTTTAGCTGCATCAGAGACGTGACCGCCTGCTGCCTTTCTCTGTATGCTATTGTCCGCTCCGCATCGTAATCAGGCTTTTCCTCTGGTCTCTTCATGATTGGAATCTCCATCTGCCCTTATCTCAATATACACTCCTGCTGGTTGCCGCCTAAGCTTTAGACAGCACCTCGCAAAACCGGATATCCTCCCAGTCCGGGTGCAGTTCCATCATCTGGTACAGCTGCCCAATCGTATCCGGACACTCCTCCAGCATCTCTGCACAATCCTCTATGGAGATACCCTTTGCTTTCTTTTTTCGGACAAGGCGGATCAGCTTTAGAAGTTCTCCTTCCGCTATCCCCTGGGTTCTTCCCTGTCTCAGGCTCTCTCCCATCAAATAATTGTGGTCGCGGATTGCCATCTCCCGTGCAAGATATTCCAAACGTTTTTCTTCGTCTGCACTGATGCGGTTTAACCGGTCATAGGCTTTTTCGAGATATTCATTTTTCTCTGCCATACGTTTCATCTCCTCCCTGCAGTCTGCACCCAAAAATCTGGCCCAGTCCAAAAGATCGCTTTCCGGATAGTCCCTCTCCGCCAGTTTTGGAAGTTCCAGCACATGGATTTCCATCTTATCCGTATACATCTGCCTGCGATGGTCTTCCCAGAAATGGTAGCAGGAGTAGTACTCTTCCATCTGCGGGAAAAGCACAAAATCAAGAATCCCGATATGAATACATTTGTGCAACGTATTATAATCGTCCCCCTCCGAAATCCTGCCCGCAAACAACTTGCTCAAATAGAACAACGAACGCTCCGGCCACAGCGGAAACGCCGCCACCTGGATCTCTATGTCGATCTGCGTCATACCGTTAAGCAGCACACAGACGTCAAGAATTCCAAACTTGTCCGCCGGATGCTCCTTTTGAAGATGGGTGGTAACCAGCTCACTCTCCTGAATCTCCTCAGGGCTGATGCCAAGAAAAGCAGCGATAAATCCCCGCCGTACCTGCTCATCCCTCATCAGCTCCTTAAAACAGAAATCCACCTTCGGTTTCATGATAAAATCTTTGTCATCCTGTCCTTTTCTCATCCAGTTCTCCTTTCGTTTCCGCAGAAAGAAGAAATGATGATTGGGATATACCTTTATTATAACGGTTCTAAACCAATCCTACAATATCTTTCTGCCTGATTCTTTGTCTGTTGGGATATCTGACCTCCTAACGGAGACCAGCAAAGCACACAAGAACGTATGCCTCACTTCGATATGCCAAGTATAGCAAAATATGACAAAGATTACAAGCAGTTTTGATGGCCTTTCTCAATCACCTAAAATGAAATTTTAAATTCTACTCCCTTATCCCCCGGTGGAATTTATTCTCG
>JAPJQL010000040.1 GCA_030825115.1 Lachnospiraceae bacterium
ATGATATTTCAATCCACGAGGTTCTCGCGAACCTCGACGCAACGAGCTGGAACAGATGTACCAGCAGACAGCGATTTCAATCCACGAGGTTCTCGCGAACCTCGACGCTTGGTAGCAATACTTATGATTCAGTTTTTGAAATTTCAATCCACGAGGTTCTCGCGAACCTCGACACAGAACGTTGTCGATGTAACGTTCCCCCGGATATTTCAATCCACGAGGTTCTCGCGAACCTCGACCAGGTGCTGCCTGCGTGCCAGTGTTGCGATAATTATTTCAATCCACGAGGTTCTCGCGAACCTCGACATGTTCAGGATATAATCCCATTCCTTGTAGTCCCATTTCAATCCACGAGGTTCTCGCGAACCTCGACAATGCAGTACAGACTGTGATATAATACAAAAAACATTTCAATCCACGAGGTTCTCGCGAACCTCGACGGCAAGACAGTCCTGGCACGCCTGACCAGTTCTCAATTTCAATCCACGAGGTTCTCGCGAACCTCGACAGCGCCGGAAGCTTCGGCGGATGGCGGCACTGGTATTTCAATCCACGAGGTTCTCGCGAACCTCGACATTATGGAACTACTGTACAGGATATTTTTTTTGAATTTCAATCCACGAGGTTCTCGCGAACCTCGACCAGGAACATATGAGAAAGCCGTGGACATGGCTACATTTCAATCCACGAGGTTCTCGCGAACCTCGACGTCATTTATACAGTACTGTTCGCATAGCATGGAATTTCAATCCACGAGGTTCTCGCGAACCTCGACATAAGGAAGATATTTCTCCCAAATCAGTTCATGATTTCAATCCACGAGGTTCTCGCGAACCTCGACACCGGCGCATAGAGCTGCTGGAAGAGAGCGCAAAATTTCAATCCACGAGGTTCTCGCGAACCTCGACGCGGCTCGACATAAAGGGACTGACCGTGGAGTTTGATTTCAATCCACGAGGTTCTCGCGAACCTCGACGAAAAGGGCAAAGGTGCGGGAGTTTTATGACGCATTTCAATCCACGAGGTTCTCGCGAACCTCGACCGCTGGTGACGACAACATGTCCGAGAGCGGGAAATTTCAATCCACGAGGTTCTCGCGAACCTCGACAAAAGGTAAGGTGCCCTTACTGTGGATACCCGGTATTTCAATCCACGAGGTTCTCGCGAACCTCGACTCAAACAGCAGATTGCTGCAATTACCGTTAGCGAATTTCAATCCACGAGGTTCTCGCGAACCTCGACGCCCTCCCTCCTTACCTATAAACCCGATCATTACAATTTCAATCCACGAGGTTCTCGCGAACCTCGACCGACGGTGGACTTCGAGCTCGTGGTGGACAATAAATTTCAATCCACGAGGTTCTCGCGAACCTCGACCCATGCTGCATCATCAAGATCGCCTGCTCGCAGTATTTCAATCCACGAGGTTCTCGCGAACCTCGACTTAAAACCTTCTTTAATGGAATATGGGATGCAATATTTCAATCCACGAGGTTCTCGCGAACCTCGACCTATCATCAAGATGATGTCAAGAGATACATTGAATTTCAATCCACGAGGTTCTCGCGAACCTCGACAGACATGGCGGCATCAAAAGCCCATGCAGCGACGATTTCAATCCACGAGGTTCTCGCGAACCTCGACGAATCAGCGGCAGGACGGCGCAGAAAGTATCTGAATTTCAATCCACGAGGTTCTCGCGAACCTCGACGTTATTACCTTTCCGGACGGAAGCAAAATCACAGGTATTTCAATCCACGAGGTTCTCGCGAACCTCGACATGCCACCCCGGATGATTTCGTGAAGTTTTCTGAGATTTCAATCCACGAGGTTCTCGCGAACCTCGACAGCAAATATTCCCAACCCAAGAATATTTATTCCATATTTTTTAGTCAAAACAACCAAACATCAAAGCAAAACATACATCCAAAGCACAAAAACATCTCTGAATTCCATCAAATCCCGGTGCGAACCCCCACCAATTTCATGTTCACTTTAGGTTCGCACAATCGATATTCTGCTATCAGATCAACGCAAGCTGTCCTGGAAAAGACTTCTTAAAGTGCTGCAAATCCACATAAACACAGGTTTTCTCTAACATCTCACCTACTCGAATTCTTCAGCGGATAGCTTAAACTGGGTGCTTTCTACTGCTTTTCACTGTATTTATTATCCGTATTATCCAAAATTTGTTCTCGTTTTTGTGCCAGTCAAAATTATCAGAACCAAAATAGAGCCAAATAGCTTACCATATATATTACACTTAAATTTCATTTTCTTTCAGGTGTTAAAGCACTTCTGTTACGCACTAGAACTTATTTTTAGGCTCAAAGGCAGAATTTATCGTCTATGCTATTTTCTCTGTCTAAAATCTTTATAAAACGGGACTTCTAAACCTCCTAAAGCATGACATTTTTCTATTTCCTCAAATTATTCTCTTTATCAAAAAAAGCTTTTGCCAAACTATCATATTCTTGTTCAGTACATGCTTCCATACATTTTTCCTGATATTCTTTGGAACGTATCAACATATCAGAAATCTTTTGGCAAGGAAATTCATTGCACTGATTACATTTTTTTACCTTATGTTCTTTAATACATTCTACTAAATGATAGGTGCATTGCTTGTGTGAGGAACAACCCGAACAACTAATTTCTTCATTTGATACAATAGAATTTCTCCAGCCTACTCTATACCATAATTCTGCAACTTTCTTTAATTCTTCGTCACTATGCGCATTGTATCTGGGACATTCAATGCAATTATCTCCACATAAGGTGATTTTTTCGCACATAACTACATTACACCTCTTTTCAAAATCCAATTTGTCTTTTCCTTAACTTCCACAAGTATACCATAATCCCCTCTAACCATCTAGCAAATTCTGATAACTCACTCCCAGAACTTCAGCAATAACTTTCAACTCAATATCTGTCACAAACCATTTGCCGCTTTCTATCCTCTGCACAGCATTTTTATCAATGTCCACCCCTGCTCTTTGAAACATATCCGCCAGCTTCCTTTGTGACGTTTTCTCTGGTAGCTTCTCCCTAATTTATATATAGCATATTACTAAGATTGTTTGACGGTGAGATTTATCCCGCTGAACAATTCAATCTCAAAACAGAGGAGTACCGTTCTCTGATGTCCTTAGTCTGCTTTTTAAAATGGACGAGCAGGTAGATATGGAAATTAACGGTGAAAAAGACAGTGAGGGGAAGCTCATTCCAGACACGATATATATTCGTTTCAAACACCCGGAAATCAACAGCCGGCTTGCAAAATTCGCAAAGGCTAAGAAATTACAGACAAAGCTGATTGCGTCCACAGACGCATTTCCAAGTGAGGAAGCATATCAGCATAAAACAGAGCAGATGAACGAGACTTGCGAACAGATTAAGTACATGCAGATATTTCTGGCAAAGTGTATCCAGAAAATAAGCCTATATCGTAAAAGGTCAAACGACATAAAACAACCCCCGGAAATGCCCATTCTATCGGCATTTCCAGGGGGCTGTCCGTTATTCAAACTCTATCGTAGCCGGCGGCTTCGGCGACATATCATAGCAAACCCGGTTCACATTCCCGACCTCTGCCAGGATCCTGTCCGTAATCACCTGCAGCACATCCCAATCCACACGCTCAATCGTCGCACTCATGGCGTCAATCGTGTTGATCGCGCGGATGATCACCATGTAGTCAAAGCTTCTCGCATTATTCCGCACGCCGACCGACTTAAAGTCCGGCACGACCGTAAAATACTGCCACACCTTCTTGTCAAGCCCTGCCTTTGCAAACTCCTCGCGCAGGATTGCATCGGACTCCCGCACCGCTTCCAATCTGTCACGGGTGATCGCCCCGAGGCATCTCACGCCAAGCCCGGGTCCCGGAAACGGCTGGCGGTATACCATCTCTGCCGGGAGCCCCAGTTCCACGCCGCAGGCGCGCACTTCATCCTTAAATAACTGCTTCAGCGGCTCGACCAGCTCAAACTTCAGATCCTCCGGAAGCCCGCCTACGTTGTGATGGGATTTTACCATCTTAGCCGTCTTGGTCCCGCTCTCGATAATATCCGGATAGATCGTTCCCTGTCCAAGGAAGTCGATTCCCTCCAGCTTTCTTGCCTCCTCCTCAAACACTCGGATAAATTCGCCGCCGATGATCTTCCGCTTTTTCTCCGGGTCAGCCACGCCTTCCAGCTTGCCAAGGAAACGCTCCGTCGCATCCACATAGATGAGATTGGCATGGAGCTGGTTACGGAATACCTCTACCACACTCTCCGACTCATTTTTCCGCATCAGCCCGTGGTTCACATGGACGCATACCAGCTGCTGCCCGATTGCTTTGATCAGCATTGCCGCCACGACAGAAGAATCCACTCCGCCGGACAGGGCTAAAAGCACTTTCTTATCGCCAACCTGGTTCCTGATCAGTTCCACCTGGTCCTCAATAAAATTCTTCATGTTCCAGTTTGACTCAGCCTGGCAGGAGCGGAATACAAATTCCCGCAGAACCTCCTCGTCCGGCAATCCGTCAAGCTTCTGCCCGCACCTGGCTGCCGGATGGTCGATCGCCAGCATCGGATAACCGCAGTCATACAGCGCCGGGTCAATATCGATCGAAACACCATCTACGATACGGTTCTTGCCGCCATTTAAGATGATCCCCTTTACATTCTGCAATGCGCTCAATTCCTCCACCGTAATATCATGCGGATGAATCTCACTGTAAACTCCCATGTCACGGATTTGGCGGGCTACCACTGTGTTTTCTGTACTGCCCAGATCCAGAATTACAATCATATCTTGTTTCATAGTACCTTCTCCTTCTGTACGTTCCATAATTTGCAATAACAGGTTTCTCTACCCTTTCATTATACCCGATTCGACCCAGAATTCAACTGTTCCTACGGTTCCTTCCCGAATATAAAGTCATACAGCGTCTGATACATTCGGTTCGGCTCGATCGGTTTTGCCAGATGTGCGTTCATCCCGGCGGCCTTGCTCTTTTCAATATCATCGTCAAAGGCGTTGGCTGTCATGGCGATAATCGGGATCGTCCTGGCATCCGGATTGGAGAGATGTCGGATATTCAGCGCGGCGGTCAGACCGTCCATCAACGGCATCCTGATATCCATCAGTATGGCATGATAGTATCCTTCCTCGGATTTGCTGAACATTTCCAAAGCCCGCAGCCCATTGTCCGCAGTCTCCACCTCAAATCCTTTCGTCTCCAGCAGCATAACCGCGACTTCTGTATTGATCAGATTGTCCTCCACCAGCAGAACCCGCTTTCCGGTAAAATCGTAGTCCGACGGTTCTTCCCGCTGTGCCAGTTCTTCCTTTTCCCCCAGCGCCCTGGAAAATGCAGACACCAGGGAAGATTTGAACATCGGCTTGCTCATCAGAAGATTAACGCCGGCAAGCTTTGCCTCATGTTCGATGGAAATCCAGTCGTATGCTGTCACGATGATGATCGTGACCTCCGGACCTACGATCGCCCGAATCTGCCGGGCAGTTTCAATCCCATCCATCTCGGGCATCTTCCAGTCGATGAGGATCATGTCATAATATTTTCCGCTGTCCCAAAGTCCTCTGACCCGCTCAACGGCTTTGCGTCCGCTGTCCACCCACTCTGCCTTGACGCCCATCTCCCGCAGCGTGGCAACCGCGCTTTCACAGACGGCTACATCGTCATCGACCACCAGTGTCTTCAGGTGGGAAAAATTATATTCCTGCTTTTTCTGGTTATGGCGCAGCTTCTCTTCCTCGGTGATTCCCAGTTTTACGTCTACCATAAATTCCGTCCCGATTCCCTTGATCGAGCGAACCGTAATCTTCCCATCCATCATGTCAACGATATTCTTGGAGATGGCAAGCCCCAGTCCGGTCCCGCCAAACAGAGAGGTCGTACCGGTAGACTCCTGGGAAAACGGCTCAAAGATATGAGGGATAAAATCTTCTTCCATCCCAACCCCGGTATCATTTACGATAAAACGCAGCAAAGCGTCATTTTTCCCCTTTTTCCTCTGTGATGCTGAAAAAGTGACCTTCCCCTCGTTTGTAAACTTGATCGCATTGCTCAGGATATTGAGAAGAACCTGCTGCAGTTTCATCGCATCACCGATATAATAATCATCCATCACCGGATCGATGATACACTCATAATCAATCCCTTTGGCGATCGCCTGGTCAAAACAGATGGAGTTGATCCCGTTTAAAAATTCTTCCACAGGAATCTTCTCGTTTTTCAGCAGCATCTTACCGCTCTCAATCCGGCTCATATCCAGGATATCGTTGATCAGGGACAAAAGGAAACGGGAAGATATCCCGATTTTTGAGATACAGTCCTCCACCTGTTCGTCATTGCCAATAGAACGGGCGGCTATCGTACTCATGCCTATGATCGCATTCATCGGAGTGCGGATTTCATGGCTCATGCGGGAAAGGAAATCCGACTTAGCCGCATTGGCCTGTTTTGCCGCAACCAGAGCCGCCGCAAGTTCCTCTTTCTGCCGCTGGTCTTTTTGCACCACATCCGTCACATCTGTACGCGTCATGCAGACCCGGTTTAACCCCTTGCTGATATAAAAAAACTGGAACCGCTTGACTCTGTATCCCTGTTTTCCCCTCAGTTCTATGATGAACGTATAAGATTCCTTCGTCTCAAGTTCTTTCCTGATACATTCAAAATCCAGCTTCTTCATGAATTTTTCCAGCGCATCCGGTTCCATCGCCTGTCCTGCCGCCGAACGGATTTCCGATTGAAAATCCCCCTCCATCGGGATAGCAGGGGTTGCCGACTGGTCGCATGCGATCAGCTTATAATTGCCCCGCAAAATATCAATCGATGTGATAATATCATAATCCAGTTTCGCAATCCGGTTTAAGAGACGTTCCTGAAGCTTCTGCTCCGTGATATCGGCCGTATAGAAAAAGAGCAGGATATCTCCGCTTCCGGGATTTTGGCAGGTCCGTATCCTGGTCCTCTCCCAAAACACACCTCCTGTATTGCTCTTTCTCAAAAATTCGAACTCATAATCCGTCTTTAAATTTGTAAAATCCTCAAAGATTTTCTCCCGGCTCAGGCTGTCCCTGAGCTTCTGCCCGTACTGAGGGTCGACCGCTGACATGGCCAGATTTTCAATCACGGTATCATAAGACATCCCGATACTGGCCACAGCGACATCTGAGTTGGACACATAGCTTTCCAGCCGCCCCTGTGTCACATTGAGCGTTCCCTGAATGTTTCCTTCTGCGGAGGATAATTCTGCAAAATAAATCAGTTCCTTTTCATACAGCTCCTTAATTCGCTCCTGCAAAAGCTTTTCCTCGGTAACCTCGACAAATACACAGTAAAAATACTGCTCCTCTCCCTCTATAAGCAGCTGGGCTTTGATGGAGATCCATTTTATCGTACCATCCTTACAGATCAGACGGTGTTCGTTTTTTATGGTATTACCGTGTTTGAGCTGTTCTGTCAGACTCTGCTGGATTTCCGACAGCTCATCAGGAAAAATGACAGCAGACATTTTATTTCCCATCGCGGCAAATTCTTCTTTGGTATATCCAAGAAACTCATACAATCCCTGGTTGGCGTCGATTACAGACAGATTCTCATCAAACCTGCACCGGAAGACGGCGCCCGGAATATTGTTGTGCAGACGCAGAACCTCATCCCGCGCCTCTTTCAGCTCCGAAACGTCAAAACAAACTGCTATGACTGCAGGTCTGTCATCTTCCGTAACAATCTTCCTCCCCAGTTCATGGACCCAGATGTAGGAACCGTTCTTTTTCTTCATCCTGTATTCCAGCGTATATTCCCCCGCCTGGTCAAGCTGGCAAAACAGCTCCTTTTCAACCTCTGCCCGTTCATCCGGGTGAATACAGTTGACCAGCATCCCCCTGGTATCAGATATAAAGTCTGCCTCATCAATATATCCCAGATATTCCAGCATATGGCGGTTTACAAAATAAAAGGGCAGTCCCTGCTGCAGATATCCTCCAACCATACCTCCGGGTACAGAATCATCCAAAAGCTTCTGGCGCTCCCTGGACAATTTTTCCAAAACCAGGGTTTGTGAATAATCTTTTTTTCTTTCCCCGCTCTGCCGCTCCGAAATATGCAAGCTTTTGATCAGCCACTCTTCCTCCTCAAGAACCATTGTAAAAAACGCCCGCAGCCGCCAGATAACGGCGCTGTTCTTTAAAACAAGATCCATCGACAAGCTGTAAGCCTGACTGCACAGCATATGTTCATGGATCGGGGTCATCTCCATTTCAAAGGGACCCGAAATTTCCAGAATGTCCTTTTTCAGATACTCTGTCATCCCCGCCTTTCCCAGTATGAATTCCCCTTCCTCCGTTCCAACAAAGTCCACATCATCTGCCAAACAGGCAGCTGCCTTTTCCCAATCTCTTTGTACGAACCACGCTTCGCAGAAAACCTCTGCCCTGTCTTTGAACGCCATCCGATTCTTCATCTGTCAAATACCTTCCTTCATTTCCCAATCCTGTCTTGTAAAACACTGCACCAGCCGGATGAATCTAAAACCAGTTACTCAAACGGCTGTATATAAAAATTCCCCATCACATCACTGGAGTTGATCACATTCACAAACGTGTCCGGATAATGTTCCCGAATCTGTTTCTTCATTTTTTTCACATCCCTGTCTGAAAGTACCGTATAGATCAGATACTTTTTCTGCGCCGAATAAGGACCGAATCCTTTTAGGATCGTGCTGCTGTGATTCGTAAGCTCAAACAGGTCGGCAGATACGGCTGCCGGATTATCCGTCACAATGAGCAGTGTTTTTTTCTTGTATTTCTTATATAACGTGTTGATGACCTGTGTACTGCAAAACTGAAAAATGATCGAATACAGCGCCTTGTCCATGCCAAAGATCGCACCGGAGATCAATATGATCACCGCGCTGAATAAGAGCATATAATTAAATGTCGTCACCTTATATTTGGCAGACAGCGACATGGCGATAAAGTCCGTTCCCCCGCAGCAGGCATTGTTGTTCAGAACCAGGCTTGTCCCCAATCCGTTTATGATCCCTCCAAATACGGAGATCAGCAGGATATCGCCTGTGATGGGAATCACCGGCAGCCTGTCAACCAATATGGAAACCGTAAGCAGGCTGACGCAGGAAAGCAGCGTAAACTTCTTTCCCACAAGCCGGTATGCGCAGATTGCCGGGACCGCATTGAACATTACGTTTAATAGCGTGAACGGAATCCTCACCTGAAAAAAGCTCCAGCCTACCCGCTGGATCAGCTTTGACAGCCCATTGAATCCTCCCGGAACCAGATTCCCCTGCTCTACAAACGTGTTGATGTTGACTGCAATCACCGCACTCCCCAACAGAATGCACAGAAGCGAAAAAATATCCCGCCATTTCTTAGTCTTACTTTCCCCCATAAGCACTCCTCAGTTCTATCCATTTTTTTCCTGATAATAATCTAATATTAACCCTTTCGGCAGCTTCTGTCCATAGAAAAATGCTTTAGTCCGCCTTATTTTGACTGACTTATATCTGGAGAATTCTTCTGCCCCCCAGATACGTCGAGATAAAATAAACTGCAAAGACAGCTGACACAAAAAGCACGCCAGTGCCTGTCACCGAGATCATGACAAACGGCTCCATTCCTTCAAAATTCCGGAAGACGGCGATTACAGTAACCGCTGAATGGACCAGCGCCAGAAGAAACGGAAATCCAAAATATACTTTCAACTGATTCAAAAAAGACTTTCTTCTGGCTTTTTTGGATACCCCCAGCTTTTCCAACAGCTCATACCGCTTCACATTATCGGAAGACTGGGACAACTGCTGGAGTCCCAGGACCGCACCGGCGGTGATCAAAAATGTAATCCCAAGATAAAGTCCAAGATATGTCACCAAAAGGTTGTCAGCCGTAAGGGAGATCAAAGACTGCCCCCATAATGCCGATATATTCTCCACGCTCCACTTCAAAGCTTATATTATTGACTGCCTTCCATTCGAACCTACAAATCCCTTCTTAAATACTCTCCCCACATCCTCCGGCGGAATTCCAATCCCATTATCTGCAATGGACAGCGTCACCGTTTTATCCACCCGGACGGCAGAAAACACGATCTCCGGCTTTCGTTTAGCAGAGCGGTATTTTACCGCATTGGAAATGATCTGTCCTATGATAAAATCCATCCACTTGGAATCGGTGAGCACCACAAAGTCAAGGTCCACAAAGCGGGGCGTCACCTGCTCTGCGATCATAAGCTTTGCATGGCGTTTCACCGCCCCCGTCACAAGCGTCCTGAGTGAAACCGCCCGGATCGTATAATCCTCCTCAAGGCTGCTGCTCTTGCTGAAAAACAGCATCTGCTCCACAAACCGCTCCAGCTTGTCCATCTCCTCGGAAAGGCTTCTGGTGATATCATTCCGGTTATTCTCCATGATCAGCCTGGACACCGCAATCGGGGTTTTTATCTCGTGGGCCCATGTCTCCACATATTCCTTATAATCCTGCAGCTCCTGCTCATAGGACAGAATCCTGTCATTGATATACTTTTCTTCCCGCTTGAGAAGCTGATACAACAGCCGGCCTTCCTGAAAAAGAGGCTCTTTCAAAAATTCCGGCAGATATATGATCTCGTCCAAATCCTCCGACATCTCGATAAGCTTGCCATAAAAGCCCCTTCTGGACATATAATCCTGGATCAGGATAAGAAAAAAGCCTGCGGCGTAAAATCCTTCTACGACACAGAGCACGGCAAATGGCGTGTCGATCAGCCAGAGGAGCCCGCCTCCGGCTGTAAACACGATAATAAATAGAAAAAAGGAAACCCATCGGTCCTTACAGTAACGCGCAAAATTCATACGAAATACCCCTGTCCGCGCTTCGTGGTCAGATAATCGGTCAATCCCATATCTGCAAGCTTCTTTCTCAGCCGGTTGATATTGACAGTCAGCGTGCTGTCCTCCACAAACTCCTCCATCTCCCAAAGCTCCCGAATCAATTCCTCCCTGGAGACTATGGTCCCTTTGTGGTCGATCAAAAGCTTCAGGATACCCAACTCGTTCCTGGTCAGCTCTGCGCTCTGCTCTCCGCAGACTGCTTTGCTTTTTCCCACATCCAGGGTAAGGCCGTTATGGGTCAGCAACAAGCTGTTTTTTTGCCCATGTGTCCGCATGAGCACCGCAGCGATATGGGCCAGCAGGATATGGACATTATATGGCTTTGTGATAAAATCATCAGCTCCCAGGTTCAGGCTCATCAATTCATCCATATCGCTGTCCGAGCTCGTGACCACGATCACCGGGATATCCGAAACCGCCCGCAGGCTCCGGCAGATATAAAAGCCGTCGTGTACAGGCAGGCATAGATCCAACAGCACCAGATCGGGCGCTGCCTTTATGATCTCATCCACCACCTGCTCAAACCGCTCTTCAAGGATGCATTCATAACCATTCTTTTCCAGGATACTGCACAGTTCTTCTCGCAGCCGCGGTTCATCTTCCACTATATAGATCCGTTCCATCTGTCTTCTCCTTCTGGTTTTCAGTATTATATCACAGGGAAACCATCGTCCGCAATCAAATCCGATGCCACGCGGTACATGATCCGCTAAGAATCAGGCATACTAATGACGAGGTGATGAAAATGGCATCCTATGTTTCCCCGGAACTCCGGGATAAATTTGAGACGTTGTCCATCGATTTAAAAAACCGTATCCTTGAACGCAATGTACGCCTGACAAATCTCCACGACCTGATTCGTGTCCTGGAGGAAATCGTTGCAGAAGGGGAATCCTGATTCTCGCTGCAGTCCAGGGCGTCCTGCCAAAGAGGTATACGAACAACGGCGGTTCCATCGAACCGCCGTTACCATCATTCTTTATACAATCTTTCGGATCCAGCCTTCCGGCGCCTCCACAGTACCCATCTGAATCCCGGTCAATGTCTCATAAAGCTTTTTCGTAACCGGTCCCATCGCTTCCATACCGCTCGGGAAGCAGATTTCTTTGCCATGATCCACGATCCTGCCAACCGGAGAGATCACTGCTGCCGTGCCGCACAGACCGCACTCTGCAAAATCAGCCAGCTCGGTCAGTTTCACCGGGCGCTCGGTTACTTTCAGTCCCAGATAGTGCTCTGCTACATGCACGAGAGAACGTCTTGTGATCGACGGCAGGATGGAATCCGACTTCGGAGTTACAATCTCCCCGTCTTTCGTTACAAACAGGAAATTCGCACCGCCCGTCTCCTCCACAAAACTTCTGGTAGCCGGGTCTACGAATACGTTCTCGTCATATCCGGCCGCATGTGCGACCATCGAAGCATGCAGGCTCATCGCATAGTTAAGCCCTGCCTTCACATGCCCCGTACCATGGGGCGCCGCACGGTCAAAATCACTGACGCATAAGCTCAATGGCTTTGCCCCGCTTTTAAAATACGGACCTACCGGAGTTCCGAATACCCGGAACTGATATTCATCCGACGGTTTTACGCCGATCACCGGACCTGACGCAAACATATAAGGCCTCAGATACAAAGTCGCGCCGCTGCCATAGGGAGGAACCCATGCCGCGTTCGCTTTTACCACTTCATCAATAGCTTCAAGGAATCTCTCCTTCGGGAACGGAGGCATCTCCAGCCTGGCAGCTGAATCTACCATACGCTCTGCATTCAAGTCCGGACGGAAGGTGACAATACTGCCATCCTCCGTGGTATAAGCTTTTAATCCTTCAAAGCACTCCTGGCAGTACTGGAGAATTCCCGCGCACTCATTGATCACAACGTTCGGATTAGAGGTCAGCCCCCCTTCATCCCACTTTCCATCTTTATAATTAGCAACGTATCGTTTGTCCGTCGGCCGATAACAAAATCCGATATTACTCCAGTCCAGATTCTTCTTCTCCATAACTGTTTCCTCCATTCCTGAATCTCATTGTATTTTGAACACAATTATAATCTCATTGGTATGTAAAATCAATGGTACTTTATAAATTTCCCTATACCATTGATGCATATCAGCCATAACCTCAGAACAGGAAAAACATCAGCGGAATTTCTCCTTAAACTCCCGCTCCACTTCCCGCTTCTGGTCCTTCTTTGCAATATCCTGCCGCTTGTCATAGAGCTTCTTGCCCCGCGCCAGCCCAATCTCCATCTTTGCAAGGCTGCCCTTAAAATAGACCTGGAGCGGCACCAGCGTATATCCTTTTTCCCTGATCTTCCCTTCCAGCTTGTCGATTTCTGAGCGATGCAAAAGAAGCTTCTTGGTGCGCAGCGGGTCCTTGTTGAAAATATTGCCTTTCTCATACGGGTTCACATGCATGCCATAGGCAAACACCTCCCCCTTTTCAATCTTAATAAACGCTTCCTTGATGCTGCATTTTCCCATCCGGAGTGATTTTACCTCCGTTCCAAACAGTTCGATGCCGCACTCAAATTTTTCATCGATAAAATAGTCGTGGTATGCCTTCTTATTGTTGGCAACTAATTTAAAATTATCCTTCCCCATCTCTTTTAATCCTCCGCCGGAATAAAGTCAATCGTCTTTGAAAGCCTGTCCGTACCGGTCACCTGGACGGCGATCTTCTGCCCCAGTTTATATACCCGGCCGCCTGTCTCGCCGCGAAGTTCCATAAGCGCCTCGTCAAAAAGATAATAATCATCCTGGAGTTCATTTACACGCACAAGTCCCTCCACTGTGTTCGGGAGTTCCACATAAAATCCCCAGGCGGTGACGCCGGATATGACGCTTTCAAACACTTCCCCAATCCGTTTTTCCATATATTCGCATTTTTTCAGTTTTATGGTCTCCCGCTCCGCTTCTTCCGCCCGCCGCTCCATCATGGAACACTGGGTCGTCACACCCGGGAGAATCTTATCATAATGGGCAATCTGCTTTTCTGTCAAGCCGCCCCGGAGATTTTCTTTGATAATACGGTGGATCTGCAGATCCGGGTAACGGCGGATCGGGGATGTGAAATGAGTATAATACTTCGCCGCAAGCCCAAAATGCCCCGCGCAGACCGGCATATATTTGGCCTGCTTCATGGAACGCAGGGTCAGGCGGCTGATCAGAGCCTCCTCTTCACTTCCCTCGATCTTGTCAAGCAGCTTTTGAAGCTCCTTCGGGTGCACTTCCCCCTGCTGGGTCCTGATCGTATATCCGAAGTTATTGATAAACGTCCCCAGCCGTTTCATCTTTTCCGGGTCCGGGTTGTCATGGGTCCGGTAGACAAAGGGCAGCTCCTGCCAGAAATAGTCCTCCGCGATCGTCTCATTCGCCATCAGCATGAAATCCTCAATGATCTTCGTAGCCGCATTCCGCTCGTAAGGCTTAATCTCCACCGGCTTTCCCTTTTCATCCAGGATCACCTTCGTCTCCGGAAAATCAAAATCGATCGAGCCGCGCTGCCTTCTCTTTTCCCGCAGGATATCGGCAAGCTCCTTCATCAGATCAAACATTTCCACAAAGCCGGCATATTCCTCCATGACGGCTTCGTCCCGGTCCGTCACGATGGCATTGACCGCGGTATATGTCATCCTCCGGTCCACATGGATGACCGTCTCCGCCACCTCGTGTCCCAGCACCCTTCCCTGATGGTCGATCTCCATGATGCAGCTGAGCGCAAGACGGTCTGTCCCCGCATTCAGGGAGCAGATTCCGTTGGACAGCCTGTGCGGCAGCATGGGAATGACCCGGTCTACCAGATACACGCTGGTACCGCGGCGCAGCGCCTCCTCATCCAGCGGGCTCTTCTCTGTCACATAATGGGTCACATCCGCAATGTGCACACCCAGCCGATATCCATAATCCTCCCGGCTGATCGTGATCGCATCATCCAGGTCTTTGGCATCCTCGCCATCGATGGTCACCGTCTGCCAGTCCCGGATGTCTTTTCTGCCTGCCATCTCTTCTTTTGCCACTTCGTCCGGCATCCGGCTTACCTGCTCCATCACCTCCGGCGGGTAATCCTCCGGCAGACCGTAAGCTTTTACGATCGACAAAATGTCCGTGCCCGGGTCGTTCACATGACCGATGATCTCCGTCACCACGCCTTCCGGCTTTTTGTGCTCTCCGCCAAAATCCGTTATCCGCACCACGACCTTATGTCCGGTCACCGCACCCATGTCTTTCCCCTGAGGAATAAAGACGTCTTTTCCGATCTTCTGGTTGTCTGGCATCACAAAACCGAAGTTTTTATTCTTCTGGTAATATCCGATCACCGTCTGGTTCGCATGTTCCACCACCCTGGTCACTACACCTTCCGGACGTTTTCCACGGCCGGAAGGTCCCATCACGATCTGCACCTTGTCGCCATGTAGCGCCCCATTTGTCTTATCGCCGGGAATAAAGATATCCTGCTCCTGCCCCTCGATCGTCACAAAACCGAATCCCCTCGCATTGCCGGTGAACGTACCGACGAAAGATACGATCTCAGGCTTTCCGTATTTGCCCCGTCTGGTGACGCCCACCTTGCCTTCCGCCACCAGCGCATCCATCACTTCCTGCAGTTCGCCCCTCTGCTCTTTGGGAATCCCAAGGAGCATCGCCAGCTCCTTCAGCTTCATCGGCACATAAGTCGGGTCCTCGATGAGAGCAAGCATCCCTTCTTTTCTCTGTTTCATCAATAATTCTGTCATAATTCTCCTTAAATTCTATAAAAGTCCACCGGATGCGGTGAACTTAAAAAGCACCCTTGTTCCCAAGAGTGCTTTAATCTTACAGTACGTTTAATACAAGCGCAAGCAATAAAAACGCAATTGCCGCAAACTTTGTGAACTTCTCCAGGTTTCCTTCCATGGAACGGCTTTTGTTCTTGCCCCAGTAGGTCTCTGCCATACCGCCGATGGAGCCCAGCCCTGCGGACTTGCCTTCCTGAAGTAGTACAATGACTGATAAAGCCACACATATAAGAACGAAAATCACGGATAAAATCATTTTCAGCATCCTGTTTACACCTCCTAATAGTCAAACACAGTGATTTTATCACAGAATGCCGGAAAATACAACTGTTTTGGAGAAAATTGTCCCAAAACCGTCCAAAAAAACCGTCAGGATGGCGTGCCGCAGCCAACCGTCCCATGAAACGTCGCTTTGCCCAGCTCCTCTTCAATCCTGAGCAGCTGATTGTATTTTGCCACCCGCTCAGAACGGCAGGGCGCTCCTGTCTTGATCTGCCCGCTGTTGACTGCCACGGAAAGGTCGGCGATAAAAGAATCCTCCGTCTCGCCGGACCGGTGTGAGATGACCGCCGTATATCCGGCGCATTTTGCCATCTCGATCGCTTCCAGGCTCTCGGTCAGGGTTCCGATCTGGTTCACTTTGACCAGAATGGAATTGGCCGCCCCTTCCCAGATCCCTTTTTCCAGCCGTTTTGTATTGGTCACAAACAAGTCGTCTCCCACCAGCTGCACCTTATGCCCCAGCGTCCTGGTCAGCAGCTTCCAGCCATCCCAGTCTTCCTCGGCAAGACCGTCCTCAATCGAACAGATGGGAAAACCTTCCACCAGCCGCCGAAAGTATTCCACCATCTCCTGAGAGCTCCGCTGGACCGGAATCCCGTTCATCTCACTTTCCCCGGGGAAAAGATACATCCCCGATTCCTCATCATACAGCTCGCTGGCAGCCGCGTCGATGGCAATCTTAAAGTCGGTGCCCGGCTGATAACCGCTGAGTTTTACCGCATCCACCAGATAAGACAGCACCTCCTCGGAATTTTTCAGATTTGGTGCAAATCCGCCCTCATCCCCCACTGAAGTGGCATATCCGCCTACTTTCAGCAGCTTTTTCAGGGTATGGTACACCTCAGAACACATCCGAAGCCCATCAGAAAAGGTCTTAGCCCCCACCGGCATGATCATGAATTCCTGCAGGTCCACCGTATTGTCGGCGTGGACACCGCCGTTTAGCACATTCATCATCGGCACCGGCATGGTTCTGGCATTGACGCCTCCCAGGTAGCGGTACAGCGGGATATGCTGCTGGGCGGCGCAGGCTCTGGCCACCGCAAGTGATACGCCAAGAATCGCATTGGCGCCCAGCCGGGATTTGTTCTCCGTGCCGTCCGTCTCCCTGAGGATCCGGTCTATGGCCGCCTGGTTGCAGGCGTCCTCAAACATCAAAACTTCCGCCAGCACCGTGTTGACATACCCCACCGCCCTGGCAACGCCCTGACCGTGATACTCCTTCCCGCCATCCCTCAATTCTACCGCCTCAAACCTGCCCGTGGACGCGCCGGACGGGACCGCCGCCCTGCCGACCGCTCCGCCTTCCAGGCGGATTTCCACCTCTACCGTCGGGTTGCCCCGGGAGTCTAAGATCTCCCTCGCATGTACCCCTGCAATCTCATAATCACCATACATAAAAATGGCCTCCTTACATCAATCTGTCTTCTGAAAACACTTAATGTAAGGATAGCCATTTTCTTTTGTTTTATGCTAAGACAGCCTGCACAAAATTCCCTGCTGCCACGGTAAGGCTTTGTCCGGTTTATGCACGAAGCTGGATTCCAAGCCCTTCCAGACCATTCAGAATTTTTTTCATAGCCGCGCCGACTTCCTCATCGGTCAGGGTCCTGTCTTTCGCCCGGAACACAATTGAGTAAGCTACAGACTTGTGTCCTGCAAGGATCTGCGCCCCCTCATAAATGTCGAACAATTTGTAGCTTTCCAGGATCTTGCCGCCCCGCTGTGCGATCACGTCTTCAATCTGTCCCACCAGGATATGTTTCGGAACTACCATACTGATATCTCTGGTCACTGCCGGATATTTTGCAATGCCGGTATATTTGCGGTTGAAGTCGGCAAACGGGATGACGCCTGGCATATCCAAAACTGCTACATAAGCGCGGTCGCCAATCTTGTAATTTTCAGCTACTTCCGGATGGATCTCACCCATATAACCTAACGTTACGCCCTCATATACGATCTCGGCTTTTCTGCCCGGGTGCAGGTATGGATGGCCGCAGTCCGGATTGTAGTGGACTTTTTTGCACATCCCCAGTTTATCAAACAATTCTTCCACAACACCCTTCATCGTGAAGAAATCGCCCTCTCCATACATCCCAAGCGTCATCTGCATCCGCTCATCCGGCAGCTCGGTCAGCGGCAATGATTTCGGCAGATAGATATTGGCCAGCTCATACAGCTTTACGTCCTTGTTTCTGCGGTTGTAATTCGTAGACAGCGATGTCAGCATCCCGTTTAACGGCATGGTCCTCATAACGCTGAAATCCTCGCCCAGCGGGTTCATGATCATCACCGGACGGCGAAGCTTCGAATCCTCCGGCAGCAGCAGTTTGTCAAATACCTTCGGGCTCTCGAAGGAGTAGGTCATACTCTCGCTGAACCCGGAAAATTCTGCCACTTCTCGCGCGATCTCTTCAATCCTCAGTTTATAGGACAGCTTGCCGGTGGTCGCTTCGCCGGACGGCAGCGTAGTCGGGATATTGTCATATCCATAGAATCTTGCCACTTCCTCGGCGATATCAGCCAGGCGCTCCAAGTCCTGGCGGAAGGTCGGCGCAATCACCTCCTGGCGCTCTTCATCAAAGCCCAGCTCCAGCTTTTTAAAATAGCCTTTCATGGTTTCTGCGTCCAGCTCCGTCCCCAGCAGGTCGTTGATCTTTTCTGCGTCAAAAGGAATCCGTACTTCTTCTTTTTTCACCGGATACACGTCGATGGTTCCGCCAATGACCTCTCCTGCGCCCAGCTCCTCGATCAGCTGGCAGGCACGGTCCACGGCTGCTTTGGCATTGTTTGGGTCAAGCCCTTTTTCAAATTTGCCGGATGCGTCGGTCCTCAATCCTATTTTCTTTGCAGAAAGGCGGATATTCGTACCGTCAAAACATGCCGCCTCAAATACCATCGTCTTTACGTCATCGGTGATCTTGGAATTTTCACCGCCCATGATCCCGGCGATGCCGACTTCTTTCTCCCCGTCGTTTATCATCAGAACCGTGCTGTCTAACTTGCGGACCTGTCCGTCCAGGGTCTGGAATTCATCTCCGTCCTTTGCACATTTTACGACAATCTTGTGTCCTGCAATCTGGTCGTAATCAAATGCGTGCATCGGCTGTCCATACTCTTCCATTACATAATTCGTAATGTCTACGATATTGTTGATCGGACGGATTCCGCTTGCTGCAAGCCGTCTCTGCATCCATTCTGGTGACGGGGCCAGCTTGATGTTCTTAACCATACGGGCACAGTAACGCGGGCAGAGTGCCGTATTTTCCACTTCCACTTTCAGGTAATCGTTGATGTCCTCATCGTTTCCGGTCTCTGTCACAACCGGAGGGTAGAACGGCTTATCAAAGGTAGCCGCCGCCTCGCGGGCAATGCCGACGACGCTGTAGCAGTCCACACGGTTGGAGGTTATTTCGTATTCAAATACGACGTCGTGCAGCCCTAACAGCTCAATCGCATCCGCCCCCACCTCGGCGTCGGCCGGAAGGATGTAGATGCCGCTTTCCGGCGCATCCGGGTACATCTCCCTTGAAGTTCCAAGTTCTTCAATGGAGCACATCATACCGCAGGACTCAATGCCGCGGAGTTTCCCTTTTTTAATTTTGATTCCGTCTTCCGGAAGCGGGCCGCCGTCGTGTCCGCCGGCAACTTTTCCGCCGTCCAGTACGACCGGGACCTTATCTCCTTCTTTGACATTCGGCGCGCCGGTGACGATCTGGATGGACTCAGAACCGATGTTTACCTGGCAGACGATCAGTTTGTCTGCGTCAGGATGGCGCTCAATCTTCGTGATCTCACCTACTACGATTTTTTCCAGATTTTTATCGAAACACTCATATCCCTCTACCTTGGTGCCGGACAGGGTCATGGCATCGGTGTACTCCTGAGCGGTTACGTCCAGATCCGGGACATATGCTTTAATCCATGATAATGCTGTGTTCATATCGTTATTCTCCTTGCTTCTATATGTTGGTCATTTGTCAAAACTGTTTCAGGAACCGGATATCGTTCTCGTACAACAGTCTCATATCGTCAATCTCGTATTTCAGCAGCGCAATCCGCTCGAGTCCCACACCAAATGCAAAGCCGCTGTATTCTTCCGGGTCGATTCCGCACATCTCAAGAACGTGGGGATGTACCATGCCGCAGCCAAGGATCTCGATCCAGCCGGAGCCTTTACAGAACCGGCAGCCCTTGCCGCCGCATTTGAAACAGGTTACATCCACCTCGGCGCTTGGCTCTGTGAACGGGAAATGATGAGGGCGGAATTTTACTTTCGTCTCCTCGCCGAACAGCTCTTTGGCAAACTCTGCCAGCGTACCCTTTAAGTCGGCAAATGTAATATGCTTGTCAATGACCAGACCTTCAATCTGATGGAAGGATGGAGAATGGGTCGCGTCCACTTCATCAGAGCGGAATACGCGTCCCGGCGCGATCATACGGATCGGAAGCTTGCCCTGTTCCATCACACGCGCCTGTACCGGGGAAGTCTGGGTACGCAGCACGATATCTTTATTGATGTAGAAGGTATCCTGCTCATCCTTTGCCGGATGGTTGGCCGGGATGTTCAGCTTTTCGAAGTTGTACATATCATACTCGATCTCCGGTCCTTCCACTACCTCGTATCCCATGCCCACAAAGATGCGCTCCACTTCTTTGAGTGCAACGGTATTGGGATGGCTGTGGCCGATGTTGGCTTTCTTTGCCGGAAGCGTCACATCGATGACCTCCCGCTTCATCTGCTCTTCTCTTGCCATCTTTGCCAGAAGCGTCTTAGACTCCTCCAGCTTCGCCTCGATGACTTCCCGGACCTCATTGACCATCTGTCCCACTTTCGGGCGGTCCTCCGGCGCTACATCCTTCATGCTCTTGAGAACTGTCGTCAGCTCTCCTTTTTTACCCAGATATGCGACACGGATGTCATTCAGCTTTTCCAGGGCCTCGGAAGCCTCAATCTGTTTCAGTGCTTCTTCTTTGATCTTCTCTAATTGCTCTTTCATGTTTTCCTTCCTTTCTTACATGTAGGGGCAGAAACAAAAAAACGCCCCTCTGCTTTTGACAGCAAAGGGACGACATTCATCGCGGTACCACCCTGATTCCTGTAACCATACAAACAGTCAGGTCACAGACACTCAATTCCTGCGTAACGTGCAGCTTCCGTCGCAGCTTACCGCCAGGTTCATCTGACCCGGTTTCAGCCGTGCAGCTCCCGTGCGAATTTCGTAAATTTATCTGAACTGAAAGGGGCTTACAGCCGGTGACCCCTTCTCTCTGACAGGAAATAAACCACTACTGAACACATTCTCAGCTTTTGTTTTATTGGAAATCTATGATTTATTGTAGTCACATCCCCCAAAAAAGTCAAGTATTTTTTCGTTCTTCTCGCCTCTTCGTGTCTTTATCGAGAACCAACTCAGCATTTTTTCATCTCGATCCAGTCTTTAGCCTCGTTCAGCCGTGCTTCAAACTGCTCAAAAAAATCCAGTTCTGAATCAAACGGCGTAATGAAAAAGGTATTTAACACATACAGATTTACCTGTTTTGCCAGATTTTCATCCTGCCTGGCCGCCAGAATATCCTGTAAATCCTTCAAAAAATAATGCCAGTCAGCCACAAACTGCTCATGCCGTTTTAAATCTGGCGTATCGATCCATTTGCGTACCTTGACTTTAGTCCTGTTCTCCTTTTTGCATTCATGTACCTGAAGAAAATATTGGAAACTGCGGTTCTCGTAAAACCGGCCCAATGGAAACAGACGGCATATGCCTGGGCGAAACGGATGGATGCTGCACCTGCCATTGCCGTCCAAAAAGGCGCACGTCTCACGTTCTCCGGCCATCTTCATGTTCGGCAGGATGATTCCATCTACCACGTTCAGTTCCAGCCGGTCTGCAAGCAGCGATTCGAAACGCTCTCCCAGATGCTCTGTCAGCCGCTTGACATCAAGCGGGTCCAGGACGATTGAACTGCCCATGCCCTGGCAGCAGGAAAAACATCCCCGGCAGTCATTGCAGTCCGCCTTGACCATATCGTTTAATCCATATAACTTCCCATCAGAAATCTCTTCCAAACTCACTTCTCTGATCATCGCTGTTCTCCCTTATCTGTTTATGTTATGGGCTCTTCTCTCAAAAACTGTTCCACGGCTCTGTTAAATGCCGCAGGATTTTCACGGGCAATAAAATGTGTCCCCTCCACACAACAATATCTCCCATTTTTTAGATTGTCCGCAATCAGTCTGGAATGCTTGTCCTTAATCATATCTCTGCTTCCGACAAGGACCAGTGTCCGGGTATCGACTGCCCGCAACTGCCCCAAAGTGAAATCCGGCTGAGTGACCATCAGGCCCAGCAGTTCTTTTTTGTGTATAACATTCTTTCCGAACAATTCCAGCAAAGAACTTATACCATATTCGATACAAATCGGAAGCTGTACAGTCCACTTGACGCCTCCCGGAGATAAATTTGCTCCATTTAAGATCATCTTCTCTATGTGATCACCATATTTCAGTGCAAATGCCAGAGCAATATTTCCCCCGTCACTAAACCCCAGGATATGGGATTTCCGGATTCCCAATTTGTCAAAAAATGCTTTTAAATCGTCCGCAAACTGATCGATCGTAAACGGCGCCACGCCTCTTGGCGACTTTCCATGTCCTCTGGTGTCAACTGCGATCACACGATAAAAAGAGGAAAAATAGCTGATCTGGTGTTCAAAGTATTCCAGATTTTCTCCATTGCCGTGGAGAAGGACCAGGGGGAATCCGACGCCTTTTTCTATGTAATTTAATGCAATCTCCATCCGTTTCTCCTTATCTTCTCTTCCGCCAACAATAAGACGAGAATCATTATACCACATTTTTATAAAAAACAGGCATAGAATTGACTGTTGACAACGAAATAACAAAATTGCAAAAGTTAGCACTCTCCTCTTGACAGTGCTAACTTTTTGTGTTATATTTCATATATAACAAATAAAACATTTACAACAGCTGCTCTTTCTCTTTCAGAGCGCTGCCACAATAAGGAGGTATGAGCTATGTTATTTACACCAGCAAGAAGAAACTTTGGATTTGATCTGTTTGACGACTTTTTCAACGACCCATTTTTCTCATCATCCTTCAACCATCAGGACATTTCCATGATGAAAACAGACGTAAAGGACGATGGAGCCAATTACCAGCTGGCCGTTGACCTGCCCGGCTTTAAAAAAGAAGATATCAAAGCAGAGTTAAAAGACGGCTATCTCACCATCGCAGCCAACCACGAAGAAAGCAAAGATGAGAAAGACGAGGATGGCAAATTTGTACGCAAAGAACGCTATACCGGTTCCTGCCGCAGAACCTTCTATGTAGGAGACAGCATCAAACAGGAAGATATCAAAGCCGGATTTGAAAACGGCGTGCTTCATCTCCAGTTCCCAAAAGAAGCGCCAAAAGAGGTAGAATCCGCACCCCGGTATATTCCGATTGAAGGTTAACACGTGACCATCCACGCTATCACTGCCGCCTGATTTTGAAGGCGGCAGGATCTCCATAAAAACAGCCCCTCCGGTTCATGGAATCACTCCCAAACCGGAAGGGCTATTTTTAATTCCCAGAAAGGATTCTGGCCAGCTCACTGTCTGCATCCAGGATAATAGTCTTATCCTGGCCTTTCAGGGAAGCCTTGATCGCATCTAACGAACGGACGTAATTATAAAAGTCAGCCTTCGATTCATCATTATAGGCTTCGCTCAGGATCTGCATGTATTTTGCCTCTCCCTCTGCCTTAATCTTCTCTGCTTCGGCTTCTGCCTTCGCAATCGTCTCCTTTACGCTCCGGTCCGTGTCATTTTTTATCAGGGAAGACTGGTATTCTCCATCAGCCGTATACTGTGCCGCAATATTATTCCGCTCAGATATCATACGCTGGTATACCGACTCCTTGTTGGAATCCGGCAGATCCAGCTTCTTTGTCTCCACGGCATAGATATGGATCCCATAAGAATCCATCGCGCTTCCGATATTCTCTGTGATGACCTTTGCCAGTTCCCCGTCCCTTCCGGAGATGATGTCGGCCTGGTTTGTTGAGGAAAGGACATTTTTTATAGAATTGTATACAACATTCCCCAAACGGATCTCCGCCTTTTCCTTGCTGGCATTTAAGGAGGAAAGGTATTTCACCGGGTCATCGATATCCCAGATGACAAAAGAATCCACCGTCATAACCTTTTTGTCCTTCGTCGTCACATCGCTGGGATATAAGTCCGATATCATCTTATATTTGGGAATGCGCTGGACCGACTGTAAAAACGGGATCCGCAGGGATGGCCCTGCCGTGTCCTCCACCCGGACAACCTTTCCAAACTGCTTGATCAGCACGTACTCATTGGCACGGGTCACCACAAGGGAGCTGCCTGCCACCAGGAGCGCCGCCACGATCAGAAATGCACTCATACTCTTCCATAATTTTTTCATCTGCCCGCACCTCCATCTTCCATCTCCTGCCCTGTCTGGGAATCATCTGCTGCCTGCCCTGACGACGATGCCGCGTCCGGTTTTGTTCCGGTCGCCCCAGTTCCGGCCACTGCACTGCCAGAGCCTGCGTTAGCAGAACCGGTGCTTCCCGATCCGGTAAACGAGTCAAGCGGCAATACCGTCTGCGTCCCCCCGCCGCCATCGATGATGACCTTCAGTGACGGGAGCATATCTTCCATCGTTTCGTAGAACATCCTCTTTTTTGTAATAAGCGGATATTTTACATATTCCATGTACATCTCATTGAACCGGGCCACCTGACCCTCCGCCTCGCTGATACGCTGTTGGCGGTAAGCCTCCGCATCACGGGTCAGCTTGTCCACCCTGGCATTTGCCGCAGGGAGCTGCTGGGACTGGTATTTCTTTGCCTCATTGATCTTCGTATCCATCCCCTGTTTGGCGTCCTCCACTGCCTTAAACGCATTGCTGACCGCCTCGGTCGGGGGCTCTGCATCCTGGATCGTCACATTGTAGATGCCAATGCCGATATCCTCTTTCTCCAGGCGTTCAGAAAGCAGCATCTTGACCTTCGCCTGGATCTCCGACTTTCCGGTTGTGATCACTTCGTCTACACTGTAGGAACCAACCGTATCACGGATATAAGACTGAGCCAGATTCTTCAGAATCGGGATATAGGTCTCGCTGTTAATGTAAGCCTTGACCGGGTCAATAATCTGATATTCAATATAAAAATCCACGTTGACAAAGTTAAAATCTTTCGTGATCATCTCCGATTCTGTGGGTACGGGAACCGGATTGTTCTCGCTGTTCGCATGGTTCTGTGCATCATAATCCGGATTGTATCCGATGGACATCCCGCGGATCTCCTTCGTCATCTTATGCACCTGTTGAATGAACGGGATCTTAAACTTCAGTCCCGATGTCATCACGCTGGATGGCCGTCCAAATGTCGTGACGACCGCCATCTTATCTTCAGACAGCGTATAAAAACTGTTCGATGCCGCAGATGCCAGCACCGCCAGCAATAAAATCGTCAGAAACGTCCGCTTTACCGCCCCCGGCTTTTTATCCGGGTTGATGGTTTCCTGGACCTTCGGTCCCTTTGACGCATTTTTCTTTGCCCATGCATCCGCCAGGTCATTTAAATCAAAATATGTTCTCATTCTTCCAATACCTCCCAGTATCGCTCAACCAATATTCCTTTGTAGCCCTCCAGATGCCCTTCGTTCTCTACAATCAGCCGGGTCAGCACCCGTACCGCCTTTTTCACGCTGTCCTTCAGCCCTTTGCCTGCAAGCAGTTCCCCAGTCATCACCGCAGAAAAGATATCGCCGCTGCCAGCCACACGGACCGGCAGATATTCATAGGGGATTTCAAAATATTCCTGGCGTTCCCAGTCATAACCGCAGACCAGATGTTCACCTCCTCCCGCTGAAGGTTTCTCCGAAGCATTAAAAACCCGTTCTTCCTTCCTCAAAACACTGGTGATCACCACAGACTTACCGGAAATACCTCGTAACCCGTCGATAAGTTCTCTGATCTCCTCCCGCGTCCCGGTCTCCTGTCCCGGACGTATGCCGGTGAGGAACGACGCCTCCGTCATATTCGGCACCATCACATCAGAATAGCTTACCAGCTTTCGCATCGCAGCTACCCGCTCCTGCCCGATCCCGTTGTACAGCCTGCCTCCGTCTGCCATGATCGGGTCTACCATGACCAGTCGCTTTTTATCCGGCTTTCGGCTTTTGATATATTCACCAATCAGCTCAACCTGCTCTTCCGACAGAACAAAACCGGTACAGATACAATCCGGATCAAATCCAAGCTCATCCCATACCTGAATGGTATCCCGCATGTACTCCGTCATATCCTGGATACAAAATTTTCCCAAATCAAGAGTATTGGAGATCATCGCGGTCGGAAGCTGGTATGTATAATGCCCCATCCGGGAAAGGAGAGGCACCATAGCCGCCAACGCTACCTTGCCATACCCCGGCAGGTCATTGATCAAAACAATACGCTTTGCCACATGTTCCATCCTTACCCTTCCTCCATCAACGTCTTCATCAGCCCTTCGCAGCCGGATTTTACATCATCATACGTTTCATCAAAATTTCCGGTATACCAGGGATCGGCGATATCACCGGTGCGGCCGGCAAATGCTAAGAGCTTATGTACCTTCCCCGCCGGGTCACCGCCGGTGATGCGAAGGATGTTGCGAATGTTCCAGTCGTCCATACCGATCAGATAGTCATATTTGTCATAGTCGCTGCGCTTCATCTGTACTGCAGTCTTGCCCGCCACGCTGATGCCGTACTGCCGAAGCTTCTCACGGGTTCCCCTGTGTACCGGATTGCCGATTTCTTCGGTGCTGGTGGCGGCCGATGCGATGGTAAAGCGGTCGCTGAGGCCGGCGCGGGTGACAATATCTTTCATGACGAATTCTGCCATGGGGGAGCGGCAGATGTTACCGTGGCAGATAAAAAGTATTTTAATGTTATTCTGATGTTGGTGTATCATAAATCGTTTCTCCATTCGATTTTTGTTAGATAAAGTCTACTATAAATTTGTCCAATAAACAAGAGTTGGTTTCTATTTGTATCATTTACAGGCAGTTAATCCTTTAGTATAATGTGTTTTAATGATTGCGTTTGGAGTACTTATTGTTATGATTATAGTTCCCTTCTCCGCCTCCGCAGTCCGGACAATAACTGTCCAATTTCACAGGGCAAAGTCCGCAGTTCAAGCCGCAGAGGGAGAACCAGAGGTTGTCTCTTATGAAGTCCTTCAAAATATACTTTCTCCATCACTTTAATGGCAAATCTTGAGAATCATTTTCTGGCAAGGATAATCAAATACAGTCAATTTTTCATCATCCACAAATCCCAAAGAATGATAACAGGCTCTGGCAGGTATACAATACCTTTTCTGATGAACGAATATCCCTGATACGGTCAAGCAGTTTCCGCCAGTAGTTATCCCCGCCATTACCTTTTATCCTCTCATCATCCATAGTAAATCCCCTAATCATATATTCCTTTAAATGTTCCATAGCCCAACGCCGAAATCTTGTGGCAATCGATGATTTCACACGATATCCAAGAGATATGATCATATCAAGATTATAAAATGGTATATTTCTTGCAACCTCTTTGCTTCATTCTTGACGAATCTGTCGGTAATTCCGACAGGTTCGTCTGCTCGTCCAACTCACCCTCTTCGTAAATATGTTTTATGTGTTCCACCACATTAGTTCTGCCAGTTTGATACAAATCTTCCATCTGCTGCTGGCTCAACCAAACTGTTTCATCTTCTATTTTAACCTCTATATGTGTCAAGTCATCGCCAGCCTGATAAATTATAATTCCTCCACTATTTTCCATTAAATTCGCCCTTTCTAAAGCATGGCAAATTCACTTCTCCACACCTTTTACAATAAAGGTCCAAGTCTTCTTTCATAGCAACGAGGGCACTTTTCGCTTTCTTAAATCCAAGATTGAGATATTAATATATAACTGAATCGTATCTGTATACACATTTTCACGAATGAATCGTACCGTTTTTTCATAGTCATCCTCTGTAAAACATGCAACTAAATAGAATGCGTTTTTATAATTAGAAGTTCGCATATAGCTGGTTAATTGTTTTTCATACCCCTTTCTCAAACATGAACTACTCGCTTTTTTAACTTCAACTAAAACTTTTTCATCTTCTTGATTATTCTTGTATATTTTAAAATCAATCTTCCCATTCCCTAAAATTGCTTCTCTGGTAATCTCTATATCTTGATTATAGAAGTAAGCATCCATAATATTTTCTAAAATCAAATGTATACGCTCCTCTTTAATAGGCTCGCCATGTTCCCAAAATAATTTATATAAATTTCCATCAACTATTCTGTGTTCAATATATCTTAGCAAAGCTGAGACTTCACCAGAAAGTGTAATATGCTCCGTTTTGAATTGCTCCTGTATATCTAACGGTAAAATTTCAAAATAATAATCAATATTGATTCCTAATGCCTCCTCTATAAAGTTATTACCGAGTTTACGATTATTATATATTAAATCAAGAATAGTAAAATCTGTGTCTATAAATAGCGAGTCAGTATAAAAAAACACATCATAATAAAACTCTTTGCACTCCTCAAGAGTTTGCTCGTTATCATCCTCTTCATAATCTCTCTGTGCAGCTTCTGAAATCAACTTATGACACTCTTCATCAAAATAAACCTCATTAAAATCGGGCATATCTTTTTGTAATTCAGACATATAATTGATAAATTCAAATAATATAATTTCATGAAAAGCACTCATTTCATGATAAAAGCTATCTGCAGTCCAAAGAAATAATTCTTCAAAAACCTTAACGCATTTACGATATTGTTCTCTGTACAAATACTTTGGAAGTAACTCTTCAATTATATCACCTAAGTCAGTGTCCTCATTCAGCACTTCAATCAATAGAAAGTTGTGTATGATATAATTATATAACTTTTGATACTCAGTCTGAAATATTACCATCAAATAACCCCTTTCATCTTGTACTGTCTGCAACAGTATCAGACCTTAAGTATTTTAAACCGCTTTAATTTAATTAAGCATATTATTTCATAAAACCTAACATATATGCAATCTCCTCTAGCCTATACTCTTTTGTCAAAATGTTCATTTTCTTTATCACACCACGGTAACCGGAAACATATCGCACCTCACCAAGTCACAAAAGCACATCTCCAGCTCCCCAAAAATACTCGAAACCTTTTTATCTCCTACCCTTTCCGTATCAGAAGCACGGCGGTTTCAACATGTGTTGAGTGGGTGATAATGATGTCAAAAGGGTATAGTATTACCCTAGCGGAATCATTTATAATCACTATCCTGCCAATAGCTTTTATGGACCGTCCTCGCTGCCAATTTTCGATACATCAAGGCTTGTTTATGTAGGTCTAAACTCAAATAAATAGCAACTTTAGATTAAATGTTTAACAGCTGCCTATCTGGCTGTTTATGACTATTACTCCGACTTATATTCAATTAACGTCAAATCCTATATCGATCATTCTCTTTATAAATTCTTTTCTAAACGAAGCTATTTTGTTCTCATCTATTACAATAACTAAGTTTTCTTTTGCGCGAGAACATCCTACATAAAATAATTTATATGCCCATAGTACCCCTTTAATTTTTGTTGATTTAAAACAATGTTGTGCATTAGTGGAATTAGGGTTGTTCAAAATCTGAATTATTATATATTTTATCTATACCGGATATAAAGTTATACTGTAATTTTGAGTAGTACTCTGCTGAAATATCCTCTTTTGAAATTTTTTTATCTTTAAAAATTCTTTTAAACAATTCAATAAGAGACGTTTTTCCACTATTATTAGCACCAGCTAAAATGGTCAATTCATCATCAAAATTAATAACTGTATTTTGAAACTGCCTATAATTTGTGATTGCCATCCTCTTAAGTTTCACTTCAACCCCTCCATCTCTAAATTAAATATATCTAAAGCAAATTAAGATACCTCAACTCATCCTTTACTGCTTTCGCTTTTCTGATGCCAGGTATTTCAATTCCTTTCCCCAAATTTGTAGCCTCAAACATTGGCAAGACTAAATCCATTATTTCCACTAAAAGTAACCTCTATATTTCATTCCAAATATTCGCCTTTGCCTCACATTTAAATTGTACCATACTCCCCCCACTATTACCAACTGAAAGACATTTTGTTTCCCTTATATCACTTAAACAGTAAGCGCTTAACAAAACAGTGCCTATGAATTAAAAGAAGGACGGTTTATAATACCATCCCTCAAACGATAACTATTTACATTCTGCCTGTACAGCTGGTGACCATGGCATCAATGCATCCAGATCCTCTGGATGATTTCGCCAGTCAGTGTCTGGCATATACAGAAGCAGATATTCCAGATAAGTAAAGACATTCAGACCATTGGCTTTTGCTGTTTCAACGATACTGTAGACTGCTGCTGATGCAGAGGCTCCTTTTGGAGTATCTGAAAACATCCAGTTTTTACGACCAACTGTGAACGGACGGATTGCATTCTCAGCAGCGTTGTTGGAAAGCGCACATCTGCCATCCAGCAGATAATTTTCCATATATGGTCTTTGGTTGAAAGCATATGTAACTGCCTTTCCAAGGGCAGAACCTTTTAAGGCGTTTACGCTTTCAAGCCAACACCAAAAGGCCTCAAGAACTGGTTTTTCCAATTCAAGACGCTTGCGTTTCCGTTGTTCTGGAGACAGGTCTTTCAGCTGGGACTCAATCTCAAATAACTGGTTGCAGTAATCTCTGCCGATCTCAGCTGAGGTAAGTTCATTCCCGGTTTTCTTAGACGGAATAGCTTCTACGAACTTTCGTCTGAGGTGAGCCCAGCAACCACAACGTGTGATTCCGTTCAGTTTATTGTATCCGCTAAAGCCATCGGAATGAACATATCCCTTGAAGTCCTTCAGATAAGCGACAGCATGATCACCATTTCTCGAAGGTTGATAATCATAAAGGATTACTGGCGACTTGTCATCATTACCTGTGCGATATATCCACATATAAGACTTGGTCTGTGGTTTCTTTCCATCTTCTTTTAATACTTGAAGTGGAGTTTCATCACAGTGGATAACGTCTCTTGAAAGTAATTCCTTTCGGAGATGATCAATCACAGGTAACAGATGATCCTGTGAGCAGCGAATCACCCAATTCGCCATAGCAGCTCTGGACAAGGAGATTCCTAACTGCTCCCAGTCTTTTTCCTGACGGTAAAGCGGAACACTGTTCATATACTTCTGATACATGACATTTGCTACCGAACTCGGTGATGCCAAAGAGTGGTTCATCAGAGATGTTGGTGTCATTGCCTTTAAAATATAAGGATGGTCAGTTCGTTTGCACTTTGGACATTCATAAGACATTCGAACATAACGTACAACTTGAAGTTTTGCAGGGATATATTCCAGTTCTTCTCGAACGACTTCTTTTCCCAGTGGTTTGAGTGCGGAGTTGCACTGTTCACTTATAATTCATTCGGATCTGTTTCGCAGAGGATTTCACGAGCCGGTAAGTCCTTGATAAGCTCCTCTCGATTTTTACGGGAACCGGTACGAACATAACCGTTTACGGTTTTCTTGATAGGTTCTGGAACAGAAGCATCAGCTTCCAATTCAGCTTCGTTAAAGAGAGACAACTGTCCATCGACCTGTTTTGGAGTCTTTTCACTGGATGATCCAAACTTATCTTTTCGAAGAAGCATGACCATTTCGGTAAGATTGCTGACCTGATTTTGAAGGTCTTTGATTGTATTTTCAAGTTGCTCGATATAAGCATCTTTGTTGTTCATGGTGTAATAATCCCTTATCTTTTGATAGTTCTATTATACCATAAAAGTGCCAGGAAACCCAGTAAATATGCGATTTCTCAGCACTTTGTATAGGATAAACGCATCAATTTTCGCTGAATTGAAAAAGTAAATTCCAGTGCAGGACTAAATTCCACCGGTCTTTAAA
>JAPJQL010000077.1 GCA_030825115.1 Lachnospiraceae bacterium
AAGGAGAGGAGGATGATATGGTGAATAAACGAACCGGTTATATCAGCTTAGATGAATTTGATGGCGGGTCCGTCCTGGAACGCTTCAACATTGAGATGGCTAAAATCGGGGCAAACATCTGGGACCCCAATACAGACCCAGAGAAAAACCGGACGCTGACGCTTAAGCTCACTTTCAAGGCAGACAAGAACAGGCAGGGGATGAAAGTGAAAGTTGACTCCAATGTGTCTTTGGCGCCGCATCTGTCAAATGAGACCATGATGCTTATTGGGAAGGACATACGGACGGGACGGATTGAAATGCGTGAGATCAATAACCCAAGCAATGCCATCAGCGTGCCGGGCAGCAGCATCCCTGTAAAAGCCGAGGTGATGCCGACCGCGCCGCCGGTACAGAGCTTTGACCCGGAGACGGGAGAAATCTATGAGCCGCCAACACAGCGGCAGGCACCAATCGATTTAAGGGCAGCAGCCAATTAAGAGAAAAGGAGATAAAAGAGATGATGGAGAACCTGAAAGAGGCATTAGAGTATGTAGTTGGATTAGGATTAAAGGCAGAGCCGACCGAAGTACTTGAGATTGATGGTAAGACGTATGCGAACCGTGATCTGAGGCGGTATGATAAGCCTGCCTACGCGGACGCAGTGAAGGCATCCACCCTGACTGCGCTGGCGGACTACATCGAGAATTGTGCAGCGGAGTTCCGGGGCAATATGATCGTACATATCGTAAGCCCGACCCGTGTGCGGCTGATGTCGGAGCTTGACGCAGAACGAAACCGTGAGGTACTGTTTGAGACCAATGCAGAGACTTCAGAGTTCCAGTTTGACCGGTGGTATGACCAGGAAACCTTCATGATTTCCCTGCAGGCTAACTTCCAGATGAGCGAGGATCTGGAACTGGTCATGAAGGCAGCCGGGAACATAGAAAAGAAGAATGACCAGACGTTTTCCGATGACGGTGTCACGCAGGTTGCGACCATGAAGGTCGGCGTGGCAGCCAAGGCGGATGTGATGGTGCCGAACCCGGTGGAGCTCATCCCGTACCGTACCTTCCAGGAAGTAGCGCAGCCTGCCAGCAAGTTCGTGTTCCGCATCGGGGACAAGGAAGTCCCGGCATTTAAGATTGTAGAGGCAGAAGGCGGCATCTGGCGCAATGAGGCTATCGGAAACATTAAAGACTACCTGTTCACTCTGCTTGAAGAGATGGATGAGTCGATCAAGAATAAGATTACCGTGATCGGCTAATGAATTGCCTCTGTGGCTTGATGTGTCACGGCAGAGAGCCATTGGTATTGCCCCCGCTGACCTATGATGGCGGCGGGGGATGATAAGAAGCGAGAGTAGGTGATGGGCAGAAATGGCAAGACCGCCAAAACAAGGGCTCGACTACTTTCCAAAAGATGTGGGATTCTATAACGATTTCAAAATCATGGACCTTCTGGCGCTTCACGGTCCTATTGGTGTGACAATATATGAGGTCATACTTACGGAAGTGTACCAGAATGGCTATTACCTGGCAGAACCGCTTGACCGGGTGGCGATCAAGATCGTCCGGATCATCGGAAACAAATGGGTGCAAAAGCGCCTTGTGTCACAAGTTATTCTTGATTGCGGGGATATAGGGCTCTTCGAGACGACCCTCCTTAAGCATGGGGTTATAACCTCTGTGGGAATCCAGCGACGGTATGCCACCGTCACTTCGAGGAACAAGGTTAATAAGGACAGATACTGGCTGATTGACGAAAATGGTCAGCCCTTATTAAGTGCACCATTAAATCCGGTAACTGTAACAGAAACCGGAATTAATGCAACAGAAACTGACGTAAATGATGCAGTTATCCCACAAAAGGAAAGTAAAGGAAATAAAACAAAACAAAATAAAACATATAGCTCGGAGCTGGAAACCAGCCCTCGCCCGGAGGCGGTATACTGGCTTCCCCTTGTTGACGGGACAGCCCATCCAGTGATCCGGGAGGACATCGATAAGTACCAGGGACTGTACCCTGCTGTCGATGTTGAGCAGGAGATCCGTAAGATGATAGGATGGCTGGATGCGAACGCCGCAAACCGGAAAACGCCGCGAGGGATTGCAAAGTTTATCAATGGATGGCTGAGCAGGGCACAGGATTCGGCAAGACCGGCAGGGAAACCAAAAACGCCGAACCGCTTTCACAATTTTGAGCAGCGGGACACGGATTACGATGCCATGGTGCAGGAGCAGACAGCGGAATGGATAAAGGAGGTACAGGGTGATGGATGATATTATGACGGTAACAGGGCAGGATGGGGCTATCGAAATGCCAGCACGGCAGACCCCGTGGTATGAACAGCCAATGAGCCTTGGCGATATACGTTCCTGCATCAGTGCCAGCTTCCAGTCTGTGAAGCGGGCATTTGTGGCAATTGGCTTTTATCTCAAAAAAGCTGATCAGGATGGATTATACCTTGAGGACGGATATCAAAGTATTTGGGAGTTCGCAAAGGAAGAGTACGGATTGAGTAAGTCCGCTGCCAGCCGGTATATGTCGATCTGCTCCAGGTTCTCGGTAGGCGGAAACAGCCCAAACCTCCAGGAACAGTACAAAGACTTTGACAAGAGCAAGCTGCAGGAGATGCTGTCCCTGACGGACGACCAGCTTGAGCAGGTCACGCCGGACATGCGGGTGGAGGACATCCGGGCAATGAAGCCAGGGCGGGAGAAAAAGACATATGACATCCCCTATTTCGAACTTGAGGGGCAGCTGGACTTTGAGACAAGCATCCCGGAGATATTCCCAAGACCGATGGCAACGGAACCACTGGGGGAACTTCCGATGCTGCCGCAGACGGAGAGCTTCATATCCGACGTGTCGGATCTGTTCCCGAAAGCGGAAG
>JAPJQL010000006.1 GCA_030825115.1 Lachnospiraceae bacterium
CTTTTTATTTTAAGAATGATTCCTATCTTTGCCAATAATAATTATACACTAACCCAGGTGTTTTTTGTTGAGAGCAGTGATGACTCCCCTGTTTGCCCTGTCTGTGGTGGCACTCTGAAGTATCGCGATTCCAGACTCCGTATCCGCAGGAAAGAGGGTGGCCTGAGGGAGCATCTTATGATCCGTCGGCTCCGCTATGTGGAATGTCACCGTTATCACAATGAGCTGCCCGATTGCCTTGTTCCCCACAAGCATTATGAGGCTGTGGTAATCTCCGGTGTGATCGATAGTGTCGTAACATCGGAAGATCAGGACTCGGAGGATTCCCCTTCTTTACAGACAATGCTGCGCTGGCTCCAGTGGTTCCGGATGAACCTTGCAAATATAGAGGGATTCCTACGCAGCGCCGGAGAACGAATACTTGGACTTGGAGAAGCATTCCTTTTCTCCTCTGCATCACTGCTCGGTGCTATACGGAAAACCCAACAGAACTGGTTGGAACGTATCTTACGTATCATCTATAACAGCGGCGGCTATTTACCTGCTCTCCCATGGTAATGTCTTGCACCTGTTTTGGTTCGTCTGTCATCAGGACAGCTGGTATAGTGGTCTCAGAAGGAGGTCACTACCTATGAATACCAATACAAACAGAATCAGACAATGGCAGGAACAGGAAGCTCTTTCCCGCTTCCAGATGATCGCTCCGCTCCTCAGAGAGGAGCTTGACGATGCTAAACGGCTGCAGATGCGTAAGCAGATCGCACAGGAGAATGACATTTCTGTCCGTTCTCTCTACCGTTATGAAAAAGCGTACCGGGAAGGACAGTTTTCCGGCTTAAAGCCAGCCACGCGGGAAAAACATCGGTCACAAAAGCTTCCAGAGAACTTTGATCTGCTGCTTGAGCAGGCGATCCAGCTCCGAAAAGAAGTCCCGGAACGGTCTGTGGCACAGATCATCTATATCCTGGAACTGGAGGGTCATGCTGCACCGGGAGTCCTGAAACGCTCTACTCTGGAACGGCATCTGTACCGTGCTGGTTATGGGCGGGAACAGATGCAGATGTACCGGGATGCACGCGGAAGTTCTTCTAAGCGCTTCTGTAAACCACACCGTATGATGCTGGTTCAGGGAGATATCAAATACGGTCCGAAGCTTCCTATCGGGAAAAATGGCTCCAAAGTACAGACATACCTTTCCTCTGCGATCGATGACCATTCCAGGCTCCTGCTGGCTTCCCGGTTTTATGATAATCAGGAAGAAGCCATCGTCGAGGATACCTTCCATCAGGCGATCCTCCGATATGGAAAGTTCGATGCCTGCTACTTTGATAACGGCTCCCAGTATATCGCCAGACAAGTAAAGACTTCCCTGACAAAACTGGGAATCCGGGTGATCCATGCGAAGCCCCGCAGCGGCAAAAGTAAAGGAAAAATCGAAAAGTTCCATCAGGTCGTGGATACCTTTAATCGTGAGGCAAAGCTCAAGGATATCCGGAGCTTAGAGGAGCTGAACCGGTTGTGGTCAGTGTTCCTTGATGCGTATTACCATCAAAGGCCCCATGAAGGAATCCTTGAATACTACGAAAGTCTGGGGGCGGCAGTCCCGGAAGCAGGAATCACGCCCCTCCAGGAATGGAATCGTGACAGCCGTCCTCTGACCTATCTGGATGTAACAGTTGTATCCGAAGCCTTTATGCATCATGAGATACGTAAAGTAGACAAGGGGGCCTGCATCAGTTTCAGAGGCAGAAAGTACGAAACCAAACCAGCACTGATCGGGTGCAAGGTTGAGATTGCATATGATCCTGCAGCGCCAGAAACCATTACCATAAGCTATCCAGGATATGAACCGTTTTCCGCACAGCCAGTCAAAATCGGTGAGTTCTGTGATCAGAATCCGACACTTCCAGCTGCAATGCAGAGGCAGGTACCAACAACATCCCGCTTTCTTGATGCACTGGAAAGGAAACATTCGGAAATGACTCGTCAGATGGCAGATGCGATCTCGTTCGCTTCCTATCGGAAGGAGGCGGATGACAATGTATGAATCTTACTTCGGAATGAAGTATACGCCCTTTGTTCGTGACATTCCTGCCGAAAAACTCTATGAGTCTGACGCTTTCCGGGAAACGCTGGGCAGGCTCTGCTATGTAGCAGACCGACAGATGTTTGCGGTAGTAACGGCAGATCCTGGCTGTGGGAAATCCACCTTGATCCGCAGGTTCTATTCCGAACTTCCGAAAGAAGAGTATATCGTCCTGTACCTTTCCGATTCCAAACTGACCCCACGGTGGTTTTATAAAGGACTGCTGGACCAGTTGGGACTGGAATCCCGTTTTTACCGGGGTGACTCCAAACGGCAGCTCCAACAGCAGATCGAGATCATCCACGGTGTCCATCATAAAAAAGTGATCTGTATTCTTGATGAAGCACATCTGCTGGAAAAGGAGACGCTGGAGGAATTTCGTTTTCTTTTAAACTACAGGTTTGATTCTGTGAGTCCCATGGCAGTAGTGCTCGTGGGACAGACAGAACTGTGGGATCACAAGCTGAAACTGCAGAGATACGCAGCAATCCGGCAGCGGATCGATATGTATTGTACCCTTCCGCATCTGGACCGTGCGGAGACGGAAAAATATATCAAGAGCCACATGGATTATTCGGGATGCGGTCAGGAGGTCTTTACTTCCAAAGCCCTGGACGAAATCTATAAGGCATCGACAGGGATACCAAGGCTGATCAATCGGGTATGCGAAAAATCACTTATGTATGCGTTTCAAAAGCAGAAACGGCTCATTGATGACTATATGGTCAAATATGTAGTAGAGCACGAAATGCTTGGTAGCACAGTGGGATAGGTAAAGCGCCGTCCGCGTTCCGGACGGCCAATACCAGCCATTCCAATGACAGCAAATTTAGCAATTAAGAGACAACTCATGAGCGCAGGCTAGAGACAGCTCATGAAATCAACAACAAGAACTGACCAGTTATTCAAATGAAAACGAGTCAACTATACTACTTTTGATTTCCATTTTGGAAGCTTCATATAATCACTTACAACCCTCCCCTAAAAGTTGTAACTATTATTCTGGTAGATCTTTAAATAGGTCTGAAATATGAATTCCTAAATTAGTAGAGATTTTATAACATAAATCTAAAGTGATACTGTGTTCACCACGTTCAATTCTCCCATAGTATGCTCTGCTGATATTACACAGCTCTGCAAAATCTGCTTGTGATAATCCTTTGGCTTCTCGAAATAGACGCAGATTATTACCAAAGTAATAATTAATATTTTCAGTTAAATTCACTTTCATGGAATTCACCCCTATTTAATTATAGCATAAAACGTTATATATGGCGTCGACATATTGAAATAATAATGTATAATTGTATAAAGATGGTGGTTGTACCACGTATCTAAATACATTCATATATAATATTGAAGGAGGGCTTAGATATGAGCAAAGAATTGAAAATTAAAGTAGAGTCATTTAGAAAGATACCAAATCCCTACGCTGCTAAGGATGAAGGTATTAAAGAGGCAATGATGTATATTGCGATTTGTGATGTAAAAAATATCCCAAGTGATATACCCATGGAAACAAATCCAAGAGAACAAAAATTAACCACAGGAGTACCGAAGAAGATCAAAACATCTTTATTGGCAGAGGATTATCTGGATTTTTATTTACTTAATCGTGGGTTATGTATTTCGGCATCAGAAGTATCATTTAATAATTATACTAATGAAATGACAGTATCTTTTGATGATTTTGAGTGTCATGGAGATATTGACGGTGGACATACATACAAAATAATATTGGAAAATAAAGATAAACTTGATATGGGAAAGCAATTCGTAAAATTAGAGATATTAACTGGAGTTGAAGGGATATTTCAGCGTCTTGCTGCAGCGAGAAATACATCAACTCAAGTGCAAGACAAGTCTATTGCTGAATTAGAAAACAGATTTAATATTATAAAAAATGCCATATCAGAAGAAGCTTATGCAGAAGATATTTTCTTTAAGGAAAATGAAGATGGAAATATTGATGTTGCTGATATCTTGGCGATTCTGAATATGTTTAATATTGATATGTATTCAGATATGGATAAGTATCCAACTTCTTCATATAGTTCAAAGAAAAAATGCATTGATTTGTACATAAAAGCACATAAAGAATATGGAGAGAACTTTCCTAACCCATATGTGAAAATGGCTCCATTGATGAAAGATATCTTTAAATTATATGATTATTTGGAAATCAATATGGCAAAATACTATAAAGAAAAGAATCCAACAGGAAAATATGGATCGATTAAAGGTGTTGCACTAGCAAAAAATGGTTGTCCATTTAACTCGAAATTTTATCAAAAGGATATGGATTATTCTACTCCAACTGGTTTCTTATATCCAATACTGGGAGCATTCAGGGCATTGATAAAAGAAAATAATGGTGTGTATGAATGGAGAAAAAATCCCTTTATTGTGATTGATGATTTAGGGGCTGAATTAGTAGAAACCACTATAGAGAGAAGTAGAAGTTTGGGGAATAATCCCCAATCAGTAGGAAAGGATTCGGGAAACTGGAAAACACTTTATATGATAGTGAAACTTGGATTAATTGAATAAATTTATTGGGGTGGGGCACAAATTTTCATACAAATGCTGTGCCCCACCAAATACCAGTTACTAACTGCTTAAACACTAAACTCGACAACAATCCCATCTGGATCCGATACATGAAAATGTTTTGGTTTTGGTCCTCTTTCTATGATTTCAGATGGCTCATATCCTAATGATATAACTCGATTCCGCACAAACTCAAGGTTTTCCTCCACTTTAAAACACATCACCATTCCTTTTGCCGAAATCTTTTCTACATTATCAAACTGGATAAATTCCAGCATTGTCTCACCGTCAGCATTGGCCATGAATGTGATTTCGCCCATCCCCGGATTAAACTGTTTAATGACATGAAGACCTGCTGCTTTTTCGTAAAACTCGATTGTTTTCTCCATATCCCGGATCATAAACGTAAAATAACTTAATTGCATTATAAATTCCTCCTCTGTGTGCCGTGTGTTTTTTATAAATCTATTTTAACATTTGTTGGTTGATTTGCAATGAATAAATGGTAATTTCACCTCTTGTTTTTATGGATAAACGACAAATCATGTGGTAAAATCAAGTTGCGAAGATAACAACGCAGTGTAAGAGAAGATTCTATTATAGAGCCGACCAGAAGCCCGACTGTACCGGTTGGCATAGGCAAGACTGTGAGTTGGAAACAACGGGAAGCAGAGATACAGAGGAAGCAGCAGATGCAAAATATACAGGAACTGCAAATGAAAATTGAATTTCTTAAGAAAGAAAATCAATATTTAAAGTCATTGCTAAATAGCGCCGGAATCCATTATGAAGCATTCCCTAACATGGAAAACAATGATTTATATGATCCAGACCAGGGGGCCAGGATTATTCATAGAGAAATTACTACGGATGACGCAAATCGTTTTTTCAGTATGTTTTGGGGACGCACGGATGTGTATAGTAAGCGTACTATTAAGAAGTCAACCGGCGAAGTGAATTATTATACACAGTGCCATAATTTCTGGAAAAATGGCTGTCCGCGAATCAGCGGCATTAAGATGAAGTGTCAGGACTGTGAGCGTCAGGCATACAAAAAGCTTGAAAAACAGCAAATTTTAACACATTTAAAAGGTATTTCAGAGGATGCAACAGATGTGATAGGGATATATCCTCTTTTGGAAGATAATACATGCAGATTTATCGTTTTTGATTTTGATAATCACGAAAAGGATGCTGAAAAAGCTGATTATGCCAATATAGATGAATCTTGGAAAGAAGAAGTGGATGCGCTGAGAAAAATGTGCGTGACAAATGGAATAGATCCGCTGGTTGAGCGCTCAAGTTCTGGGCGAGGAGCACATTTATGGATATTTTTCCAGAAAAAGATCGAGGCTTCGCTGGCAAGGAAATTCGGGAATGCTCTGTTAAGAATTGGGGCGGAATCGGTCAATATCAAAACGTTCCGCTATTATGACAGAATGTTGCCCATGCAGGATTATCTTCCGCAAGGCGGTTTGGGAAATTTGATTGCGTTGCCATTACAGGGGCAGGCACTGCAGAAAGGAAACAGTGCGTTTATAGATGAAAACTGGAATGCGTACCCTGATCAATGGAACATATTATTCAGCAAACCGAAACTTTCAAAAGAGTTCATAGAACAAAAAATAAAAGAGTGGAAAGCCGCTTGCTCTTATGAAATAGTTGAAGCCGGTGAGATTGCGGGGGATGATGACGAAAAACCCTGGGATAAGACAAGGCATTTTCAAAAAAACGACGTGGATGGCGAACTTTGCATTACATTGGCAGACGGCGTGTATGTCGATGCATCAAATCTGAGCGTGAGAATACAGAACAGGATAAGGGAATTGGCGGCCTTTCGAAATCCGGCATTTTATAAAAATCAGGCTATGGGGTTATCAAATTTTTTGAATGCAAGATTCATTTATCTTGGAAGTGACGAGAATGGTTATATAAAAATTCCCAGAGGTTTGTCGGAAGTTGTGGTTGCCGAGTGTGAACAGGCAGGAATTGCTTATCAGATTCAGGATAAGCGATGTTGGGGAAAGGAAATCAAGGTTGAATTTCAAGGACAGCTTAAGGAATCACAGGAGCCGGCGGTCGATGCCCTTATTGTACATGAAACCGGGATTCTGAACGCAGCTACAGCATTTGGCAAGACCGTTGTCTGCTGCAATCTTATTGCGAGAAAAAAGGTTAATACGCTGATCTTATTGCAATCTTCTGCGCTGGTAGAACAGTGGGAGCGTGCCCTGGAAAAATTCTTGATAATAGATGAAGAGCCGCCTGAGTATGAAACTCCATCTGGGAGAAAGAAAAGAAGAAAAAGCGTGATTGGAAAACTGCAGGGAGCACATGATTCTACAACCGGAATGATTGATATTGCTATGGTTGGTTCTATTTGTAAAAAGGGGGAATTCCATAGGAGATTAACAGAATACGGACTTGTGATCGTGGATGAATGTCATCATGCTGCATCAGATACTATCGTGGAAATTCTTCAGCGAGTGAAAGCCCGATCGGTATATGGAGTAACCGCAACCCCATCCCGAAGTGATGGATTAGAGAAGATTAATTATATGCTTCTTGGTCCGATCAGATATCGGTATACATCAAAAGACAGGGCAAAGGAGCAGGGGATAGACCATCTGGTTTATCCAAGATTTACAAGAGCTGTGGCACCAAGATTTCAAAAGGAGCGGATGCATCCGAATGAAGCCTATGCTCTGATCAGAGAAAATGAAGACAGGGATGATATCATAATTGCCGATGTGAAAACGTGTGTGGAAGATGGCAGGACCCCTGTGATCTTATCAAAATTTGTGGACCACTCAAGGCGGTTATATGAAAGGCTGCATGGCTGTGCAGACTACGTATTTTTGCTTTCGGGCGAGAATTCAAAGAAGGAACACAGAGATATTTTGCAGCAAATGAACCAGGTGAAGCCAGGTGAAAGCATGATTTTGGTAGCTACGGGAAAACTGATTGGAGAAGGATTTGATTTTCCAAGACTTGACACCTTGATCATGGCAATGCCGGTATCATGGAAAAGTGTGGTAGAACAATATGCCGGACGTTTAAACAGAGACTATGAAAGCAAGAAAAACGTGATAATCTATGATTATGTCGACAGCCACATCGCTATGTTTGAAAAGATGTATTATAAACGGCTTAAGGCATATAAACAGATTGGTTATGAGGTATTTGCCGGAACAGGAAAAGAAAAGCAAGGCGGAAATTCTATTTTCGATGCTGATAATTATATTGAGACATATAAAAAAGATCTTCTTGGAGCAGATAGAGAGATTATTATATCCAGTCCATCTATCAGCGGGAAGAAGGCAGGAGAATTACTTAGATTGTTGAAAGACAAGCAGGAGTCAGGGATCAAAATAAGAATCGTCACATGGAAGCCGGAGCTATATGGTTATGGTGACAGCGGATATTGGATGGAGCTTCAGGAGCGGATGCGTAGAGATGGATTCGAAATGAACCTTGTAGAGGATTATTGTCGCCATTACTGCATCATTGACCGGGAAGTTGTCTGGTATGGAAGCCTGAATTTCCTTGGAAAAGAAGACGGTGAGGACAATTTGATGCGTGTGTGCAGCAAAGCAATCGCGGCAGAATTGCTGGAATTGACGTTTGGTTACTGTCCAGAGGCAATATCATTTACGTAAGGGAGCTCTTATGGTAGGGAGCGGAGATATAGTAAAAGGCTTTGAATTTTCTCCCGGACAGTATGTCACTATGACAGACGCTGATTTTGAAAAGGCAAAGACAGAAAAGGACAAGACCATTCAAATCCTGCATTTTACTGACCTGAATAAAATCCGTCCTGTCTTCTACGATAAGACGTATCATGCCGTCGTGGAAGCCGGAGGGGATAAAGCATATGAGCTGCTGAGAAAAGCAATGATGGAAGAGGGAAAGGTTGCGATTGCAAAGACGGTCATGGGACAGAGCGAGAAGCTTTTATGTCTGATTCCGACTGACAAAGGCATTTTGGTGGAGACGATGTTTTTTTACGATGAGGTCAAAGAGATTCCGAAAGAACCGGCACAGCCTGAAATCAGCCAGCCAGAACTGGATATGGCAAAAATGCTGATCAATTCCATGGATAAAGAGTTTGAACCCCAGCTCTATCATGATGAATACCAGAGCCGTTTGAGGGAAATCATTGAAGCCAAGATCAACGGGCAGGAGGTCGTCATGCCCCCTGCTGAAAATGAAAACAATATCATCAATCTGATGGAAGCGCTGCAGATATCTCTAAAGCAGACCGAGGGAGAAAATACGCCTAAAAAACCGCGAGGACGGAAGAAGGCGGCTACAGCATGACAGAGTTTGATAAGCGGCATCTAAAGCCCATGCTCATAGGCGCCGATGGGGAAGCATTTGACAGCGGGGATTTTATCTATGAACTGAAATGGGATGGCGAGCGGTGTCTCGCCTATCTTGATCCTGATGGCGGCACGGAACTTCGGAATAAGAGGAATCTGAACATGCTGCTCAAAGTACCGGAACTTGCCGGAATACACAAGCAGGTCAGAAAACGGTGTATTTTAGATGGTGAGCTGATGATTATGAAGGATGGCCGTCCCGATTTTTATGAGATACAGAGACGCAGCCTGACGACCAACAGCTTTAAAATCCAGCTCGCTTCCAGGCAATATCCGGCGAGTTTTGTGGCGTTTGATATTCTATTTTATGATGAAAAGGACCTGACGCTGCTTCCCCTGATGGAACGGAAGAAATTCCTGGAAAAGGCAGTGATGTTGGAAAATTCAAGTCTGGCGATATCTCGTTATGTACCGGACCGGGGACGTCCGCTGTACCTGCTTGTAGAGCAGAAGAATCTTGAAGGGATCGTGGCAAAACGGAAGGACAGCATCTATGTGGAAGGCAAGCGGACAAAAGACTGGATCAAGATTAAAAATCTCAAGGATGACGACTTTGTTGTCTGTGGTTATATTTATAAAGAAAACGGTATGATTAGTCTTGTGCTGGGACAATACGATGAAAACCGGCTTGTTTATAAAGGTCATGTGACACTGGGGACAGGCGGAGAGACTTTTGAGAAGATTCGGAATATGAAATCATCCTTCATGCCTCCTTTTGAGGTTCCTTCTGGGAATGAAGAAGCGAAATGGATTTTACCGGAACTGGTCTGCACGGTGAAATTTATGGATTATCATGCAAATGGCGGGATGCGGCAGCCGGTGTTTAAGGGGCTGCGGTTTGATAAGACGGCGGATGCGTGTGTGGTTAAAACCAGTGTCTAATGAATCCGGCATTTCTGGTAATTTCCATGATTTGCCGGAGCATCATAAGATGATCAGGAACAGCATATGTGATAAACAGATCCCCTGCCACGCGGCGGGGGATTTTTCCTGCAAATAAGGTCCCTAAAATATACAAACAGGGTTATAAAATTCCATGTCCCCATCCGCTATAATGGACCCATAACAACCGAACAAGACAAAAAGGAGATAAAGAACCATGAACTATTATCTGGCTGTGGACATCGGCGCATCCAGCGGCAGGCACATCCTTGGATGGCTGGAAGACGGCGTGATGAAGCTGGAGGAAGTTTACCGGTTTCCGAACGGGATGGAAAAGGTGGACGGACACCTGTGCTGGAATTTGCCAAAGCTGTTTGAGGAGATTAAAAACGGCATGAAGCGCTGCGCGGATATTGGAAAGATTCCGGTGTGCATGGGAATCGATACCTGGGCTGTGGACTATGTGCTTCTGGATGAAGACGGCAGCGTGCTGGGGAAGACCTATGGATACCGGGACAGCCGCACGGATGGGATGGACCGGAAGGTATATGAGCAGATACCGGAAGAGGAACTATATGGGCGGACCGGAATCCAGAAACAGATCTTTAACACAATCTACCAGTTGATGGCGGTCAGGCAGCAGGAGCCGGAGCTGATGGAGCAGGCCAGGACCATGCTGATGATACCGGACTATTTTACCTGCCTGCTGACCGGGGTGAAAAAGGCGGAGTATACGAATGCATCTACAACGCAGCTTGTAAGTCCTGAGACGATGGATTGGGATGGGGAACTCATAGGCAGGCTGGGATTTAAACGCTCCATCTTCCCGGAACTTGTAAAACCAGGGTCAATGGCAGGGATGCTGACAGAAGAAGTCAGCCGTGAGGTTGGATACAACTTAAACGTCTGCCAGGTGGGAAGCCATGACACTGCATCCGCAGTCGTAGCCGTGCCTGCGCTGAAGGAGCCGTTTTTATATATCAGCTCCGGTACCTGGTCTTTGATGGGGACGGAACTGGAAAAAGCCAATTGCTCGGAGGAAAGCAGGAAAGCCAACCTGACAAATGAGGGCGGTTACGGATACCGGTTCCGCTATCTGAAAAACATTATGGGTCTGTGGATGATCCAGAACGTCAAGAAAGAACTTCAGGATGCCTACAGTTTTGCTGAGCTATGCGAACTGGCAGAGACAGCAAAGATCGAGTCCATCGTAGATTGTGATGATTCCTGCTTTCTTGCGCCGGACAGCATGGTGGCAGAAGTACAGGATTTCTGTGTGCGTACCGGGCAGCAGGAGCCAAAATCGCCGGGAGAGATTGCAAGGGTGATCTACCGGAGCCTGGCACAGTGTTATCAAAAGGCGGCTTCAGAGCTGGAACGGATTTCCGGCTATTCCTTTGAAGCTGTCAATATCGTGGGAGGCGGTTCCAATGCGGCTTACTTAAACCAGCTGACTGCAGATGCGACCGGAAAGCCGGTGTATGCCGGACCGGGAGAAGGCACAGCAATCGGAAATCTGGCAGTACAGATGATGGCAGAGGGAAGGTTTGATTCCATCTGGTCCGCCAGAAGATGTATCTATGACTCTTTTGAGATAAAAGAATACCGGCCGGCGTAAAACGTCTGGTCCAAAATGAAAACCTGATAGAATGAAATGAGGAGGATTACCATGACAACAGCAGAGAGATACGCATATGCAAAAGAAACTTATGCCGCAATCGGTGTCGATACTGACGCGGCGCTGGCAGCCCTGAAAGCATTTCCGATCAGCATGCATTGCTGGCAGGGAGATGATGTAACCGGATTTGACCAGAAAGGACCGCTGACCGGCGGGATCCAGACCACCGGAAATTATCCGGGCAAGGCCAGGACACCGGAGGAGCTTTTGGCGGATATCGACAAGGCGCTGAGCCTGATTGGCGGAACGCACAAGATCAATGTCCATGCCAGCTATGCCATCTTTGAAGACGGCGAATGGGCGGACCGGGATGCGTTAGAGCCAAAGCATTTCAAAAAATGGGTGGAGTTTGCCAAGGAAAGAGGTCTGGGACTTGATTTCAACCCGACATTTTTCTCCCATCCGAAGGCAGATGAATACACCCTTTCCAGCCCGGACGAAGAAATCCGCAAGTTTTGGATTCGCCACGGACAGGCATGTATCCGAATCTCCCAGTACTTTGCAGAGGAGACGGGACAGCCGTGCGGCATGAATATCTGGATTCCGGACGGTTACAAAGACATTCCGGCTGACCGCTTGGGACCGAGAGCACGTTTTAAAGATTCTTTAGACCAGATTCTGGCCATTGACTATGACCGGGAAAAAGTGCTGGTGTGCCTGGAATCCAAAGTGTTCGGCATCGGCATGGAGTCCTATACCGTAGGTTCCAGCGAGTTCTGCATCAACTATGCCGCCCGCAACGGAATCCTCAGCCTGATGGACAACGGTCACTATCATCCGACCGAAGTGGTTTCCGACAAGATTCCGTCCATGCTGCTGTTCAACGACAAGATTGCCCTCCATGTGACCCGTCCGGTGCGTTGGGACAGCGATCATGTGGTGCTGTTTGACGATGAGACAAGGGAGATTGCAAAAGAGATTGTCCGCAACGACGCCCTGGACCGTGTTTTACTGGGACTTGATTTCTTTGACGCGTCGATCAACCGTATCTCTGCCTGGGTGACAGGGATGAGAAATATGCAGAAAGCCCTGCTCTATGCGCTTTTGACTCCGAATAAAGAGCTGAAGGCGATGCAGGACGGCGGACAACTTACAAAGCTGATGATGCAGCAGGAAGAACTGAAGACGTATCCGATGGGCGATGTCTGGAATTATTTCTGCGAGACCTGCGGCGTTCCGGCGGGAGAGAGCTGGTTTGCCGAGGTTGAAAAGTACGAAGCAGATGTATTGTCAAAGCGTGTGTAACAGAAGAAAAAGAAACGGAATCCGGAGGGAAGATCAATGAAAGTAACAGATGCAGCGTTTGTAAAAGGTTTTATCCGTATGTGTGACGATGGCTGGCAGCAGGGCTGGCATGAGAGAAATGGCGGCAACCTGACATACCGCATGAAAGAGACGGAAGTGGCTGAAGTGGCAGAGTGCCTGGACAGGACTCGCGAGTGGCAGCCGATCGGAACCGAGGTGCCAGGAGTTGCGGGCGAGTTCTTTTTGACAACCGGATCGGGCAAATATTTCCGCAATGTCATCCTTGACCCGGAGGACAGCCTGGGAATCGTGGAGATAGATGAGAGCGGCGAGAATTACCGTCTCTGCTGGGGATTTGTAAACGGCGGCCGCCCGACATCCGAGCTGCCGAGCCACCTGATGAACCATGAAGTGAAAAAAGCGGCGACGAATGGCGCGCACCGTGTCATCTATCACTGCCATGCGACTAATGTGATCGCGCTGACCTTTGTCCTTCCGCTGAGCGACGAGGTGTTTACCAGAGAACTGTGGGAGATGGCAACCGAATGTCCGGTCGTATTCCCCGGCGGTGTCGGCGTGGTAGAGTGGATGGTTCCGGGCGGACGTGATATCGCCGTTGCGACATCCAGGCTGATGAAGGATTATGACGTGGCAATCTGGGCACATCATGGGATTTTCTGTTCCGGCGAGGATTTTGACCTGACCTTTGGTCTTGCCCACACGGTAGAAAAATCGGCAGAGATTCTTGTGAAAATGTTGTCCATGAGCCCGACCAAGCTCCAGACGATCACACCGGATAATTTCCGCCATCTGGCAAAGGATTTTTGTGTAACGCTGCCGGAGAAGTTTTTGTTTGAGAAATAGAAGACAGATAAAATAAAAAACCATATGGCGACGTTCCGATCGTATCGGTAGGGAGCCATGTGGTTTTTTTGTGATTTTTATAAGGGCAGTTCAATCTGACTATAAGTCTCATGCTCCTGTTCCCGCGACAACTCTGGTGACAGCTTTTCATTGATTTCGCGCTGGGTCAGATAGTATTCGCTTCGCGCTTTCATCAGAATGGCGGTCCGGGATTCCTGCCTGGAATTTTGGAACCAGTAGAGCAGCAGCGATTCATCCTCAGAGAGCAGCTTTTCCACGACTGTCCCAGCCTCTTCGGGGCGGAGCGCTGTCGTCAGCGGACGGTTCAGTTCCGGAAGGTCAAACAGATTGTAGATGGTGGTGCCAAGAGCTCTGGCAATGGCTTCCATATGTGAGGTCTTGACATTGACCACGGTGCCGTTGATGATGCGGGACAGGGTGGTGGGTGCGATGCCGGACAATGCGGCAAGTTTTGTCTGATTTACATCTTTCAGTTTCATGTACATTGCAATCTTATTGTTCTTCATCATTGGAATCCCCCTGTGGTGAATTATAACAGAAATGGGAAGTTTTGCCAATATTACTCGGATAAAACGGCAAGAAATCTGTGGATTTTATTAATTTACTGTGCTAAACTAAAGATAAAAACAGTTCAGGAGGCAAAGATGAGATTTTTTGTAGATACGGCAAACGTAGAAGATATCAAAAAAGCAAATGACATGGGGGTGATCTGTGGGGTGACGACCAATCCTTCTCTGATTGCAAAAGAGGGGCGTGATTTTAAGCAGGTGATCGCAGAGATTGCCTCTATCGTGGACGGTCCGATCAGCGGAGAGGTGAAGGCGACCACTACCGATGCAGAAGGGATGATAGCGGAGGGGCGGGAGATTGCGGCGATCCATCCGAATATGGTGGTGAAGATTCCGATGACTACAGAAGGCCTGAAGGCGACGAAGGCTCTGGCGGCAGAGGGGATAAAGACCAATGTGACGTTGATTTTTTCCGCAGCCCAGGCTCTTTTGGCTGCTCGCGCCGGAGCGACCTATGTATCTCCGTTTCTCGGAAGGCTGGATGATATTTCCATGCCGGGGATAGACCTGATCAATGAGATTACCGAGATATTTATGGTGCACAATATCGAGACGCAGGTGATCGCGGCAAGTATCCGCAATCCAATCCATGTCATCGACTGTGCAAAGGCAGGCGCAGATATCGCGACAGTTCCGTATGCGGTGATCGAGCAGATGACGAAACATCCACTGACAACTGCGGGAATTGCGAAGTTTCAGGCGGACTATAGGGCTGTATTTGGAGAATAAGCGGATAGGGACTTTCAGGAGATGTAAAGAAGGCATGGAATCAGTCGGTCAGGATTCCATGCCTTTTTGTCTTTTGGGCTGCCTGCAATTATTTCAGCCGAACAATATGCTGGCAGTAAATATACACATTTTTAATCTTTTTTGCCTGCTCCCCTGCATTTCCCAACACGATTGGCTGCGTGCCGGAAGGGGTGATGTAAAATTTGAAGGCGATGGCATCCTGGCCGATGTGCAGCGCCGTATCCGGTGCGTAGGTGAAGGCCTGCTCTTCAATTCCCAGATATTCAAACATGATGTGCTCCAGGTCAGGGTTTGCAAATATCCGGACGATATCGTCGGTTCCCTTCATCTCCATGATCGCTTTGGCTTCATCAAATTTAATATTGGTGAACCGGTAATCTCCATCCAGCAAGATATTGACTAACGTGTTGTTGTCCAACAACAGTAACGGGTCTTCAGACATAAAATCGGGGTTAACTGTAGGCATGGCGTTCCCTCCTCTTCGTGAACGAGATAATTATCAAACAATATGGCGGGTCAGTGCACGAAGAGGATGGCAACACCCAGCACGGACAGCACGGTGCCGGTAGCACGGTTCAATACCAGCGGAGTTGCTTTGTTGGCAAATCTGGCTCCGAGCTGTGCCCACAAAAGGGTGCTGAACACGCAGAAGACAAGGCTGGTAAAGTCCGGCATTCCGCCGATGGCAAAGTGGCTGACGGCTCCGGTCAGGGCGGTAAAGGCCATGATAAATACACTGGTGCCGACGGCAGACTTGAGCTCATAGCCCAGTACGCTGGTCAGAAGAAGAAGCATCATCATTCCTCCGCCCGCCCCGATAAACCCGCAGACAAAACCGACCAGGGAACCGCAGATGACGGATTGGATGATCCTCTTTTTCGGGTCGGCAGCGTTCATATTTGTCTTGGTTGTCATCACCGGACGGACCAGGAATTTGATTCCCAGAAGCAGCGTCATAAAGGTAGAAAAGCTGCCCATCGTGGTACCGGGGACCAGACTGGAGACATAGCTTCCGACTAAAGTAAATAAAAGGACAAAGACCATCATGATCAGTCCGTTTCGGATATCCAGATTGCCGTTTTTCTTGTAGGTCCAGGCAGAAGCAGCGCTGGCAAGAACATCGCTGGCCAGTGCGATGCCAATTGCCATATAAGGCTCCATTCCAAGAAATGCGATCAGCATGGGGCTGATGACAGCCGCCGCGCTCATACCGGCAAATCCGGTTCCAAGGCCGGCTCCGATGCCGGCTGCAAAGCATACCATAAATTTGTACAACATAAGATTCCTGCTTTCTTTCTATTTATTTTGGATATACTGTAACATGTTCTGGTCCATCCGCCCCATGAAACGGTGAAGCTGCTCTATTTCATCCGGTGTAAATCCCTGGAGCATCCGGGAGAAAGAATCTCTCTGGAGCGTGATAAGCCTGTCAAATACCGCCTGTTTTTGGGGGCGCAGAGTCAGCCTGCGGATCCGCCGGTTGTCCGGGTCTGCCAGCACTGTAAGGTATTCCTGTCTCTGCAGCGCTTCGATCGCGGTGGATACGTTGGATTTGGCAAAGCCGCGCAGGTTGACGATATCCCGTGCCGTATTGAATTCCGGGTTGTTGATGAGGAACAGCAGGATGTCTATCTCCAGCTGGGTCAGCTTTAATTCAGAAGCAACCTCTTCATAGATCAGGCTGTAAAACTGCCGGTGATGGCTGATGTAGCTGAGGATCGGATATTTCAAAAAAATCCCTCCCTTCAAAAAAAGTTATAAACAGAACGGTTATAATTATAACTATATGACGGAGGGATGTCAAGGGTTTCTCTCCGGTGTTTTTATCCGATCGCAGACGCTGTCCGGTATTCGGTAGGCGTCTTACCCATCTGTTTTTTAAAGCATCTGCTGAAATAATTCAGGTCTGAAAACCCCACATAGACAGCCACGTTTTGGATCGGCATCCGCGTAAACGACAGCAGTTCTGCCGCTTTTTCAATCCGCGTTCTGGTGATAAAACAGGATATGGATTCCCCCATCTCCTGATTGAATATGCGCGACAGGTAAGAGGGGCTTACTTTTATGCCGGATGCAATCTGCCTCAGGGACAGATGGTCCGAAAGATGGACACGGATATAGGTGATGGCTTTCCGCACCAGAGGGGAATGGTCATCGAGGCGGTATTTTTGTACAAACCGGCAGTAGGCGCTGATCATCTGGAATTTGAATTCCTCAATCTCTTTCAGCTTGTTGGAATTTTCAATCAACATCGCAAAGTTGGAAGAGATGATGTCCAGATAGACCGGATGGATTCCTGCCGTCTCCGCACTTTTCCGCAGCATGGTGTTCAGGGAAAAACCAAGGTTTTTTGAGGTGCGGACAGGATCTTCCGTCCGTACAATGGAACGGCTTGCCATAAAGAACTGGCGGTAATGAGACAGGGCCATGTCGGCATTTCCCTGGGCGACTTCCTGAAGCATGAGTTTCTCATAGCGGTAGCGCTGCTCCAACAGCTCCATGGCGGCTTCCTCCATGCCGTATGTGGAGATGTTGACCGCCTCTTTCTGGTGGTCTGCCTGTGGCTGGTAATGGCGGTAGGGGACTTCTTCTTCGCAGCCGGTGATGACTTTCAGGGCAGTGCGGGAGGCGAGCAGCATGGCGGAATTACCTGCGACCGGAAGCGTAAGGCAGTATTCATAGAAGGGTACGATCAGGGATGCAGTCAGCCCGTTTTCTTGCAGCACCTCCTCGCAGAACCTCTGGTCCGGCTGGTGGAGCAGGTAGGGACCGACGATCATGATCTCATCCTGCTTTCCATTCCGGTATAAAAACAGATTGAAGTTGAGGCGGATAAAATCTGTGATGTGGTACAGCACCATCGGCTCAAAGGACCGCCTCATCGTTTCTGTGATAAAGAACGGAATCTGGCTTGTCAGAAACTCCGGGATATACTGCCTGACGGCCTCTTCCATTGCAGAAAGCTCCGGCCGGCAGGTTGCCACCGGAACCTCTAAAATTGTCTCGATAAACTGCTTTGCTATCGCAGCTTTTTCCTGTTCTTCCATGAAATCCCTCCTTTTGTCAATTGTGCATAAAAACCATGTATATTTTATAGAGACATTGACCAAAATGATATAGCAATATAATGCTAATTAGTATTATATAATCCTAACCATAAAAATACAAGTGTGATAAAATGGATTCACAAAACGAAGCCGGCAGCGAAAAAAGCAACAAAACTGATACAGACATCAAAAAAGAATGAAGGAACATTGAGGAAAGTAGGAGACAAAATGGAACAAGTAAAAGGAACAATGGGCAAATATAATAATGCGAAATTGTGGCAGATCGGTTTCTTTTCCCTGAACAACTGTGCAACCAATATCGCAATGTTTTTAATGATGCAGTACTCTTATTTTACCCAGAACGTACTGGGACTGGCGGCGGCCATCATCGGTCTGATCGCAACGGGGACCCGTATCTTTGATGCGGTGACAGATCCTCTCGTAGGTTTTCTGGTAGACAGGACAAATGGCAGATTCGGAAAGTTCCGTCCGTACATGCTGGCCGGCAACATCATCATCTGGACGAGCCTGATCGTGATTTTCAATACACCGGCAGGCTGGGGCACTCATCAGAAATATATTTTTACTACGATATTTTATGTTGTGTATATTTTAGGCTATACCTGCCAGACTGTAGTGACAAAGGCAGGTCAGGCGGTTTTGACCAACAACCCGAAGCAGCGCCCGATCTTTGCGGGCTTTGACAGCGTGCTGACCCAGATGGCGAGCGCACTGGTCCCGATGCTCATCACCACGATCCTTGCGGAGAAATATTCGGTCGGAGAATTCGTGGGAGAGGGAGGCAAGAGCCTGGGGATGATCAACCCTGCGATGTGGAAAGAGGCCGTACTGATCCTGGCGGTGATTTCCTTTGTATTCACGGTGCTTGCCATGGTCGGCATCAGCCAGAAGGACCGCCCGGAGTTCTTTGGCCAGGCAGGAACGCAGCCAAAGGTAAAATTCAGGGATTACAAGGACATTGTCATGCATAACCGTCCGATCCAGATGCTGATCATCTCCGCAGCCACGGACAAGTTAGGACAGCTTCTGATGAGCGGGACCATGACGTATCTGTTTGCCAACATGCTGTTAAATTCCAGGCTTCAGGGCGTTTTCTCCAGCATGCTGATCGTGCCGCTTGTGATCGTATCCATCAGCGGCGTGTTCGTATCCCGGAAGTTTGGGCTGAAGAGGACCTTCCTTGTGGGAACCTGGGGCTCGATGATCATGCTTGTGATCATGTTTGTAGTACGTCCGAATCCGGAAGCTCCGGCTATCTTTTTAGGGCTGTTTTTGGTGCAGAAATGTCTTGCCAGCATGGGCAATTCCGGCATCATCCCGATGATTGCAGACTGCACGGATTACGAGTCCTACCGCAGCGGGCGGTTTGTGCCGGGAATGATGGGAACGATGTTTTCCTTCATCGACAAGATCATCTCCTCCTTCTCCGCAATGATCCAGGGCTTTGCTCTGACCCTTGCCGGCGTGGGGAACGTGGTGATCAGGCCGAACGAGCCGGTCAACGATACGTTTAATATGGCAATCATGATCTGTTTTTGTATCGTTCCGATCCTTGGCCATATAGCAACGATTATTGCGATGAGATGGTATAATCTGGACAAGGAGAAGATGGCAGAGATCCAGGCGGAGCTGGAAGCAAGAAAAGCAGCCTGAAAAGAAACCTGACAGAAGGCGTCAGCCCCTGCGTCAGGGCAGATAAGAAGAAAGAAGTGGTGAATTATGGAAAAGGCAACCTCAAATATCCGTTATTACAAAAATCCCGATGGACCCGTGATCGGAGTGACGAAAAAACCCGTGATCGAGCAGGACGGACTGTACTTTAAAGATCTGACCGGAGACGGCGTCCTCACGGTGTATAAGGACTGGAGAAACTCTCCAGAAGAACGTGCCGTGGCGCTGGCAGAAGTTTTGACGCCGGATGAAAAGATTGGTCTGCTTTTTATCAATTCGTGGAAAATGGGGCAGTATCAGGAGGATAAGTCCAAGGTGGATGAATCCGGTCTCCTCAACGAGGAAATCGTGGAAAAAGACGAATCCATCTTCAATGTGGAAAAAACATATGGGACGACCTATACGCTGAAAGAGATGGGAATCCGCCATCTGATCCTGCGCCAGAATCCAAAGCCGGATGAGCTTGCGGACTGGATCAATCAGTTAAACCAGGTGGCGGAGGAGACGGCGCACGGTCTTCCCGTGATGGTGGTATCGAACTCCCGCAACGAGCACGGCGAGCTGGTGTTTGGCATGAACGATGCGGCGGGCGTGTTTGCGGCCTGGCCGGGTACGATGGGTATCGCGGCTGCGGTAAAGGGCAGCGGGCTTGACCTGATCGACGACTTTGCGGAGTGCATCCGCAAAGAGTGGGATGCGGTTGGGATGAAAAAGGGCTATATGTATATGGCAGATGTGATGACCGATCCGAGATGGCAGCGTACCTACGGGACCTTTGGCGAAGATCCGCAGCTGATCTGTGACATCATGGAACGGCTGATTCCCGGAATCCAGGGAAGCGGGCATGGTCTGACAGCCGACGGCGTGGCGGTTACCATCAAGCATTTTCCGGGCGGAGGGGCCAGGGAGAACGGCTTCGACCCTCATTATGCACAGGGACAGTGGAATGTCTACCGGACGGAAAACAGCCTGCAAAAATATCATCTTCCGGCGTTCCAGACGGCAATTGATAAAAAGACTTCCTCGATCATGCCGTACTATGCAAAACCGGCGGCAAAAAAAAGCCGGACCCAGTATGACCGATATGGGAAACCGTTGGAGATGAACCCGCTTGGATTTGCGTTCAACCGTGTATTTATCCAGGAACTTTTGCGGGAACAGATGGGATTTGAGGGCTATGTCAACAGCGATTCCGGCATCAGCAACAAGATGGCATGGGGCGTGGAAGATCTGGATGTGCCGTCCAGGATTGCACTGGCAGTCAACACAGGCGTGGATCTTATCAGCGGTTCCCTCGACGTGTTCTCCGCCAGGGAGGCTTATGAGAGGAGTAAAAACGGTTATTATACCACACAGGGGCACCCTGTTCCTGCGGGATATACGGCAGAGCAGCTTGTCCTGACGGAGGAGGCATTAAACCGTGCCGTGGCGCGCACCTTAAAGGAAAAGTTTGAACTGGGGATGTTTGAGAACCCATACCGCGATCCAAAGCATGCCGTGGAGGTGGTCTCCACGAAAAAGCATTGGGACGATGCCTATGACGTACACGTTAAGTCTGTGGTGCTCTTAAAGAATCAAAATCAGCTCCTTCCTCTGAGAGAAGAGGCGATGGCCGGAAAAAAAGTTTATGTGGAATGTTTCCGAAAGGACAAAGAAGCTGCAAAGCAGGAGACAAAAGCAGTGAGGGAGTCGGCTGCCTTGAGACAGGGCATCACGCTGACGGAAGATTTTGAGGAGGCAGACTACGCGGTCCTCTTTGTCAGCCCCAGCTCCGGCGAGTATTTTAACGCGACAAAGGGTTATTTAGAGCTGGATATCTGCGAAGGAAAGGTGGTCGCAGATGTGGACGATGAGGGCAGGCCGGCAAAAACCACCCATGAGGAGACGACGCTTTGCGATGCAGGAAAAATCAAAGAGATCGCTGAGGCTGTCCATAAAAACGGTGGAAAGGTGATTTCGAGCATCAATGTCACACTTGCGTGGGAAGTCGGCAGCGTGGAGACCTGTTCTGATGCGCTGCTTGTCGGTTTTGACACGTACACGGACGCCATAGCGGATGTGATATTCGGAAAATACAGCCCGACGGGGAAACTGCCGGTCACACTGCCAAAGAATGATGAGGTCCTTTTCGTGGACGGGGACGGCATCTGCATCTCCCGCAATGATGTGCCGGGGTATGATAAAGACCTGTATATGCCGGAATCCATGAAGGATGAGAACGGAAAGGCTTATGCATACCGGGATGCGGACGGTAATTATTATGAACTGGATTTTGGGCTGTCATATGAGACGGTATAGAAAAAACAGCAAAAGAGGTATTTGACAGAAGTGGTCTACTGTGATAGACTCTCAATATAAGAGAGGACTATTGCAGTAGACCACTTCTGCATTTTCATTAAGAAGAGGAGGAGACTGATGGAGGAAAAGAAACTGTTTGACGGCGAGTACCGTTTTATGAATCTGGTATGGGAGCATGAGCCGGTGAGATCGACGGAGCTGGCGCGGCTGAGCGCCCAGGCGTTTGGCTGGAAGAAGTCCACCTGCTATACCGTGTTAAAAAAGTTATCCGGACGCGGTTTTTTGAAAAATGAGCAGGCGGTTGTGACTTCCCTGATTCCGAGGGAAGAAGTCCAGAAGCTGGAGAGCGAAGCGGTTGTAGACAAAAATTTTGACGGCTCCCTTCCTGCCTTTGTGACGGCATTTTTGACGGACCGGAAGCTGACCGGGAAAGAAGCGGAGGAGATTCGGAACATGATAGAAAAGGCGGTGGAATGATGATAGAATGGATGATTCGGCTGCTCAACATGTCGTTCACGGCAGGCTGTACGGTCCTCTTTGTCCTGGTCTGCCGCCTGCTGTTTAAAAAATTGCCCAAGGGATATTCCTATGTCCTTTGGTTTATCGTGCTGTTCCGGTTTTTGTGCCCTGTGACGGTCCCATCGCCTTTTTGCCTCCTTCCGGTGCACCCGGAACCGGTGCCGCAGGAGATCGTATATGAACAGCATCCTGAGATCCAGTCCGGCGTGATCTGGGTTGACCGGGCGGTGAACCAGATGCTGGACGAAAACCTGTCGGCAGAGGAATGGGAAGTGAGATCCATAAATCCAATCCAGATTGCCCTGTTTGTTCTGGGGGTCATCTGGCAGGCGGGGGTGCTGGTGCTTTTCCTGTATTACATGACAGGATATCTGCGCCTTAGAAGAAGGCTGGCTGCCGCGGTACAGGTGGAAAAGGGAATCTATGAGAGCAGTCAGATCGACGGGGCCTTTGTGACAGGGCTGTTTCGTCCGTCGGTATATCTGCCGGCCGGCCTGGATGAGGAGAACCGCCGCTATATCTTAAAGCATGAGATGGTACATATCCGCAGGAAGGATTACCTTGTTAAGCTGCTGGGGCTTTTGATGGTGCTGATCCACTGGTTCAATCCGCTGGCGTGGATATCATTTCGCCTTCTAAGCAGGGATATGGAGATGTCCTGCGACGAACGGGTACTAAAAGAGCTGGGACCAGGGGAGAAAAAGCCATATTCCCTTGCGCTGCTCCATGCGGCAGAACAGCAGGGCGGACTGCTGATCCCCCTTGCATTTGGAGAGAGCCACACCCGTTCCCGGATTAAAAACATCCTGAATTACCGGAAACCGGCATTTTGGATCACCGTTTTAGCGGCTGCGGCAATCGGAATGGCAGGAGTCGGGCTGATGACGGACCCGGTCGTACAGAAAACGGTGGAAGAGACGGGAGACAGGGTTGCTACCATCATCGGTGGCGCAGACGGACCTACCAGTATTTTTATCGCGGGAAAGGCAGGTGAGGGGGAGTCTGCGGAACTCGACCGGATACCAGATATCGCCTGGCTGGCAGAAACAACGATACCGGAAGCATTGTTGGAAGAGGGGCAGGATGGAATGCCGGTACTGGACTATGCAGACAAGGATATGGTGATATTTCATGGGAGTTTTGGATTGTTTGCCTTTCAGAGGGAAGGGGACCGGTGGAGCCCTGCGGCCTATCTGGACCAGGAGTATTTCTCGGATGACGATCAGGCTTTGGAGGCGTTGGCAGGCATTGGCAGCCGGCGGAAACAAGGTGAGATCCACATGGAAGACAAGTTGGTGACATCTGCTTCTATCTTTGGAAACGACATCCGGGAGGCGGCGGTCCAAAAGCTGGAAGATGGAAATATTGCCGTTCTGGGCGGGTATATGAGCGGAGACAGGCTTCGGCTGATCGACCTGTTCTATGGATATTATCATCCGGATGAGCAGGTGTTCCATCAGGTGTATCTGTTTGGAGGGAACGGGGAGATGACAGTCAACCCCAGAGGAGATGTCCATGAACGGAGATATCTGTTCTCGCGGGACGGGGCGGACTATTATGTCCGTACCCCAAAGTCACTGATGGATTTTGAAAAAAAGGCTGGGATGGAGTCACATACGTATCATTTGCCTTATGGGAGGATGGAACTGGTGCGGCGTCGTGGGGATGAGGAGACAGTCCTGGATGAGATGATGTGCATGCAGAGCGGACTTGAACAGCAGAAGGTGATCGTCGCACAAGACAGGATTGTCTATACCGGGGCGGCATTCGAAGACATGGTCAGTGTGAAATCTCCGGGACTGATCAGCATCGCGATGGACGGCAGTGACAGGCGGGCGGCGGACATTCCATACAATGTGTATGACGGGCTTTCCTATGAAGGCGGATATCTGTATTATCAGGGCTGGACCAATGACAGAAAACTGCCGGTCCCTCTGTACCGGATGGACGCGAAATTTGAACACCAGGAGTTTTTGGCGGAGGTTGACGGGAGTCTGATGACGGTAAAGGAAGGCGGTGTGGTATACATCTATAACTGGGCGAAGCAGCAGGTGGAAGTCTGCGGAACTGAAATCCAGGGGAAGCGGTGGAGGTTTGACCGGCCGGGAGAAGATGCAAGACATCACCTGGTAGAAACGGAGCGGATTGGAAATGTTATGACGATTACCCTGAAACCGGTAGATCCGTCTGAAGAACCGGAAACTTATCGTGTGTATGTTCCGAAGGGTATGTGAGCAGGAAAGGGAACAGAGAGTGCAGGAGAGGCAGAAGAGCATATATTCTTCTGCCCTTTTTGATTTTTCATTGACATATCATCCGTTGTCTGATAACATTGATTTATTCCGCAGGGGAGTTCTTTCCCCGCAGAATAAGAGGTTCATGCAGGTTCTGCAGCTATTCCGATGAATGACAACAAAAACGAAGGAGGAGTTTTATGGGAAAAGAAATGACAAGAGTATTGGGACAGACAAAAGAGCGGGAGGATGTTTTGCAGATGATCAGGCAAAATCCCGTAACCTACGCAAGATTTTTAGAATTGACGGAAGATTTTCAAGAGGACCTGATTGCGTTTTGCATGGGGACCAAGGGGGTGAAGGTCACATGGGATCCATTTTTTAAAGAGATATTTAATCCTGAGATTTATGGGAAGCGGCTGTCGGAACTGCTTTCAGCCATCTTAAAAGAACCTGTGATCGTGAAGCGGGCATTGCCCAATGAATCCTGTCGGCTGACTGCGGAGGGTTCCCTGTTGATTATGGATATCCTGGTGGAACTTGAGTCTGGAGGACTGGCAAATGTCGAAATGCAGAGGATTGGATATCGCTTTCCAGGACAGCGGGCGGCATGCTATTCGTCGGACCTGGTGCTTCGGCAGTATTCCCGGGTCAAGGGGGAACGAAAAGAAAAATTCACATACCGCGACATGAAAAAAGTTTATTCCATTGTATTGGTGGAAGAAAGCGGAAAGGAGTTTGAAGAAAAGAAAGAGTATTACCGGCATCATGCAAAACAAATCTTTGATACGAATCTGAATCTGGAACTTTTGCAGGAATATATTTTTATTCCGCTCGATAAATTTCTTGACATATATCACAAAAACAATCAAAATATAGATAAGGAACTGGATGCGTGGCTTTTGTTTCTGGCATCGGATGACCCTTCTGATATTATGAAACTGATCGAAGCGTATCCCAAATTCCGTGAACCATATGCGGAGATAGCGGCGTTTCAGCAGAAACCGGAGGAGTTGGTGAATATGTATTCGAAAGCATTGGAAATCATGGACCGGAATACGGTGAAGTATATGATAGAGGAACAAAAGAAAGAAATAGAAGAACGGAAAAAAGAGGTGAAGGAACAGGCCGAACTGTTAAAACAGGCGAACACGGCATTGCTGGAAAAAGATAATATTCTGGCTGAAAAGGATGCCCAACTGAAAGCTTTAAAGAGTGAACTAGAACTGTTAAAAAGGAAGCTATAAGCAGGATTTTTTCCGGGGCATACCAAAATGGCATCCCGGCCCCGCAATCTCGTGGGTCGGGATGTTCTGGAAATCTCCTTTGGACCTTAATCCTGATTCTTTTTATAATCGGTTCCCCATTCGACCATCGCATCGAGAATCGGCTTTAAGCTGCGTCCGGTCTCCGTCAGGGAGTAGTCTACCCGCGGCGGCACCTCTGCATAAACCTGGCGGCTCACCAGGCCGCTTGCCTCCAGCGAGCGCAGATTGGATGTCAGAACCTTCTGTGATATATTTCCAACCGATTTTTTTAATTCTCCGAATCTGCGTGTGCCTTCCAGCAAATCGCGGATGATCAGCACCTTCCAACGGTCTCCGATCAGCATCAGCGTCGTCTCCACAGGACATGCAGGCAATTCTTTTTCCATAACAATTCCATCCTTAATTCAATAGTATATAAAAGGTAACTATGGCACAAAAAAGTGCTTACTTTACATTGTGTACCCATAAGCTTATTATAATCTTGAAGGCTGAAAAAAACAACTGAAACATGGAGGAGAGTTATGACGCGGCAGCAAAGATTGCTTTATCTGATCGATTATCTGATAAAAGAAGATTCACGATACATCAATCTGGAGATTCCGGCGACGGAAGCAGAAAGGAAGCGGCTTTTGCGTTCCCTGATGAATGTCCGTCCGCCCAGACCGGTCAGTCCGTCATTTTTGAAGATTCAGGATGAATACCTGTCCGAAGAAACCGATATAAAGCAGGTCGTTTCGGTGTCGGACCTGTCCCCGGTGGAGCCGGGAATCTATCTGTGGCAGGGGGATATCACGAGACTCAGGGCAGACGCGATCGTCAATGCGGCAAACAGCGCCCTGCTGGGGTGTTTTGTACCTTGCCACGGCTGTATTGATAATGCAATCCACTCTGCGGCAGGCGTACAGCTCCGCCTTGAATGCCACAGGCTGATGGAAAAACAGGGAGAAGCAGAGCCGGTCGGAACGGCAAAGATCACACCGGCTTTCAATCTGCCGTGCAGTTATATCCTGCATACGGTAGGCCCTGTCGTATCGGACGCTGTGACACAAAAGGAGCGTGCGCTTTTGGCGTCCTGTTATCATTCCTGCATGGCGGTGGCTGAGTCTCATGGGCTGAAAAACCTTGTATTCTGCTGTATTTCTACAGGTGAGTTTCATTTCCCAAATGAGCTGGCGGCTCAGATTGCCGTCGATACCGTGCGAAAGTACCGACGGGAGCATGATTCTGGATTGGAGGTGGTTTTTAATGTCTTTAAAGACAACGATTACGAAATCTACAGACGGCTGCTTGGAACAGGCGCTGCGGCTGTCTGAAGCCATTTCCGGTGCAGATGCCATTGTGATCGGAGCCGGTGCAGGGATGTCGGTTTCCGCCGGTTTTTCGTACTCAGGAGCACGGTTTGAGAAATATTTTTTTGATTTCATCCGGAAATATGGTTTTAAGGACATGTATTCGGCCGGTTTTTATCCTTTTGCAGCGCCCGAGGAATTTTGGGCTTACTGGAGCCGCTACGTCAGCATCAACCGCTATATGGACGCTCCGGTGCCGGTGTATGAGATGCTGTACAGGCTTGTTGGGGAAAAGGATTATTTTGTGCTGACGACCAATGTGGACCACTGTTTCCAGAAAGCCGGGTTTGACAAGCAGCGCCTGTTTTATACCCAGGGGGATTATGGGCTGTTTCAGTGCTCTCTGCCCTGCTGCCAAAAGACGTACGACAATGAGGAGGCAATCCGCCGGATGGTGGAAGCGCAGAGCGATATGCGGATTCCATCAGAGTTGATCCCCACATGTCCGGTATGCGGCAGGCCTGCGAGTATGAACCTGCGGATCGATGACACGTTTGTGGAGGATGAGGGATGGCACCGCGCGTCGGAACGGTATGCCGGATTTCTGCATCGTCATCGCCATGCCAGAGTCCTGTTTCTGGAACTGGGTACCGGATACAACACGCCGGGAATCATCAAATATCCGTTCTGGCAGATGACCAGCCAATGGGCAGACGCTTCCTATGTCTGTGTGAATCTTGGAGATATCGCTGTGCCGGAGGAGATCCGGGAGCGGTCCATTTGCATCAATGGTGACATCGGCGAGGTGTTCCAATATATTTTAAACAGGTCCGGCTCTTGCCTAAAATGAAAAAAGAACATATAATAGGCTGAGATTAAGAAAAAGGAACAGACAAGACATGAGAATATACCTGGCTCCAATGGAAGGAATCACCGGCTATGTCTACCGGAATGTCCATCATCAGATATATGGCCACATAGACAAATATTTTACCCCGTTTATCACGCCGACCCAGCACCGGAAGCTGACTTCGAGAGAGCTAAATGACATCCTGCCGGAACACAACCGGGGGATGCATGTAGTTCCGCAGATCCTGACCAATCAGGCAGATGGATTTTTATGGGCGGCCCAAAAGGCGAAAGAACTGGGGTATCGGGAAGTGAATTTAAACCTTGGCTGCCCGTCGGGGACGGTCGTGAGTAAAGGGCGGGGAGCCGGATTTTTGGCAGACCCGTGGAAGCTGGACCGTTTTTTGGCGGAGGTCAGCGATGGAGTATCGAAGTTCGATATGCAGCTTTCCGTCAAGACCAGGATCGGTGTCCTCGACTCGGAGGAGTTTTACGAGCTGATCGAGGTTTTTAACCGGTATCCTTTGTCAGAACTGATCGTCCATCCGCGGATCCGGACGGACTACTATAAAAATCATCCCAATATGGACATATTCCGGGATGCGGTGCGGATGAGCAGAAATCCATTGTGCTATAACGGGGATATTTTTCGTGCAGAGGACCTGAGCCTGTTTGAAGAGGCATTTCCAGAAGTAGATGCGGTGATGGCAGGACGGGGAGTCATCGCGAATCCCGGGCTTGCAGAGGAAATCCGCACGGGAAGCAGACTTGAGAAAACACGTCTGAAGGCGTTCCATGATGCCCTGCTTTTGGCATACCGGGAGGTGATCCCCGGAGATAAGAATGTGCTTTTTAAGATGAAAGAGGTGTGGTTTTATCTGGCCTGCGTTTTTGCGGACTGCGATAAACACATAAAAAAGATAAAAAAAGCCGGAAATATGGGGGAATATGAAGCGGCAGCGGGGCGGATATTTTCGGAATGCCCGCTGGCAGAGAAGCCGGGATTTACAGGATAAAAATCTGCGGCAGGATGATTGGAGGAGAAGAATATGCTGATAAAAGATGGAGAAGCCCGCCTGAGGCAATACGCAGAGACGGCATACCCAAAGCAGAGATACCAGATCAATGACAGGATCTGCTGTTATGTCGGTTATGGCCACAGCAACTGCATCGTGATCGAGGGGGATACCTCCCTGATCCTGATCGATGCACTGGATTCAGATGAACGGGCGGCAAGGCTTCGTGAAGAACTTGCCGCATCTTCGGACAAGCCGGTAAAAACGATCATCTTTACCCACGGCCATCCGGATCACAGAGGCGGCTCGGCGGCGTTTGCAGACACCGTGGAAGAGGTGATCGCATTTGCGCCGAAACGTCCGGTCCTCAAATATATGGATAAGATTTCTGATATGCTGAATGCCAGGATGGTGAGGCAGTTCGGCCATCATCTGACGGAAGAGGAGCTGGTCACCCAGGGGCTGGGAATCCGGGAAGGGATGACCTGCGGGGATGGGAAATACAACTTCCTGAAACCTACCACCCTGTACATGGAAGACGAAGTATGCCGGGTGATCGACGGCGTATCCATGAAATTGGTATCTGCGGTGGGGGAAACCGATGACCAGATCTTTGTCTGGCTTCCGGACGATGAAGTGCTTTGCTGCGGAGATAATTATTATGCCTGCTGGCCAAACCTTTATGCGATCCGCGGCAGCCAGTACCGGGATATTGCCGCATGGGTGGACAGCCTTGAAGTGATCATGACCTATCCGGCCAGGGTGCTCTTGCCGGGACATACGAAACCGCTGTTTGGCCGTGAGACGATCCTGGAAGTGCTGGGAAATTACAAAGGAGCGATTGAATATGTGCTTTTAGCGACGTTAGACTGCATGAACCGGGGACTCAGCGAGGCAGAAACCGTGGAGGCGGTCAGGCTTCCGCAAAAATATCAGGAGAAGCCGTATCTGGGCGAATACTATGGCACGGTAGCGTGGTCGGTCAGGGCAATCTATAACGGATATACGGGATGGTTTGACGGAAATCCGTCAAATCTTTACCGCACGTCAGACCGGGCATATGCAAAGCATCTGACGGCTGTGGCCGGGGCGGAGAATTTGCTGCAGGCAGCAGGGCAGGCCCTGGCAGCCGGGGAATACCAGCTTGCGGTGCAGGATGCAGATATGCTTTTGCTGGCCGGGGAGCTGCAGGATGCGGCAAAAGAGGTGAAGACAGAAGGGCTGAGAAAGCTTGCAGGCATGACGACGAGTGCCAATGCCCGCCATTATTATATGGAGTGGGTCAGGGAACAGAAGGACTAAAGAGGGGAGAAAGACATCGATGAGAATCCATTATCCGGCCTATTACCGCGATTTTGTCTGCACCGGCGGGGAGTGCGAGGACACCTGCTGCGGAGGATGGCAGATTGGGATCGACCGGGAAAGCTATGAAAGATACCGGAAGGTGGAAGGATCGTTCGGAAAACGGCTGTACCGGGAAATTGACCATAAGCTGCGGATATTCCGCTTACATGACAGGCGATGTGCATTTTTAAACGATGCCGGTTTTTGCGATATCTATAAAAAACTGGGCCGAGACGGGCTGTGCAGAACCTGCCGCATCTATCCGCGCCATGTGGAGGATTACGGGGACCTGAAGGAAGTGATGCTTTCTCTGTCCTGTCCGGAAGCGGCGCGCCTGATCCTCGGTGATAAAGAAAATGGCAGATTTCTGGAAAAAAACCATCCGGGGAAAGCAGCGCCTCTGGAAAATCAGGAGTTTTTGGAACTGCTGACGGATATCCGGCAGACGGTTGTCTGTATTTTGAAGAACAGGAGCATTGGCTGGGAAGAGCGTCTTGCGATGGTCCTGGCTTTTGCCCATGATGCCCAGCGCCGCCTGCCGCGGACAGAACAGGGCTTTCTCTGTGACAGGACAGTTCCGGAATCCGTCAGACAGGAGATCCGTGCGCTTTCCCGGCGGTATCTTTCTCAAAACGCGGCGTCTCGTTTTTTGGACCGGGTTTCCTGCTACCGAAAGAGGGGGAGGGAACAGCTGGTCCGGACCGCGGCGTTTGTAAGAGAGGCATGGGAGCTGGAGCCGGTCGTATATGGGTGGCGCAGCCGCCAGGAACAGCTCTGTACGAAGCTGTATCATGGAATGGATATGGATGCTTATTTGAGATGCCGAAAAGAATTTGACGTCAGGGCAGCGGAGTATGAGCTGGAGTGGGAAAAACTGGTCCTCTATTTTATCAACACTTTTGTGCTGGGAGCAGTCTATGACGGAGATGTTCTGGGGAAGATAAAGATGGTGCTGTTCAGCTATCTCATCATACGGGAACATTGTTTTGCGGCCAGTCAAAAAGCAGGAAAGCTGACGGAAAAGATGCTGGTGGTTTCTGCCTACCGTTATTCCAGGGAGGTGGAAAATTCCGATAGGAATCTGGAGATATTGGAGCGTCGTCTTTGCGGCAGGCTGTTTGGCATGGACAGCATGATGACGGTTCTTCTTGGGAATACAGATTGATAATTTTATGACAAATGGCAGGAGAGCAATGGGGATATGAGTATCAAAGTGGTAGCGGTGGACAATGCACCGGAGTTATTGCAGAAACTGACCGGGATTTTTCAAAACCTGGAAGGCGTGGAACTGACCGGCTGTTTCGAAGAGGCGGTAGCGGTTGTGGAACATGTGAAGGAGAACCCGACAGATATGGTATTTACCGATATTGTCATGCCTGACATCAGCGGCATCAGCCTGGCGACGGAGCTGCACAAGCTTTCGTCTGCCCCGGCGGTGGTGCTGATGTCCAGCATACCGGGGTTTTCCCTGGAGGCCTGGAAGATACAGGCATATGGATTTATCGAAAAGCCCTATACCAGGGCGCAGATCGTGCAGATGGTAGAACGGTATAAAAAAGACAAGGAGAGCGGGGAATTATGATGGAACTTACAGTACCGGCAGGCAGTATAGCGGGAATGGTGTTTTCGCTTTTTGTGGCGATCGGCGTTCCCATTGCACTGTGTATCCTGATCAGGAAAAAGCTGAATGCGGACATTGCCCCGTTCTTTTTTGGGGCAGGTGTCTTCTTTGTTTTTGCGATGTTTCTGGAACAGCTGCTGCACATGGCTGTCCTGCTGAAGCCGGGAGCGGTCAGCGAGGCGCTGAAACAAAATATCTGGCTGTACGCGGTTTATGGAGGGCTTGCCGCGGGAATATTTGAAGAGACAGGCCGTTTTTTATGTATGAAATATCTGATGAAGAGAAACCTGACCCGTGAGAATGCGTTGATGTATGGAGCCGGACATGGCGGGTTTGAAGCGATGCTTTTGCTGGGGGTCGCCTCTGTCAACAATCTGGTGAATTCACTGTTTTTGAATTCCGGCGCCTTTACAGAGGCACTGTCTGCGGATGTGGACCTTGAGATGGCGCTGGAAGCGGTATCTCCCCTTGCGACGATCCCGTCCTGGCAGTTTTTCCTGGGCGGAGCGGAGCGTCTGATGGCGATGGCTTTACAGATCGCGCTCTCCCTTCTGGTATTTCAGGCGGTAAAAGAGCGCCGGAGCCGGTATCTCTATCTGGTGGCGGTCTTTATCCATGCGGCGGTAAATACGCTGGTCGTGGTAATTGCAAATCATGGTTCTCTTCTGTTTGCGGAGTTGGTGACGCTTATAGGAACCCTGCTCGCCTGTACCCTGGCGTGGAGGACCGCGTGGAACTGTCAAAGATAATAATGAGAATCAATCCTATTTTATAAGATTTGCCAATGGTAATTTTTCCGTACCTGTGATAGAATAGGCGGGATGATACAAATGATATATGAATTCAGGAGGAAACCGACAATGAATCAGACCTATATTTCAGACTCCATTCTCTATATTGGCGTAAACGACAAGACATTAGACCTGTTTGAGAGCCAGTATGCAGTTCCAAACGGAGTCTCTTATAATTCTTTTGTCATTATGGATGAAAAAAATGTTGTACTGGATACGGTTGACACACGGGCAGGCGACCAGTGGTTTGCGAATCTGGAGCAGGCGCTTGCAGGCGAACCGGTGGATTACCTTGTAGTATCCCACATGGAACCGGATCACGGCGCAAATATCAAGCGGCTGATGGACCTTCACCCGGAGACCAAAGTGGTTGGGAATGCAAAGACCTTCAGCATGATCGCCCAGTTTTTTGATGTGGACCTGACAGACCGGAAGGTGCTCGTAAAGGAAGGCGATACGCTGAACATCGGGGAGCATACCCTGCAGTTTTTCATGGCTCCGATGGTGCACTGGCCGGAGGTCATGGTCACCTATGAACAGTCAGAGAAAGTGTTGTTTTCCGCCGATGGCTTCGGTAAATTCGGGGCGACGGATGTGGATGAGGAGTGGACGGAGGAAGCGGCCCGCTACTATCTGAATATTGTAGGCAAATATGGTCCGCAGGTCCAGGCGCTGCTTAAGAAGGCTGCGGCGTTGGATATCGAGGTGATCTGCCCGCTTCACGGGCCGGTCCTGAGGGACAACCTGAACTACTATATAGAGAAATACCAGACATGGAGCAGCTACCAGCCGGAAGAAAAAGGCGTGCTGGTGGCATATGCATCGATTCACGGCAATACGGCCAAAGCGGCAATGCAGCAGGCGGAGCTTTTAAAAGCCCGGGGAGTGGAGCAGGTAGAGCTGATCGACCTTTCCCGCTGTGATATGTCCGTTGCGGTGCGGAAGGCGTTTTACTATGACAGGCTGGTGCTGGCGGCGGCGACCTATGACGGCGGCGTCTTCCCCTGCATGGAAGAGTTTTTGCACCATCTGAAATCCAAGAATTATCAGAAGCGTGTCGTAGGACTCATGGAAAATGGTTCCTGGGCTCCGCTTGCTGCCAAGGCGATGCGGGGGATTCTTGAGACGATGAAGGAACTCACTGTGGCGGAACCGGTCGTGACGATAAAATCCACGGTAAATGATGACTCCATGACTGCAATGGAAGAATTGGCTGCCGCGCTGGCATAGAACTGTTTAAAAGCTGTCCGGATGGGATTCGGGCAGCTTTTCCTGCGGAATCAGAGGACAAAAGGAGAACGAGTATGACAAATGATATGACAGCAGGGAAGCCGGCGAAGCTGATTTTACAGTTTATGGTACCGGTCTGTCTGGGAAATATCTTTCAGCAGTTTTATAACCTTGCAGATTCGGTGATAGCCGGAAGGTTTCTGGGAGTGAATGCCCTGGCCGCGATCGGGAGCACCAGCTCCCTTATTTTTCTGGTCATCGGCTGGCTGAATGGGATCACCAGCGGATTTGCGATTCTGATAGCCCAGAATTTTGGGGCAAGGCGGTATGACCGGATGCGCCATTACCTTGCCATGTCCCTGTATCTGTGTGCGGCGTTTGTGGTGGTGATGACGATCGGATTGGAGGCTGCCAACTATCCGATTTTGAGAATGATGAACGCGCCGGAAGAGATCATCGGCGACGTCGGCGGCTATATGGCGGTCATCTATGCAGGTCTGGTGGTGACGGCGGCATACAACGGTCTGGCGGCAGTGCTACGCGCTTTGGGCGACAGCCGTTCCCCTCTGTACTTCCTGATCATCTCTGCCGTGATCAATGTGATCTTGGACATCCTCTTCATCCTGTATGGGGGGATGGGCGTTGTGGGCTGCGGTTACGCTACGGTGATCGCCCAGGGAATCTCCGCCCTGCTGTGCCTGATTTACATTATCCGTAAGTTTGATATCCTGAAGCTTAACAGGGCGGACTTTAAGCTCTCCTGGTACAGCATGGGGCAGCTTCTTGCTCTGGGGATTCCCATGGGACTGCAGTTTTCCATTACGGCAATCGGCACGATCATCGTGCAGGGAGCTATCAACAGCCTGGGCGCTGTATACATAGCGGCATTCTCCGCGGCGGGAAAGATACAAAATATCGTAGCGACAGTTTTTGTGGCGTTCGGGGCTACTATAGCGACCTTTGTGGGACAGAACCGGGGGGCAGGGCGGATCGACCGGGTTCACGAAGGGGTGAAGGTGACCCAGGTCATGATCATCCTGTGGGCTCTGTTTATCTGGGCGTTTGTGATGCTGTTTGGCAGGACGCTGACCGGCGTTTTCGTCGATGCTTCCGAGACGGAAGTTTTTCGTGCTTCCGGTCTGTACTTCAAGACAGTAGCGTGGTGCTATCCGTTCCTTGGCAGTATCTTTTTATACCGGAATGCCCTTCAGGGGATGGGATACGGGTTTGTACCGATGTTGGGCGGCGTGTTTGAACTTCTCGCAAGGGCTCTTGTTGTAGCGCTTTTGACCGGGCCGCTCGGATACCTGGGCGCCTGCATCGCAGACCCGGCGGCCTGGCTCGCGGCCCTGATTCCGATCGTGCCCTATTATTTTTATAAGATGAAACAGGCCGGTTTTATTTACAGGAAACCCTAAGTGTGGTATACTCATCGGGTAGGAAGCAACCGCACGATGACCGGAGACAGAGCGCTTTCGGGCATGTACGGCAGATTTGGTACTGCATGGACGTGGTTTGCCGGGAAAGCGCAGTACGGGCATATATGACAGCAGGAGGTGCAGATATGAAGATTATTTATGCAATAGTAAGTTCTGATGATGGAAACCGTGTGACGGACGTACTGAACGAGAATCATTTCAGCGTGACAAAGCTGGCGACAACCGGCGGCTTTTTGAAAAAAGGCAATGCAACCCTGATGATCGGTACAGATGAAGATAAGGTAGACGCGGCGATCGGGCTGATCCGTGAGACATGCGGAAAACGTCAGAAGATCACCTGCGACGTGCCTGCCCCCAATATTGGCTCTCTCTCTGCAGGGTACATGATGATGCCCGTGACAGTAGAACTGGGCGGAGCAACCATATTTGTGACCGACGTGGAACGATTTGAAAAGTTTTAAAAAGAAAGTGACAGCAGGGAATCCCTTTTAACCGGTGGATTCCCTTTTTGTTTTGCAAATATTGTATATTTTTTGAATTTATCCGTTTATAATGAAAAATACGCACAAATAACCTGTTGATATTGGGTAATAATGCAAAATAATTTGAATAATTATATACAATTCAACAATTAGTAAAAAATATAATATTTTTAAAATAAAAGTATTGACAAAATGGAACATATTTGATATTATAAACACAACAAAACAAGAGAGAAACAAAACAGAGGTAAGAAAAACCTCAAAATCATGGAATTTCTTTCAACAAGAAATTTCAAATATGAAAGAAGGAGGTACGGACCGCCGAAAACATAAGCTTCGTTTCATTTATCTGAAAAGATAAATTGAAACAAAAGGAAAACGAATCTACCAAGTGAAAAACCAAAAGAGAAATCAGAAATTCCATTTCAAAAAGTTATCAAAGAATTGAAAAGAATTATTTTAGTTATATGACGAGAAAGTGTAATTAAGATGATATATTTCAAAACCGGATAACAAAGATAGAAACAAATGACTGGATAGAATCGAAAGAATTGGTTGAGTAACAGACGTAGAGGGAACAATTACATATATGGTACAGGAAGAACTGTACGAAAGAGTAACGGAAGAACGTTACAAAGAAAGAAATAAAAAAAGAGAGGTACGGTCCAATGGATGGAGTCGTATGAAAGGGATATCAGTAAGAAACAGATGCTGATATCCCTTTCGATTGCATAAAAATCCTGAGTCTACAGTCCTTCCAGATCAAACGGCGGGGTATATTCTTCTTTTGCGCTGCTTTTTTCCTGCATAAATCCCTGATCCAGCCCGAGCTTTAGGGCGGCATCCATAACCTTTTGATATTCATAACGGGTAATTCGCCGGTTCAGTTCCGGAAAATCGCTGCTGTGGCAGTATGGCGTATACTGGCTGAGCAGGCTGATGTAGTATGCGCCTTTTGGCAGGTTGCCGGCGATCCAGTGCATCAGACGGATGGAATCGTCTTTGTGCCCCGGAAGTACCATATGGCGGATGATAACGCCCTTGTCCATGAGCAGAGAGGATGGGGCGGCAGTGCCGTGGCTGTTGTGTCCTTCGCTGCCGGAACGGTGGAACTTAGGGATGCCGGTCTGGTCGATCATCTGCTGTATGGCAAGAGAAGCTGTCTGGAAATAATCGGGGGCAAGGGAGTACCGGGCCGAAAGCGAGGAGCTGAAATATTTCAGGTCGGGCAGCCAGATGTCCACATAGTCTTTCAGCGCGCGGACCGTTTCAACCCGTTCATAGCCTCCGCAGTTGTACACCACCGGGATTGTCAGCCTGTGTTTTATGGAATCCAGGGCCGGAAGTATCATGGGCAGATACTGGGTGGCGGTCACCAGGTTGATGTTGTGGGCGCCTTCGTCCTGCAGCCGCAGGCAGATTGCGGCCAGCTCCTCTGAGGTCAGCGGCTTTCCAAACTGTTCCTGGCTGATCTTGTGATTCTGGCAGAAGCAGCAGCGCAGGGTGCAGCCGGAGAAAAATATGGTTCCGCTGCCTCTGGTCCCGCTGATGCATGGCTCCTCCCAGTGATGCAGTGCGGCCCGGGCGGCCATCATATCAGGTCCGCAGCCGCAAAACCCGGTATCAGGAGAGCGGCTTATGCTTTTTTGCATGTCTGATTGGAGAGGCGGTTTCCTGCGGTCTGCTCCACACATGCGGGGGCAGAGCCGGCAGCTGCCTTGATAAAATTCTTGTATCGGTGTTGGTGTAAGGTCCATTTTTGTATCCTTTTCATTGACAAATTTGAAAACCAAAGGTAGAATCAGTACCAGTATACGAAAGTCCGGGATGAAATGCAAGTTCCGGAAGGATTTGGGAGGAGAATATGAGCGAAGAACGTATGGCAGAATTCCGTTATGCTTTGCCCCGCACGATTCCGGTCATGGTCGGCTATCTTTTTTTGGGCGCGGCATACGGAATCCTGATGAATGTGAACGGGTATGGAATCGGATGGACCTTTGCCATCAGCGTGCTGGTCTTTGCGGGAAGCCTGCAGTATCTTGGTGTCACGATGCTGGCGGGGCTGGTGCATCCTCTTGCCGCATTGATGATGTCGCTGATGCTGAATGCCAGACATCTGTTCTACGGAATCTCCATGTTGGGAAAATATGGAGAAGTCAGGAAGGGGAAGCCATATCTGATATTCGGTCTGACCGATGAGACGTTTTCTGTAGTATGCCATGACACGGCGCCGAAGAATCTGGACCAGGATAAGGTGTATTTCTGGATCACCCTGCTGGACCAGTTCTATTGGGTGTTGGGGAGTGTGCTGGGGGCGATCGCAGGCAGTTTCATCACCTTCGACACGACAGGTCTGGATTTTGCGCTGACGGCGTTGTTTGTAGTGATCTTTGTGGATCAGTGGAAGCAGAAGGAAGGACATGTCCCTGCCGTAACCGGCGTACTGGCATCTGTGCTGTGCCTGATCATATGGGGCGCTTCTTCGTTTATCATTCCGGCAATGATCCTGATATTGGCGATTCTGACACTGCAGTATAAGAAAAAGGGGGGAGATGCATGAGCCAGACGTTGATCCGGGAAATTCTGATCGTGGCAGCGATGGTGGTGGGGACGATGATCACCCGCTTTTTGCCGTTCATCCTGTTTCCGGCAGGGAAGCAGACGCCAAAGTTTGTAGATTTTTTGGGAAAGACCCTGCCGTTTGCGACGATGGGGCTTTTGGTGGTCTACTGTCTGAAGGGAGTGAGCATCACGGCGGCGCCTCATGGGCTGCCGGAGCTTTTGGCCATCCTTCTGATTGTGATCCTGCACCGGATGAAGGGGAACTCCCTGCTCAGCATCGGAGCCGGGACGGTGTTTTATATGTTTTTGGTGCAGATGGTTTTTTGATGGCAGGATGATTTTTATTTTTGTGCCAGGAAAAGGAACTTGAAAATGTGGCGCATCTGGTGTATAATCTAAACATAGCAAATGACATGTAGTGATGTAACTCCTGAAATGCGCGACAACCTTACCAATTTTGAACCTACATTTCTGACTACGGGATTCCAACATTTGTAAGCGGATGTCAGGCCTCCTTTGAGTGGAAGGCAGAAGCTTACGTGAGGTCGCCCACCTAGCACTGCTAGGCGTCAATAAGTAAGACCGGCATTTTGGGGTTACAAAAGATAAAAGCAGCGAGTAATCGCTGCTTTATCTTTTTGCCGTTTTGTGGTAATCTATATGAGAATTGCGTTTTTGGGCGCGGGATAGTTTGCGCCTGTAAAATTTTGGCAAGAATTTATACAAATACATACAAAAGGAGCAAATATGAAAGACGACAAGTACCGCAGATATATATATTGGGGCGTGACGGCATTTTTAGTGATCGCGGCAAGCATTGCGCTCATATTTTTGATCATCAGGTTTGACCGGGTGAAGGCGATGGGGGCTATGATTGCAGGAATCCTGGCGCCGATCACCTACGGGGCGGTTCTGGCCTATCTGCTCACGCCGGTGTATAACCGGGTAAGGGGAGTTGTGTTAAAGGGACTGGAGACAAAAGTAGAGCGGGAGTCGGCGCGTATGGGAGTGGCGCGGTTTGCAGCAACACTCGCCAGTATCGCGATGCTGGTGGCGATTGTGGTTGGGCTGTTTGCCATGCTGATCCCCCAGCTGATCACCAGCGCCATGAGTATTGTGGAGGCGCTTCCGACCAGTGTCTACAATCTGCAGCTCTGGCTTCAGAAGCTGCTTGCAGATAACCCTGATCTGGAACGGCAGGTTATGGAATACTACGGATCGGCGGTAGAATACCTGCAAAGCTGGGTGACTAATGACATGGTGCCGACCCTGACCAGGATCTTAACAGGGCTGTCAAGCGGTCTGTTCAGTATTCTGATCGCGATGAAGAATATCCTGATTGGCGTGATTGTCATGGTTTATCTTCTGAATATGAAGGAAAAGCTGATCACCCAGGCAAAAATGATCGTGTATAGTGCATTCCCGCTGAAGGCGGCGAATAAGATTGTAGAAGAGTTCCGGTATGTGCATCATGTGTTTGGCGGGTTTATTATTGGAAAGCTTTTGGATTCTCTGATCATCGGCATTTTGAGTTTCGTGCTGCTGACCTGGATGAAGATGCCTTACGTACTGCTTGTCAGCGTCATCATCGGCGTGACCAATGTGATCCCGTTTTTCGGTCCGTTTATCGGGGCTGTGCCGAGTGCATTTTTGATTCTTCTTGTCAGCCCGATGAAGTGCCTGTATTTTATCGGCTTCATCTTCCTTTTGCAGCAGTTTGACGGAAACATCCTGGGACCGAAGATCCTGGGAGATTCCACGGGGCTTTCCAGTTTTTGGGTGCTGTTTTCCATCCTGCTGTTCGGCGGTCTGTTTGGCTTTGTGGGTATGATCATCGGAGTCCCCACCTTTGCCGTGTTCTACAAGCTTGTGACGGAGCTTGTGTCCTATCTGCTCGGCAGGCGGGAACTGTCGGCGGACATCGATGAATATGACGGTTTGGTATCGATTGATGAGAACAAAAAAACTTATATCAAAAAATAAGGAGCTTCCATGAAGAAAGGGATCATGATAGGATGGGTGGTTGGGATTCCGGTGCTTGTCATCGTGCTGATTCTGGTTATCATCTTTCACGAACCGGCGGGGGAAGGGATACCAAGGGCGATGGCTGCAAAGTCGGTCGCCCTTGCTGTGCAGTCTCCGGAAGGTCTGTCAGCATGGCAGAAAGAGTATGGCGCATCTCGTTATCCGGCAAAATCGCTGAATGAGTGGTATGTGCCCTATATGGATTACCTGTACGAAGAAGGGTTTCTGACGGAGGATACGACTCCTGCCACGGAAAAAGCAGCGCAGGAGCCGCTGACCTATGGGGAGGCGGCACAGATTGGGGACAGAATCTCGCCAGGACTCTCGGACCGTGTCCGCATGACGAAGAAAAACAGGGATAAGCCGTTTCCGAAGGAGCAGTGGTGGCTGTTCTACGACGCTTTTTTAAAGGAGACGGACCAGGAGGGGCAGGTGAACAAGGCTTCGGTGCTCATCTATGGAACGCCGGATAATGTGCCGTCGGCGCCTGCCTGGACTGCGTATACGAACCTTGGGACCATGCGGTTTGCAGGTTTGGCGCTGGATGCTTACATAGACCATGAGCTGACCGCGTATGTCAGGGATTCGGAGATCATCCACATTTTAGAAGACAAGGGCGGTCAGGTTACCTACCGGAACGTCTGGCTTACAGATGGGGATGAGGACGGTCTGACCGTATTCGTCGGAGACATCACCCGGGAACTTCCATTTAAGAAGAAATCAAAAAAGACAGCCGATATCGTTGGAAACCTGGCAGACATCCAGCTGGATGGAGGAAAGGTGACGAGGGTTTCGGTGAAAAAAGACCGGATCACGGGCAAGGTCCTGTCTGTAAACGAAGATGCGGTTGAGATTGAAGGGTATGGCACAGTGCCGTTTGATGATGAGTTTAAGGTCTTAAAGACGTATGGAGGGCTTCAGCGTCAGAAGCCTGGCGATATCCTTGTGGGATACGACATGCAGGAGTTTGTGGTGGCGAAGGGCAAGGTCTGCGCAGCCCTGACTGTCCGGGCGTTTGATGCGGACAGTATCCGGGTGTTGATCATGGATACCGGCTTTAAAAATCTGGAGCATGAATCGGTGACTTTGTATTGTGACGGACCTGTTGTCATGAAACAGGGGGACGAGGAGACTGAGATCGCTGCGGGAGAGGAGCTGGTCTTTGCGTCGGGAGAGGAACGCCTGGCATCAGGCAGAATCATCCTGGAGCCGAAAAACGGATTCGAACTGGCGATACGTTCGATTGAACGGAACCAGGGGACGCCGCTGTATGGAGGCAGGCTGGAACTGGTCCAGGGCGAGAACGGCGTGGTGGTGATCAATGATATTTATATGGAAGATTATCTGAAGAAGGTAGTTCCCAGCGAGATGCCTGCCAGTTATGAAAAAGAAGCGCTGAAAGCGCAGGCGGTCTGCGCGCGGACATATGCCTATATGCAGATCCAGAGCAATACATACAGCCGGTACGGCGCACAGGTGGATGACAGCACTAACTTCCAGGTGTATAACAATGTGGCGACCGATGCCAACACGGCGTCAGCGGTCCAGGAGACGTATGGAAAGCTCCTGCTCTATGAGGGGAAACCGATTGAGGCGTATTATTTTTCCACTTCCTGCGGGACGACTACGGACAGCAGCGTCTGGGGCGGGGATTCGAACAAGACGCCTTATTTGCAGAGTAAGGCGCTGCAGCCCGGAGGAAAACGGCTGGACCTGGAGTCGAATAAGGCGTTTTCGGCTTTTATCAAAGATCAGGACTTCGCTTCATATGATTCCTCCTTCCCGTTTTACCGTTGGAATGTGACGACCAATACGGAGATTTTGACGGAGAATATCGGAGGGGTTGGTAAGGTTGAGTCCGTCAGCATAACAGAGCGTCTGCCGGGCGGCGTTGCAAAGACAATGCAGGTCAAAGGCAGTGAAGGGGAAAAAACGATAGAGGGGCAGAATGCGATCAGGGCAGCTTTGGGAGATGGAAGACTGGTCATCAAACGGAAAGACGGCAAGACCTCGGAAGGCTGGTCCAGCCTTCCAAGCGGATTTCTCACGATCGAAGATGCGGGAGTGAGCGAGAACGGCATCCGTTCGTTTAAGATATACGGGGGCGGCTACGGGCACGGCGTTGGCATGAGCCAGAACGGCGCGCAGGGAATGGCAAAAGCCGGGATGGGATATGAGGAGATTCTGAAGTTCTTTTATGAGAGGACTGAGGTGTCGGAAATTTCTTCATAAACTGTGCCGGCATGATATGAGAATGAAGACAGGGAAATGGAAATCATTATGGAAAATACAATAGAAAAAACAGGAAAAAGACAGCGAAACGCAGGATTTTATGCGTTTTTTATCAGCGGGATCTGCGCGATCAGCAGTGGGATCGTAGTTAGTATCCTTCAGGAGGAAATCGGGTTTGCGTACAGTATGACAGGAACACTCTTATCGGTGATGAGTGTGGGAAACCTGCTTGCGGGATTTGCGACGGGGATTTTGCCAGGCAGGATCGGGATGAAAAAGACGGTTCTGATCCTGACTGCGGGGTATGGAATCGGATATCTTCTGATGTCGGTGTCAGGATGGATCACCGTGCTTTTGGCGGCATTTTTCCTTGTAGGCATGGGGAAGGGAAGTACGATCAACACCTGTACGATCCTGGTAGGAAACAATGCAAAAGACAGGACGAGAAGCATGAACTTCATGCACAGCTGCTATGCGCTGGGGGCGCTTTTGTGCCCGTTTTTGGTAGCGGCCGCAGCGGGGATATCCGGACGTCTTCCGATGGCGGCGCTTGCCGTCTGCGGACTTACCTTATGGCTTGCGTTTGCCTTCGTGCCGATGGATGGGCAAGAACAGGAAAAGAAGGGAAAAACAGACTGGAGCTTTATGAAAAGCAGCCGGTTCTGGCTGCTGACCGGACTGCTGTTCTGCCAGAATGCGGCGGAGACCAGCGTGACCGGCTGGATGGTTACGTACTTTAAAGGGAGCGGAATCCTGACCGGCGTGCTGAGCGTCTATACGGTAGCGGTCATGTGGTTTGCGACTTTGGCGGCGCGGATGTTGTTTGCATTTGTGATTCCAATCAAAAATTCCGGTACTGCCATGATCAAGATGGGAGTTGGCTGTATCCTTTTTTACTTTGGGCTGATGCAGGCGGGGACGCCGCTGATGGCCGTCCTCCTGCTGTTTGCCTTTGCTTTTGCGATGGCGGGGATGAACCCGACTGCAGTGGCAAGTGCGGGGCGTATGACCAGCGTGACCAGTATGGGCGTCATGCTTCCGGCGGCCAGCGCAGGAGCGATCATCATGCCGTGGATCATCGGGATCGTGGCAGAACATGCAGGGATTGGGGCAGGTATGGCATGCAATCTGATTCCCTGTGTGGGGATGCTGTTGTTCAGCGTGGCAGTGAAACGGCTGCCACAGTAAAACGCCTGCCCGTGCTTACGAGCTGTTTCTGGGCAGATTTCCGGGTGCTGCTTTGGATGACAGGAAGGGGATATGTGAAATTGCATAAAACAAATTTTGCAAGGATAAAAAGTTTGTGCACACTTATTTTGCGGGACGTGCTATTATAATAGACGTAACCCCCCCCAATACATTATATAGTTTTTGCTACACCCCATAATAAACGAAATACCTTCTCCTAAAATGGCCGGTTCCCCAACCGGTCATTTTACTTTTTGCCGGTGTGGAGAAAATAATTCCCTATTGCCAAATCCCCAAAACCTTGATAAAATAAGGCGAAAACGGGTTTTACATGATAAAAAATCCGGTCTGCCTACGCCATTGTAAGCAAACCGGATTAAAAAGGGGAGGATAAGTATTTCTTTTTTCTTTGGTACTAATCTCATTATTACCCTTTGTTTCCGGTTTATACATCCAAACATGAATTTTTGACCTGTTTTTTCAAATTTACGGCACAGGCTATGTGCCAATGGAGGAGACTATGAAGAATATTATTGTTGGTCAGTCCGGCGGTCCCACTGCCGTGATCAATGCCAGTCTTTACGGCGTGATCTGCGAGGCGCTGGCACAGGAGGAAGTTGGACATGTCTACGGCATGATCAATGGAATAGAAGGCTTTCTGCAGGACCACTATATGGATCTGGGGACGGAGCTGTCAGGGGAGGAGCTGGAGCTGTTAAAACTGACTCCTGCGGCGTATCTCGGCTCCTGCCGTTATAAGCTGCCGGAGGATCTGACGTCCGTATTTTATAAGACTATTTTTGAGAAGATGAAGGCGCTGGATATCGGATATTTCTTCTATATCGGAGGAAATGATTCGATGGATACGGTGAGCAAGCTTTCCCGCTATGCGGCGCAGGAAGGCAGCGATATCCGGTTTATTGGTATCCCGAAGACCATCGACAATGACCTGATCGAGACAGACCATACTCCGGGATTTGGAAGCGCGGCAAAATATGTGGCAGGCACGGTGCGGGAGATCGTCCTGGATTCCTCGGTATACCAGCAGAAGGCGGTGACGATCATCGAGCTCATGGGACGTCATGCGGGCTGGCTGACTGCGGCAAGCGTGCTGGCGAGAAAACACGAGGGAGATAATCCGGTGCTCATCTATCTGCCGGAGGCGGATTTTGAGATGGAACAGTTTGCCCATGATCTGGAGGACGCGCTGCGCCACAGGAATAATGTCGTAGTCTGCATTTCCGAGGGGATATCGGATGCGTCGGGGACGTTTGTCTGCGAATACGGCGCGGAGGCTCAGGTAGATAACTTCGGACACAAGATGCTGACCGGCTGCGGAAAGGTGCTTGAGAACTTTGTGCGCCACAGATTCGGCGTGAAGGTGCGTTCTGTGGAACTGAATGTCAGCCAGCGGTGTTCCGGGCTGGCGGCCTCCGGGACGGACATCGACGAGGCGGTGGAAGCTGGGCGGCAGGGCGTGAAGGCGGCGCTGCGCGGCGAGACAGGCAGGATGATTGCATTTTGCCGGACGTCTGCAAAGGGAGAGCCATACCGGATGGAATGCCGTACCGTGGATGTGAATCAGGTCTGCAATCAGGAGAAGCCGGTTCCGGCGGAGTGGATCACAGGCAATGGTAATGACATCAGCCGGGAATTTATCGAATATGCGACGCCGCTGATCCGGGGAGAAGTGACCCGTGAGATGGAAAACGGCGTGCCAAAATATCTTTACCGGAAATGATTGTAAAAATATTTTGCAAATTTGAGAGAATTGTTATATACTATGGAAAGAGCGTGCATGACAAAAGATAGCACCGATTACTAAGCAAAGGAAGGATATGTTTTATGGCATTATTAGAGACCTGGAGAAACCTCGCTTACGGCGACGGTTTGAACGATAAAGAGAAAGAGAATCTGTGGAACGGTTATTTTACAATCGAGAAAGGCATCTATGAGAAGCTGCTCTCAAACCCGGCAGAGGTCGTGGAAGGTTCTGTAAAAGAACTGGCTGAGAAGTATGAGACGGAAGTGCTGGTCATGACCGGCTTTCTGGACGGCATCAACGAGAGCCTGAAAGGATATGAGAACCCGATCGATACCATGGAAGAGGACACCGTGGTAAAGATTGAGATCGACCCGGAAAAGCTGTATTACAACATGGTGGAGGCGAAGGCTGAGTGGCTGTATACCTTACCGCAGTGGGACGCTATCCTCAGTGAGGAGAAAAGAAAAGAGCTGTATAAGGAGCAGAAGGCTTCCGGCACGATCCGCAAGGATAAAAAGGTTGGGAGAAACGACCCGTGTCCGTGCGGCAGCGGTTTGAAATATAAAAAATGCTGCGGCAAGAACGCATAAAGTCGGAATCAGAGTGGATATGGCAGGGGCATCGGTGAGGTGTTCCTGCTTTCTTTGATTCAGGAAACGATGTGATTTTCAGATGTATGACAAAAGCAGATTGGAGGGAACAATGGACGCGTACACAGGCTTTGCGGCTGTCTATGATATGTTCATGGACAATATCCCATATGAGGAATGGTGTGAATATCTGACGGGTATCCTGAAAGACTATGGGGTAGAGGACGGACTGGTGCTGGATTTGGGCTGCGGCACGGGTAAGCTCACAAGGCTTCTGGCCGGGAAGGGCTATGATATGATCGGGGTCGATCTGTCAGAGGAGATGCTGGAGATCGCTATGGAACATCAGGCGATTGAGGGCGGGGAAATCCTGTATCTGCTTCAGGATATGCGGGAGTTTGAGCTGTACGGAACCGTAGGCGCGGTAGTCAGCATCTGCGACTCGGTCAATTATCTGACGGAGTATGAGGAACTGGTGCAGGTATTTTCCCTTGTCAACAATTATCTGGATCCGGGCGGGGTGTTTGTATTTGACCTGAATACGCCTTATAAATACCGGGAGATCCTTGGAGAACAGACGATTGCGGAAAACAGGGCAGAGGGCAGCTTTATCTGGGAGAATTACTTCGACGAGGAGGACCGGGTGAACGAGTATGACCTGACCCTGTTCATCCGTGAGGAGGACGGGCGGTTTCAAAAGTTCGAGGAGACCCATTACCAGCGTTCTTATACACTCGGGGAAGTGCGGCAGGCGATTTTGGAAGCGGGGATGGAATTTGTGACGGCTTACGACGCGTTTACGAAGGAACCGCCGAAAGAGGACAGTGAACGTATCTATATCGTGGCAAAGGAAAAGGGAAAAGTAAGACAAAGATAGAAAAAAGACAGTAGGAGGACAGACAGATGTCAGATTATATCATCAGAGCAACGGCGGCTAAGGGACAGATCCGCGCGTTTGCCGCAACTACAAGGGAACTGGTGGAATATGCCAGAAGCGCCCATAACACCAGTCCGGTCGCGACGGCGGCGCTGGGGCGGCTTTTGACGGGAGGAGCCATGATGGGAGTCATGATGAAGGGCGACAAAGACCTTCTCACCATCAAGATCAACGGAGATGGTCCGATCGGAGGACTGACCGTGACTGCTGATTCCAAAGGGAATGTAAAGGGGTATGTCTACAATCCGGGAGTTATGCTTCCCCCGAATGAAAAAGGAAAGCTGGACGTCGGCGGCGCTCTGGGTGTCGGCGTCTTGAGCGTGATCAAGGATATCGGGCTGAAAGAGCCGTACGAGGGGCAGACGATCCTTGTCACCGGAGAGATTGCAGAGGATTTGACCTATTATTTTGCCACCTCAGAGCAGACTCCGTCCAGCGTAGCTTTGGGCGTGCTCATGAACCGGGACAACACGGTGCGCCAGGCGGGCGGATTTATCCTGCAGCTTCTGCCGGGGGCGTCGGAGGAGGTGATCTCCGGTCTGGAGAGCAAGCTGGCAGGGGTCAGCTCCATTACGTCCCTTTTGGACGAGGGAAAGACGCCGGAGATGATTCTCGAATATCTGCTGGGAGATTTTGGTCTGGAGATTCTGGATAAGATGCCGGCGGCATTTGAATGCAACTGCTCTAAGAGCCGGATTGAAAAGGCGCTCATCAGCGTGGGCAAACAGGAACTGCAGGATATGATCGATGAGGGGAAGACCATCGAAGTCAACTGCCATTTCTGCAATAAAAATTATCCTGTCACGGTGGAGGAACTGAAAGTCCTGATGGAACAGGCAAAATAATGCCGCCATTTGGCTTTGGCGCTATCGGTTAATGCCAAAACCGTTTTTCTTAAGATTGCATATGCCCGGCCGCATCCTGTATAATAAAGCCATCAGAAAGAACATGATTGGCCAGTCATACCTTTCCTAACATGAAGAGAATCGGAAAAGAGAGGGGTATGAAATCATTATGAAGGAAAAAGTACAGGTATTTGGGCGGTTTCTAAGCGGCATGGTGATGCCGAATATCGGGGCGTTTATTGCGTGGGGACTGATTACGGCGTTGTTTATTCCGACAGGCTGGTGGCCGGATGAGCGGCTGAGTGCACTGGTGGGGCCGATGTCCCAGATGCTGCTTCCGCTGCTGATCGCCTATACGGGCGGCCAGGCGGTGGCAGGACAGCGGGGCGGCGTGATTGGGGCGATCGCGACGATGGGCGTGATCGTAGGCGCTGATGTCCCGATGTTTATCGGGGCGATGATCATGGGACCGTTATCCGGTCTTGTCATCAAGAAATTTGACCAGTGTATCGAAGGAAAAGTAAAAGCAGGTTTTGAGATGTTGGTGAATAACTTTTCCCTTGGGATCATCGGCGCAGTCCTTGCACTGATCGCGCTGGCCGGGGTAACTCCGCTGGTGGCGGGGCTTAACAGGGCGATGGAAGTGGGGGTTGGTTTCTTTGTAGACAGGAAGATCCTGCCGCTGACCAGCATTTTCATTGAACCGGCAAAAGTATTGTTCCTGAATAACGCGATCAACCATGGAATTCTGTCGCCGATGGGCATCCAGCAGGTAGAGGAGATCGGAAAGTCGATGTTCTTTTTGCTGGAGGCGAATCCGGGACCGGGGCTTGGCATCCTGTTAGCATACTGTCTGGCTGGAAAAGGTTCTGCAAAGAGCTCAGCTCCGGGTGCAGTCATCATCCATTTCCTGGGCGGAATCCATGAGATTTATTTTCCGTACATTCTGATGAATCCACTGCTGATCCTTGCGGTCATCGCCGGCGGCGCCAGCGGCGTGTTTATGTTCCAGCTGCTGGGGGCAGGGCTTACGGCCCCGGCATCACCGGGAAGTATCCTTGCAATCCTTGCCATGACGCCAAAGGGCGGCTATCTGCCGGTGCTGGCAGGCGTGGCGGTGGCAGCCGTTGTATCCTTTTTTGTGGCATTGCCGCTGCTGAAATTTGCGGGTAAAGATACGAATCTGGAAGGGTCCCAGGCGAAGATGAAGCAGATGAAGGCAGAGTCCAAGGGACAGCAGACGGCCGCTGCAAAAGCTCCGGCGGCAGCGGGAGAAGTACACAAGATCGTGTTTGCCTGCGACGCGGGGATGGGATCCAGCGCAATGGGCGCGACGGTTTTGAAGAAGAAGCTGAAAGAGGCAGGGCTTGGTCAGATTGAGGTGGTACATTCCCCGGTGTCTTCGATCCCGGCGGATGCAGAGGTGGTCGTGACCCACAATGAGCTTGGGGAGCGGGCGGCGCACAGCAACCCCGATGCAAGGCTGGTGCTGATCACCAATTTCCTTGCGGCCCCGGAATATGATGAGCTGGTCTCGGAACTGAAAGATAAATAGTTTGTTACGGCACAGGAAGGCGTTTGAAATGTCCTTTCTGTGCTCTTTCTGCATGGAAAAGCGGCATGTCACTGCATCTGCCGCAGAGGAGAAAGGCAGCAGATGCGAGGAGACTAAAGGAGGTTGCGGGAAGGTGATGAAAGAGCGGGGAATCTGGAAAGGGCTGCGGCTGTACCGTACCGTCATTACCAGAAATATTGTCTTATTTATGGCAGTCGGACTGTTGAATATCTTTTTTGCCGACTCCGGATTTTTTCCAAATATCAGGATGCAGCAGCTTTCCCGGCTGATCTACCAGACAGCGCTGCCGCTGATTGCAGGTTATCTGGTTGGCAGGGAATGGGGCAGCGAGGTCGGAGGGATGGCAGGGGTGATCGCCGCCGCCGGTATTTTGCTGTCGGAATGCAGTGCGGTCCTTATCGGCGCGGTGGCCGTGGCGTCACTGACCGGCTGGGCGGCTTCACGCGGTTATGAACAGTTCCGTGACCGCATGCCGGCAGCGGGCGCGATGCTTGGCAGGAATCTCTGGATCGTGGCTGTGGGAGGCCTGGGCGCCTGGTTTGGCATGAGCCTGGTGTCTCCGGTCCTCAATGTGGTGAGCCGGAATCTCTTGTGGGCGATCGAGTGGCTCCAGAAAAACCAGATGATGTTCTTGTCAAGCATTCTGGTGGAGCCGGTGAAGCTTTTATATCTGAACAATGATGTAAACCACGGCCTTTTGATCCCTCTTGGCATGGAGCAGGTGCAGCTAACGGGCAGTTCCATGCTTTTTCTGCTGGAGACGAATCCGGGACCGGGGCTGGGGGTGCTGGCTGCCGTGTATCTCTGTGAGAAGGAACGGAAAAAGGAGATGGTTTCTGCAATGCTGACCCAGACGGTCGGGGGAATCCATGAGATTTATTTTCCGGTGGTCTTAGGCAATCTCCGTCTGGCTGCCGCTCTTATTGCCGGGGGGATGGCGGGGACGGCATGGTGCTCTGTGGCTCATGCGGGGCTCGCCGGTCCGGTGTCTCCGGGCAGTATCCTGACGATTCTTTTGATGGCAGAGCCGGGGAGCCGTCTGCGGGTGTTTGGGGCATTTTTGCTGTCGGCTTTCGTATCTTGTCTGGTTGCTGTGGCGGTGTTAAAAGGAACAGTGCAAAAGCAGACGTCCGGTATGCCTGTTAAAGCGCCTGCCGAAGTGCCTCCCGCCGAATGCATTACCCGGATTTATGTTGTCTGTGCCGCGGGACTGGGCTCCAGTGCCATGGGCGCTTCCCTTTTCAGGAGGACCATGAAAAAGATGGGGATCATTGGCGTACAGGCGGCGGCAGCTCCGGCAGACGGGATTCCAGAGGATGCACAGCTCATCCTCTGCCAGCGCGAGTATGTCCGCATGCTGCCGGAAACAGACATTCCGGTGCTTTCTGTGGACAATCTGATGGACCAGCGGGAGTATGAACGGATCATCAAAGAGTTGAAGGAAAGGGGGCAGATTGTATGAACGGAGGATTAACTCCCCGGATGCAGGACATTGTGAGGGTGCTCCTTCTGGAGAAAAATCCCATGCCAGTCAAGGCTCTGGCGGAGCAGATTGGCGTCAGCAAGCGGACTGTCCAGCGGGAGCTTGAATATCTGGACCGCCCCCTGAAAGATTATGGATTAAAATTCTGTTCCAAGACAGGGAGCGGAGTATGGATTGAGGGGGAGAAGAAGGACCGGGAGCGGCTTCTTGAAGAGATATCCCAGAGCGACAATCTGGATGTGACCAACCGCACCGAACGGCGCAAGCGGCTGATCTTGGAGATTTTAAAAGATAAGGATTTGAAAAAGCTGTATTACTACAGCGACATGTTCGGGGTCAGCGAGGCGACGGTCAGTTCCGACCTTGAGTCGGCAGAGGACTGGCTGTCCCAGTTTGGCCTTGCCATCGTGCGGAAACCGGGATATGGGGTCAGCATAGAGGGACAGGAAAAGGATTTCAGGGGAGCGCTCCGGGCGTTCATCGATGAAAATATGGACACCCAGATCGTTCGGGAGCTGTATGAGGACCGCAGCGAGGCACTGCTCCGTATGGTGTCGGATAAGCATGAAAAAAATATCTACCGCGTTCTGGATGAGGAGATCTTAAAACGTGTGGTAAAAGCAGTCCTCAGTATGCAGGACAAACGGATCCAGAACCTGACGGAGAATTCTTATACCGGTCTGATCATCCATGTGACCATTGCGGTCAACCGGATATTAAAGCAGGAGATGATCGAGGAGAATGAAATGCCTGCTAAATTTTCGGCAGAAGACGAAGATTATCAGCTTGCGGGGCGGATCAGGGAGGCGTTGGAACAGGAGTTTTCTTTGTCAATCCCCGAAGAAGAGACGGCTTATATCTGCCTTCATATCAAAGGCTCGAAAGTGCAGCAGGTAGAGGTGGACGAGGCGGCAAGGCGGCTGATGAATGAACCGCGGGAGCTTCTTGATACAGTGAATGAGATGATAGACGCCTATGACAGCGAGGTGGCGTTTGCGCTCAAGCAGGATGAGGAGTTCGTGGTGCAGGGGCTGATCGCCCATCTTCAGCCTACCCTGGTCCGCCTGGCAAACGGCATGAAAATCCAGAATCCGCTGCTGGGCCATATAAAGCAGGAGTATGGGGATATCTACAACCGCTGCCTGGACGTGGCAAGGGTGATCGAGCGACGGTACGGGTATCCGGTGCCGGATACGGAGATCGGTTTTCTCTCCATCCACTTCGGAGCCGCCATGGTCCGGCTGGAGGGGCAAAAGGAGAGCAAGCGGAAGGTGCGGGTCGGGATTGTCTGTGCAAGCGGGATCGGTATTTCCCGCCTGATGCTCTCAAAGCTTGCGCGGTCATTTGTAAACCGGGTGGACGTGAAGGCTTACGGAAAATATGAGCTCACGCCCTATGTACTGGAGCGGACCGATTTTCTGGTATCGACGATTCCCCTGACAGAGACAGAGGCGGATGTGGTGATGGTAAGCCCTCTGTTATCGGAACGGGATATGGATGCGATCGAGCAGAATGTGCGGCGGTATGAGCGGATGCCCCTTGTGGAGCAGAAAGAAGAGGAAGAGGAGTTCACCAGACAGTTGGAGCAGGTGAATTTGATCGCTACGCAGATCAAAGGCATCATAAAGGATATGGGACTGTGGAAGGTGGATAACCGGATCAGTTTTGAAGAGCTGCTGGTGGCGATCGGGGAAGGTGCAAGCCCCTATCATGACCGGCAGGTGAAGATTCAGGAAGATCTGCGCTCAAGAGAGCAGCTGGGTACCCAGGTTTATCCGGAACTTGGGTTTGCCCTGTTCCATACGAGGACAGAAGGAGTGGTGAAGCCTGTTTTTTCGGTGTACCTGACAAAAGATCTGGGGCTGTATCTTGATCCGTATTTCCGGCAGATCGGTGCGGTGATCGTGATGCTTTTGCCAAAGGACGGATATGTGGCTGAGAACAGCCGGATCCTTGGCCATCTCAGTGAGCAGCTGATCGAGGAACCGGAGTTTTTGGATACGATCATGGAGGGGGATAAGGAGCAGATCCGGGCGCTGCTTTCCCGGTATCTGAAGCAGTTTTTTAATCAGTACCTGGACAGGGTATAATGATCTCAGGAGTCATAGAGCCTGGCATACAGATGCAGGGGCGATAACCTGCGAGAACATATCTCGTGGCTGTCGCCCCTGCGTTTTTTGCACGGCGAAAAACCTCGCGGACGGACTTCCTTCTTGCCGGCTCAGGGCGGCCGGCTTTTAATTCTGGCACTATCCGATGATGCCAAATGCCATTTTGTTTCAATTGATTTTGTGTCTGCAAACCCCCTATAATAAAGGCACAGAGAAACAGCAAAGCCGAAAAAACAGCAAAGAAAAAGGAGGTCCATATGTTTGGATTTGGCAGGAAGAAAGAAGAAAAGCCGGAGCTTTTAAAGAAGGAAAACATCCGGCTGGATTGTCCGGCCGTGACAAAAGACGAAGCCATCCGGGCGGTGGGAAAGCTGCTTGTCGACAGCGGTTATGTGGATGAAAGTTACATCGATGCCATGTTAAAGCGGGAACTGAGCTTTCCTACGAATATCGGAAACGGAATCGCGCTTCCTCATGGTGTGGAGGAGGCAAAAAAGGATATCAGGCATTCGGGTATCGCCGTCATGGTCTATCCGGACGGGGTAAACTGGGGCAGCGAGGTGGTAAAGCTGGTCATCGGTATCGCGGGAGCCGGGGAGGACCATCTTGAAATCCTGTCCATCATTGCCGGGAAGATGGCAGAACCGGACGCGGTGGAACAGGTGGTCGCAAGCGACCGGGATGCCATCTATAAAGTGTTCACGGAACAATAGGGAAATTGATAATTAATAAGGGGAAGAGAGGGAGAAATCATTATGATCGTAACAGTAACAATGAACCCGGCCATCGACAAGACGGTAGATATTGACCGCCTGGAGCACGGCGGGCTGAACCGGATCCAGAGCGTGGAGATGGATGCGGGCGGTAAAGGGATCAACGTGTCCAAGACAATCAAGGCAATCGGAGGGGAGAGCATTGCCACAGGGTTTTTGGGAGGAAGAAGCGGGAAGATCATCCAGGAGGTATTGAGGGAACAGGGGATCGGGACGGATTTTGTCTGGCTGGAAGCAGACACCAGGACCAATACGAAGGTGGTGGAGAGCACCGGTGAAGTCACTGAATTAAATGAGCCGGGACCTGCCGCCACAGAAGAGCAGGTCGAGGAGCTGATCCAGAAGCTGGAGGCCTATGCGGGGGAGAATACCTTGTTTGTACTGGCCGGCAGCATTCCTGCGGGAATGGATAAAAACATATATGCCGTCATTATGGACCGGGTACACGCAAAAGGGGCGAAAGTACTTCTGGATGCCGACGGCGAGCTGTTTGTGCATGGATTGGAGGCAGGACCGGATATCTTAAAGCCGAACCGGGTGGAACTGGAACAGTATTATCATCTGGACTACCGGGCATCGGAGGAAGAACTGGTTTCCATGGGGAAACAGCTGCTCTGTAAAGGCACGGAGATGGTTGCAATCTCCCTGGGGCAGATGGGAGCGCTGTTTGTAGGGGAGAACGGCGTCATCCGCTGTCCGGGGCTTAAGGTAAAATCCCATTCCACCGTAGGAGCAGGGGATGCCATGGTAGCCTCCCTGGCATATAGCTGGGACAGAAAGCTGTCTCTGGAAGATACCGTAACCCTTGGCATGGCAGTGTCGGCGGGAGCCGTAACTACGATCGGCACCAAGCCGCCGGCTATGGATGTGGTGGAGGAACTGAAAAAACAGGTAATTCTGAACCGGATCTGACGGGAAACCGGATTTGCAGGGATACCAAAAACATGGAGAGATAAAAATCACGGGATAATCAATGAGGAGGAGTATAAAATGAAATCAAAAGCAGTCAGAATGTATGGGGAGAATGATTTAAGGCTGGAGGAGTTTGAACTTCCGGAGATCAAAGATGACGAGATTCTGGTCAAAGTCATCAGCGACAGTATCTGCATGTCCACCTATAAGCTGGTACAGCAGGGCAAACGCCATAAACGCGCCCCGCAGAACATCGACACCAACCCGATCATCATCGGACACGAATTTGCCGGTGACATCGTAAAAGTAGGGAAAAAGTGGCAGGATCAGTTCAAACCGGGCCAGAAGTTTGCACAGCAGCCGGCGCTCAACTATAAAGGGAGCCTGGCATCGCCCGGATATTCCTATGAGTTCTTCGGCGGCGCATGCACCTACTGCATCATCCCGCCGGAGGTGATGGAGCTGGGCTGTCTGCTGAATTATGACGGGGAGAGCTATTTTGAGGCATCTCTTGGAGAGCCGATGAGCTGTATCATCGGGGGATATCACGCAAATTACCATACCAACAAGCAGAATTACCATCATGCCATGGGGACGAAGGAAGGCGGCAATATCCTGATTATGGGCGGCTGCGGTCCGATGGGCCTGGGAGCGGTCAGCTATGGCATCCAGTTTGAGAACAGACCGAAGCGCATCGTGGTGACAGATGTGGACGATGCAAAGATTGCCCGCGCAAGAGAGGTCATTTCCGAGGAATCTGCAAAAGAAAAAGGGGTTGAGCTTCTGTATGTGAATACCGCGAAGATGGAGGATGCGGATGCAGAATTGATGGCGATCACCGACGGACACGGCTACGATGACGTTTTCGTCTATGTCCCATACCGTCCGGTGGCAGAGATGGGCGACCGCCTGCTGGCCTTTGACGGCTGTATGAACTTCTTTGCAGGGCCGACCGACAACCAGTTTAAGGCAGAAATCAACCTGTACAATGTACATTACACCAGCACTCACATTCTGGGAACCACAGGAGGCAACACCGATGATCTGATCGAAGCGATCGACCTGGCATCGAAAGGAGCGATCGAATCTGCTGTCATGGTGACCCATGTGGGCGGTATTGACAGCATCGCAGATGCCACGCTGAACCTTCCGTCAATCCCTGGCGGCAAGAAGCTGACCTATACCCAGTTTGAGATGCCGCTGACGGCGATTGAAGATTTTGGGAAGCTGGGGGAGAGCGATCCGCTGTTTAAAAAGCTGGATGAGTGCTGCAAGAAGCACAGAGGGCTTTGGAACGCAGAGGCGGAGAAGATCTTGTTTGAGCATTTTGGCGTGTAGGGATTTGGCAGCGTTCTTGTAATTACCATGAATTTGGCATATAATAAAGACAGCAGTTCCGGCTGATACGAAAAGCCGGCGGGAAATTCACAGGGAGGAAGAGCGATGATAAATTATTCGGAAAATGAAGAAAAATTGTATCACATCCAGGTTGCCAAAGGCGAGGTCGGCAGATATGTCATATTGCCGGGAGATCCGAAGCGGTGTGCAAAGATCGCGAAATATTTTGACGATCCGGTGCTGATCGCAGACAGCCGGGAGTACGTGACGTATACCGGCACGCTCGATGGCGTCAAGGTCAGCGTGACTTCCACCGGAATCGGAGGACCGTCGGCTGCCATCGCGATGGAGGAGCTTGTGATGTGCGGGGCAGATACCTTTATCCGGGTGGGGACCAGCGGCGGCATGGACATCGATGTAAAGAGCGGCGACCTGGTGATTGCAAACGGAGCCGTCCGCATGGAGGGGACCAGCAAAGAGTATGCGCCGATCGAGTATCCGGCGGTTGCCGATTTTCAGGTGACGACGGCGCTTGTGCAGGCGGCAAGGAAGAACCGGCTTCCCCACCATGTCGGCGTGGTCCAGTGCAAGGATTCCTTCTACGGACAGCATTCCCCGGAGACGAAACCGGTGGGATATGAGCTGACGGACAAGTGGAATGCCTGGGTGAGGATGGGGTGCAAGGCATCGGAGATGGAATCGGCGGCAGCCTTTATCGTGGCCGATTCTCTCAGGGTGCGCGCCGGAGCGGTCCTGCTTGTCATGGCAAATCAGGAACGGGCCAGAGCCGGACTGGAAAATCCGGTTGTCCATGATACGGACGCGGCGATTCGCACGGCAATCGAGGCGGTCAGAATCCTGATCCATGAAGATTCTGCGGAGGAAGAGACGTAAAGGAGGCTGGGATGCGGCATGGATAAGAGCAATGAAAAGGCAGAAGCAACGGACCGAAAGCTGATTTCCCAGGCGATCCAGGCGATGGAACGGGCCTATGCGCCATATTCCGGGTTTCGGGTGGGGGCGGCGCTGCTTGCGTCGGACGGAACGGTATATCAGGGCTGCAACATCGAAAATGCCGCCTATACCCCTACCAACTGTGCGGAACGGACAGCATTTTTCAAGGCCGTCAGCGAGGGCGCGCGGCAATTTGAGGCAATCTGTATTGTCGGAGGCCAAAATGGCGAATTGACAGATTATACCGCCCCCTGTGGGGTCTGCCGCCAGGTGATGATGGAATTCTGCCGCCCGGATACCTTTCGGGTGATCCTGGCAAAAAGCGAGACAGATTACCGGACGTTTCTTTTAAAGGAATTGCTGCCGATGGGATTTGGACCGGAGAATCTGGCTTAAACCAGGATAGAAAAATCAGAAAAAAATAAACTGCCGGATACGGTCACAACAGCGGTGACGGTCCGGCAGTTTTTCGTGCGTATAAAGTTTTATTCCATAGAATATGTGAATTACAGTGTGGTTACGTTTACAGCCTGCGGGCCTTTTGCACCTTCTGTTACATCAAACTCTACCTGCGCGCCCTCCTCCAGGGTTTTGAAGCCATCCATAGCCAGCCCAGAGTAGTGAACGAATAAATCGTTGCCCTGCTCGTCACAGATGAAACCATACCCCTTTTGGTTGTTGAACCACTTCACTGTACCTCTACTCATGATGCTACCTCCAAATAATAAATAAAAAATAGGTTTACCGTTGCCTTTTGCAACTGCCCTAAGAATAGCATAGAATGCAGAAAGTGTCAAACAGTTTCCGAAAAGTTCTGAAAACGAAAAAAAGTGTAGTAAGGACAGGGGTTTTTGTGATAAACTGGTTGGTGATGAAAGGCGGCTGAAACGATATGAGACTGAGCAATGCATGGCACCATCTGGTGACGATTACAGAACACAAATTATTGGTGATGGAGCACTGTTTTAAAGTAGGGCTGTACAGACAGGGGCTGCTCCATGATCTGTCAAAATACACTCCGTCGGAGTTTCTGACGGGAGTTCGCTATTATCAGGGCACCCGGAGTCCCAATGCAGCGGAGCGGGACAGCCTGGGATATTCGGCGGCGTGGCTGCACCATAAGGGGCGCAACAAGCACCACTTTGAATACTGGATCGATTTTTCCAAAAAGAGCCGGGGGATGGTGGGCTGCAAGATGCCGCTGCGATACGTGGTGGAGATGGTGATGGACAGGATGGCGGCATCAAAGGTATACCGTGGAAAGGATTATACAGATGCGGCATCCTGGGAGTATTACCAGAATGAAAAACCTTATCTGGACGGCGTGATGAACCCGGAGACAAAGGCGCTTTTGGAAAAGATCCTGCTGATGCTGAAAGACAGGGGAGAAGAGGCGACGTTTGCTTATCTGAGAAAGCTGCTGAAACGGGGAACTTATTGATCCCCGGGAAGAAATGGTGTGAAGAGAACTTTGGATGAGAAAAAAACAGAGGGAATACAGGCGGTGGAGAAAAAAGGACGCATCCATAAATGGTGGCTGTCCTTCACATTAAAGCAGAAATTTGGCGTGTTTGCCGGTGCGGTGGTACTGACGATCGGCCTTGCCATCCTGATGAACATTATAGTCGTGAATTTTGCACTGTATGGTTTTGGAAAGATTCTGGATGATAATGCGAGAAGCCATGCGTTTCAGGAAGCGATGGAATTGGAGACGGCTGCATTTGAGACGTTTGTCAGGCGCAAATCCGATGAAAACCGGGGAGAGTATGAGGCGGCATGCCTGGTCACGGAGAACAGTCTGGCGGCGCTTCCGTTTCAGTATGAAGAGATCGGATCCCGGCGGTATGCGCGGACCTGGTCGATCCGCAATGCCTACGAGTCTTATGGGGAAGCCCGCGACCGTGTGGCCGGGATGAAGGGGTCTGAGCCGGATTATGTGACGTCTCTTTATGAGGTTTACCGGATGCAGGGGTATTTGAGCGCCTATGCAAGGGTGCTGGTGCAACTGACGCTGGAGGACGGCAACCAGGAGTATCTGGCGAGAGTGCCGATGCTGAACCAGATTCCATACTGGCTGTTAGGGCTGGGGCTGGTGTTCATCGTTATCATCTTATATATGACGAAAGTGATGAAGGCGGCCGTGGTCAATCCGGTAGAACTTTTGGCCCACGTCTCCCGAAAGATCGCCCGCAATGATTATACCGGCGATGATATCGTGGTGGAGAACCGGGATGAGATGGGAGAGCTGGTCCAGGCGTTTAACAAGATGAAACACGCAACGTCCAGGTATATCACTACCCTGGAGGAAAAACATGAGATGGCGGAGCTTTTGCATAAGGAAGAGCTGGACCGGGTGGAGATGGAGAAGATTCTGGAGGCCACCCGGTTTGAGGTGCTGAAAAGCCAGATCAATCCCCATTTCCTGTTTAATACGCTGAACATGATAGCCTGTATGGCAAAGCTTGAGGATGCAGATACCACGGAGAAGATGATATCCAGCATGAGCAATCTTTTCCGCTACAATCTGAAGACGACGGAGACGGAAGTGCCTCTCAGGCAGGAGCTGAAGGTTGTGGATGACTATATGTACATTCAGCAGATGCGTTTTGGCAGCAGGATCCAGTATGAGAAGCGCATCGCAGTGGATGAGGACAGTGTGATCATTCCGTCCTTTTCCCTGCAGCCCATTGTGGAGAATGCCATTATCCACGGGATATCAAAGAAGGAGCAGGGAGGAAAGATTCATGTGAGGATCGTGGACAGCCGCGAACAGATCGTCATCACAATCGCAGACAGCGGTGTGGGGATGAGCAGGATCAGACTGGAAGAGCTGAGGGCCGCATGTCGGAAGAGAAAGACGTCAAAGATTGGCATCGGTCTTGGAAATATCTATAAACGGCTCCACATGATGTACGAGGGGGCGGATTTGAAGATTTACAGTAAGGAAGGGATGGGGACCATCATACAGATGCGGATCCCCAGACATTGACAACGGAGCAGGTCGCGAGACGGTTTACAGATGAAGAGAGGGATATGGGATGTATCAGGTAATGATAGCGGATGATGAGGCCATTGAACGCATGGTATTGCACAAGACAGTGCAAAAGCACCTGGGGGATATTTGCGAGATCCATCAGGCCGAGAATGGGCGGGAAGCTCTTAAAATATATGAAGAAAAAAAGATTCAAATCGCCATTTTGGATATCGAGATGCCCGGGATCAACGGGATTCAGACGGCAGAAAAAATCAGGGAGACGGACCCGTATTGCAGTATTATCTTCCTGACGGCGTTTGATGAGTTCAACTATGCCAAGAAGGCGATCACGGTCCGGGCGCTGGATTATCTCTTGAAGCCCTATCAGGAGGAAGAGCTTTTGTCGGTTCTGGAAGAGGCAATCCGGCTTGCGGACCGGCGCAGGGATGAGCGGACCGCGCAGGCGCAGATCGCGGCGGGGCAGGAACCTCCTCAGGCGGAGGCTGTGGAAGCCGCGGAGGATGTGGGCGAGAGCGGCTATGGGCGGATATCGAAGGTATCGGAGATTATCCGCAGCTATATCTGCGAGCACTATATGAACGACCTTTCCATGCAGGATGTGGCGCGGATGATGAATTATTCGGAGGCGTATTTCTGCAAACTGTTCAAACAGTGTTTTTCCTGTAATTTTACGGCGTATCTGACGCAGTTTCGGATGGAGGAGGCAAAAAAGCTTCTGGCAGAGCCGACCGTCAACGTAAAAAATGTGGGTGAGGCGGTCGGATACAGCGACTCCAATTATTTTGCAAAGGTATTTAAACGCTATACAGGGAGCAGCCCGACCGAATACAGGATGGAGCTGTTTCAGCAGAAATAGAAGGGTTTGGCATAACTGCACAATTATTTTACCGATCAGGATAAAATTATACTAGGAATGTCAATTATTTACCGTTTCCATTAATAGAGGATTAAGGTATAATGAGGTTGTGTTAAGAAAGTGTGATTACTCACACGGAAACCAAACAAAAAGTATCAAGGAGGAAGCAACATGAAAAAAAGATTTTTAAGCGCAGCATTATGTGCAGCCGTAGTTTGTTCTTCACTGGCAGGCTGTGGTCTGAAGACTCCGGACGCACCGGCAACCACCGCAGCACCGGCAGCAACTGAGGCACCGGCAACTACCGCAGCAGAAGGCGACAAAACTGAGGCACCGGCAGCAGAATCTAACGATCCGCAGATCACTCTGGTTATGGCAGAGGTTAACCCGTTAGATACGATCGTCGGCAAGACAGATATGAAATTCAAAGAGACAGTAGAGGAGCTGACCGGCGGTTCTGTTAAGATCGATTTGCAGGCGAGCGGTGTACTGGGTTCTGAGAATGACGTACTGGATGCTATGCTTGGCGGCGGCGGAACCATTGATATTTCCCGTATTTCCGCATTTGCTCTGACCAGCTATGGCGCTAAGAAATCCGTACTGCTGTCTATTCCATATACATTTGCAGGCCGCGATCATTACTGGAACTTCGTAAACAGTGATCTGGCACCTGAATTCCTGATGGAGCCGCATGACAACGGACTGGGCGTAAGAGGTCTGTTCTACGGCGAGGAAGGCTTCCGTCATTTCTTCTACTCCAAACCAGTAAATGGTCTGGATGATATGAAGGGCATGAAGATCCGTGTATCCAACGACCCGATCATGGTAGGCATGGTAGAAGGTCTTGGAGCAAACGCAACTGTAGTATCCATGAACGAACTGTACTCTGCACTGCAGACCGGCGTTGTTGACGGCGCTGAGCAGCCGATTGCAAACTACAAAGCAAACGCATTCAACGAAGTTGCCAACAACCTGATTCTGGATGGTCATACTCTGGGTGCGATCCAGGTAGTTATCACCGACGAAGCTTGGGATAAGATGACTGAGAACCAGCAGAACGCTATGATGGAGGCTGCTAAGGTTGCTTCCGATTACAACCGTCAGATTTCCCAGGAAGCTGAGGATGAGGTTCTGGAGCAGTTAAAGGCAGACGGATGCAACGTAGTTGAGGTTGAAGACATCACTCCGTGGCAGGATGCTTGTAAAGATATCATCGCATCCTCTACTGCAGACCAGGCTGAACTGTATCAGCAGATTCTTGATATGAAATAAGAACATTGAGCTGTGATTGGGCACAGGGAGCGTAACTGCCCCTGTGCCTGCTATTTATGAAGGGGGATTTGTATGCCGTCCATATTTGAAAAGATTGATAAGATTAAACCTGCCTATGACATGACCTATAAGGTAGTCATGGTGATCTGTAAGCTGCTTTTGATCGCGGATATCCTGATCGCGACAATGGCCGTAGCGGGAAGATATATTTCGTTTATCCCGGACCCGTCCTGGAGTGAGGAAGTCGTGCTGACCTGTATGTCCTACATGGCGGTGCTTTCCGCAGCCCTTGCGATCCGCAGAGGCGCTCATATCCGTATGACGGCTTTTGACCGTTACCTTCCTAAAAATCTGGTGCGCGCGCTTGACATCCTGGCAGATTTTGCCGTATTTGCGCTCGCGATCATCATGATTACGGTAGGCTGGAAATATGCTACCGGAATCGGTTCGAAGGGCACTTATGTCAGCATGCCGTTTTTGTCCCGCTTCTGGATGTATTTCCCAATCCCGGTAGCAGGCGTTGCGATGGTGGTATTTGAGATTGAGGCGCTTTATAACCATATAAAAAGTTTCTTTGTAAAGGAGGAGATTGCGTAATGGATGTAAACAGTTTGGCGATTTTGGTCTTGCTTGGAAGTTTCTTCCTGATGGTTTTCCTCCGCTTTCCGATTGCATATGCAGTTGCGCTTTCATCGGTGCTTTGCCTGTTGACACAGGGGCATAATCTGACGACGATCTGCCAGCAGATGGTAAAAGGAATCAGTTCCTTCAGCCTGATGGCTGTTCCGTTCTTTATCACGATGGGCTGCCTGATGGGCGCCGGCGGTATTTCGGAAAAGCTGATCGCGCTTGCCAATGCCTGTGTAGGCTGGATGCGCGGCGGTATGGCGATGGTAAACATCGTAGCTTCTTATTTCTTCGGGGGAATTTCCGGTTCTGCGGCGGCAGATACGGCTTCCCTTGGATCCCTGCTCATTCCGATGATGGTAGACCAGGGATATGATGATGATTTTTCAACGGCAGTTACCATTACTTCTTCCTGTGAGGGACTTCTGGTACCGCCAAGCCACAATATGGTAATTTATGCGACGACGGCAGGCGGCATCTCTGTAGGAAGCCTGTTCCTTGCCGGATATCTTCCGGGCGCTCTGCTGGCGCTGACTTTGATGATCGGCTCCTATATCATCTCCGTAAAACGGAATTATCCGAAGGGTGAGAAGTTCAGCATTGTAAACCTGCTGAAACAGCTGAGCGTATCCTTCTGGGCGCTGGCTGCAATCCTGATCGTGGTATTCGGCGTTGTCGGCGGTGTATTTACGGCTACGGAGTCTGCGGCAGTCGCAGTTATCTACAGCCTGCTGGTCAGCGTCTTTATCTACAAGGGTCTTGACTGGAAAGGCGTGTGGAATGTTCTGGAGAGCTGTGTGGATACGCTGTCTATCGTTATGATTCTGATCGCTACCTCCAGTATCTTCGGATACTGCCTGACCACACTGCATGTTCCGGATCTGGCTGCAAGCGCGATTACCGGAATGACGAGAAACCCGATTCTTCTGGCGCTGCTTCTGAACCTGATCCTGCTGGTGTTGGGATGTATCATGGATATGGCTCCGATCATCCTGATCGCTACGCCAATCCTTCTGCCGATCGCGACATCTATCGGTATTGACCCGATCCAGTTCGGAATCATGGTGATCTTAAACTGTGGTATCGGTCTTCTGACTCCGCCGGTTGGCGCCGTATTGTTTATCGGTTCCGCGGTGTCTAAGGTACCGATGGAGCGGGTAGTCAAAGCGACCCTGCCATTTTATCTGTGCATGATCATCACGCTGCTGCTGATCACCTTCGTTCCGGCTGTCAGCATGTGGCTGCCGTCAGTACTTGCTTAAATGGGCGGTATGAAGTAAAATATAATAAAAGAACGTATCTTTCAGGCATTAACGATTTTTGTTAATGCCTGATTGTGCAGAAAGGATTAAGCATGAGGTTTCAGTATACATACCGGACGACGGCATTTGAACTGTGGAAGTTATCGATGTACTATACCTATGGTTCTATGGTCGGGGTCTGCAATATCATCTTTACATTTGCGGTGTTGGCGCTGATCGTATCGCGCTGGAGTGTGTCGGGGGTGGGATTTAGGGCGCTGCTGGTATTTGGCGTGTGCCTGTTTACCGTGATACAGCCGATGGTGGTTTATCTGCGGGCAAAGAAGCAGGCGGCGGGTTTTACGCAGGATACGACGGTTTCCTTCAGCGATGAGGGCATTCATATCAAAGTAGGGGAGCAGTTTTCCAACATCAAATGGGCAGAGGTCAGAAAAATCTCCAAAAAGCCCACAATGATCATCATTTTTTCCGACACCACACATGGCTTTCTGCTTACGGACCGTGTGCTGGGAGGGGAGAGAGATGCGTTTTATGAGTATATTACTTCCAGAATAAAGAAATGATGAGTAGAGATTTATCTCGATAGTATGGAAGGGAGGACGATGGTGAAGAGGATAGGAAAGAGAAAATATCTGCGGCTGCTTACGCTTTTCTTGTCTGTTGCGGTTTTTGGCGTGATGTGCATCGGCTGTAAGGCACAGAAAGGGAAGAACGTGACGGTTCCGGAATTCGTCCTCACTTATGCAGAAAATCAGGCGGAAGATTATCCGACGACGCTTGGGGCTTACCGGTTTGCAGAGCTGGTCCGGGAGCGGACGGGAGGAAAGATTGAGATCCAGGTCCATGCGGACGCGGCGCTTGGGGAAGAGCAGTCTGTTATCAACCAGGTTCAGTTTGGCGGGATTGATTTTGCACGGGTATCCCTGTCTTCTCTGGCTGAGCTCATCCCAAAGCTGAATGTGCTGCAGATGCCGTATCTGTATACCGGATCGGAGCATATGTGGAAGGTGCTGGAAGGGGACATCGGGGATGATTTCATGAATTCTTTTGACGGTTCGAAGCTGGTGCCGCTGTCCTGGTACGACGCCGGAGCGAGAAATTTTTACAATTCCGTATGCCCGATCGAACAGCTGGAGGATATGCAGGGGATGAAGATCCGTGTGCAGGAATCGAAGCTGATGAAGGATACCGTGATCGCGCTGGGAGCAGAGCCGGTGCCGATGGCATTTGAGGACGTGTATTCGGCCCTGGAGACCGGGGAGATCGACGGTGCGGAGAACAATTGGCCTTCTTATGAGTCCACCAGGCATTATGAGGTCTCCCGGTATTATACGATCGATGAGCATAACCGGATTCCGGAGATGCAGCTGATGTCCCAGCGTTCCTGGGAAAAGCTGAAGCCGGAGTATCAGAAGATAATCCGGGAATGTGCCGAGGAGTCTGCCCTGTATGAGCGGAGGCTGTGGGTAGAGCGGGAGCAAAGCTCGGAGGAGAAGGTCCGGAAGGAAGGGTGTACCCTGACCGAGCTGCCGCCGGAGGAGAAAGCCAGGTTCCAGGAGGCGGTGCTTCCGCTGTATGAGAAGTATTGCTCGGAGTATATGGACATTATAGATGCGATCATTGCTGTAGGAAAATGAGATATCGAGAAAAGAGATGCTGTTTCGGCATCTCTTTTCTCTTTTCAGACATTCAATCATTTGCGATTCCGCCCGGGTACGGATAGATTTCTTCATAGGATTCCAGTTCTGCTTCCGACTGGGGAAGGGACGGAATCAGGCCGGTACAATCCCTGGCAGAGCTGGCTTTGATATCCAGTGCATGAGGGATATCGCAGCCGTAGGGGTCATTTTTAATTGTCTCTGGTTTTTCTGGTTGTTTCAAATTTTTCACCTCAGGATTAGTATGAGGGGAATGTGTGGATTTTATGCAGGGAATCATCTAGCGGTTTAAGTCGCTGCTGCGGTCTGTGTATGTAGTATGGAGCATTTTTTCTGCTTTTTCGCTGAGAGGAGCTTCATAAAATTCCTGATACAGTTTTTGAATCTCAGGATTTTCATGGCTTAGCCGGAGTTCCATGGAGCTGTCTCGGTTGTAAAGGGAGGCAATCCGGGCAAAGCGGACCATGTCGGTCATCGGCACCTCGGTCTTGGGCTGCCCGCCCCCGCCGATGCAGCCGCCGCGGCAGGTCATCACCTCAATGAAATCATATGGGCAGGTTCCGGCTTTTACCTGTTCGAGCACAGGGATCGCGTTGCAGATCTCATGGATGACTGCGATGGTAAGCTGCTTTCCTCCGATGGTGATTTCTGCTGTCCTGATGCCGTCTACGCCGCGTACCGGAACCAGGCTGTAATAGTCCTTTGGCGGGTTTTCACCGGTGATGAGATAGTAGGCTGTCCTTGCGGCCGCCTCCATGACGCCTCCGGTATTGCCGAAGATCACACCGGCGCCGGAAGCTTTGCCCATGAGAGAGTCGTAGGCGCTGCCAGGCAGCCCCTGAAGCTGGATTCCGGCTTCCTTCATCCATTTGGCAAGCTCCCTGGTGGTGATGACATAATCCATGTCGCGCATTCCTTCAATTCCGTGATAGGAGGCGCTGTCATTCATCTCCTCCCGCCGGATCTCGAATTTTTTTGCCGTGCATGGAGTGAGGGCGACGTTGACGATTTTTTTCGGATCCAGGTTCATCTGCTCTGCGAAGTATGTCTTAACCGTAGGCCCCTGCATTCCGATCGGGCTTTTGGAGGAGGAGATATGGGGCAGCAGCTCCGGATAAAAGGTCTCGACAAATTTTACCCATGCGGGGCAGCAGCTTGTGAACTGGGGGAGGGGCGCCAGGCCGGAAGTCACGCGGCTGACCAGTTCGGAAGCCTCTTCCATGATGGTGAGGTCGGCGGCGAAATTGGTGTCCAGCACGTAATCAGCGCCAAGGGCACGCAGGGCAGCTACCATCTTGTCTTCCACGAAGGAGCCGTTTGGCATCCCAAAAGCTTCTCCAAGGCCGACCCGGACAGAAGGGGATGTGCTGAAGATCACAATGGAATCTGGATTTGCGATGGCTTCCTTTACCTGCTGGTATTCTTCCTTTTCTACCAGGGAATTGACCGGGCAGACGTTGGTGCACTGGCCGCAGTTGATACAGATGGGTTCATCGCCTGTCTTCAAAAGGTCGTAGAGCTTTCCGACGGCTGCGCTTTCCTCACAGACACGGCGGCATTGCCCGCATTTTACGCAGAGATCCTCATGGCGGAAAATGGAGGGGTTCGAGGTTGAAACGGGGATGCGGATATCGGCGAAAAGATGTTTGGACATAATATTCCTCCTTGATAGATATAAATAATAGTAACTATTATTAATTTATACCAGATGAGAATATTTGTCAAGAAGTTACAGAAAATTCTATTTTTTTATCGCCGTTCCGGCAAACCCTTGAAACACGGGCTTTTTTAGAAAAAATTTAGTTTTTTTCTCAGGACTTTCCTTGATTTATCATAGTACAGCGATTATAATGTAGTTTAGTTATGCAAAAACTTAAGAGTGCATATCGAGGAATAGGAGAACATACGGCATGGATAACAACAATAACCGTCCGAACAACAGCGGCGGCAACAATAACGGCAGTAATAAGATGCCCAAAGGGCAGTTTATGATGCTTTTGATCGCGGCGATCATCACATTGTCAGCAGTTACCATGATGAAGAACTTTATGATGGATAAGCAGCGGCAGGAAGTGACTTACAGCGAATTTGTCAACGAGGCAAATCAGGGGCATGTGGAATCCGTCACGGTGAAGGGCGGGGAGCTGACCATTACTTACCGGTCTGATTTTGAAAAGGCGAGCAAGTTCATCCAGTATTATGTGGTCCCGCTGCCGGGCTACAGTGAGTTTGTGGGGGAACTGGCAGAAAAAGGCGTGGACGTGAAGGTCGTTGCCCAGGATTCCAGCGTCTTGTTTGAGACGATACTCAGCTTTTTGATCCCCTTTGTCTGCATCGTGATCTTCATGAATTTTATGATGAAGCGGATGGGCGGCGGAGGCGTCATGGGCGTCGGAAAGAGCAATGCAAAAGTTTATATGCAGAAGGAAACCGGAATCACGTTTAAAGACGTGGCGGGACAGGATGAGGCGAAGGAATCTCTTGTAGAGATTGTGGATTTTTTGCACAATCCTGGAAAATACACCCATATCGGGGCTAAGCTGCCCAAAGGCGCGCTGCTGGTAGGACCTCCCGGAACAGGTAAGACCCTGCTTGCAAAAGCGGTGGCAGGCGAGGCCCAGGTTCCGTTTTATTCCCTGTCCGGCTCTGATTTTGTAGAGATGTTTGTGGGCGTGGGTGCGTCCCGTGTCCGCGATCTGTTTAAGCAGGCGCAGGAGTCCGCTCCGTGCATCATCTTTATCGATGAGGTGGATGCGATCGGTAAGAGCCGTGACTCGCGGTTTGGCGGCGGCAATGATGAGCGTGAGCAGACCTTAAACCAGCTTCTTTCGGAGATGGATGGATTCGATTCCTCCAAAGGTCTTTTGGTGCTGGCGGCGACGAACCGTCCGGAGATTCTCGATCCGGCGCTTCTGCGTCCGGGGCGTTTTGACCGGAGGATCATTGTCGATAAGCCGGATCTGAAAGGGCGTGTGAACATCCTGAAGGTCCACGCGAAGAATGTTTCTTTAGATGATACGGTGGATTTGGATGCGATTGCGCTGGCCACTTCCGGCGCAGTTGGTTCTGACCTTGCCAATATGATCAATGAGGCGGCGATCCTGGCGGTGAAAAACGGCAGGAGTGCGGTAAGCCAGAAGGATCTGTTTGAGGCGGTAGAGGTAGTTTTAGTCGGCAAGGAGAAGAAAGACCGTGTGCTGAATAAGGAAGAGAGACGGATCGTATCTTATCACGAGGTCGGTCACGCCCTTGTCAGCGCCCTTCAGAAGGATGCCGAGCCGGTACAGAAGATTACGATCGTCCCAAGGACGATGGGAGCGCTCGGATATGTGATGCACGTGCCGGAGGAAGAGAAATTCCTGAACACGAAAAAAGAGATCGAGGCGATGCTGGTGGGATATCTGGCTGGCCGTGCGGCGGAGGAACTGGTCTTTGATACGGTGACGACCGGAGCGGCCAACGATATTGAACAGGCGACCAGGATTGCAAGAGCGATGGTGACCCAGTATGGCATGTCTGATAAATTTGGTCTGATGGGACTTGCAACGCAGGAGAACCAGTACCTGACCGGACGCACCGTGATGAACTGCGGAGATGCGACGGCGGCAGAGGTGGACGTCGAGGTGATGCGGATTTTGAAGGAATCCTATGAGGAGGCAAAACGGCTGCTCAGTGAGAACCGCGATGTGATGGACCAGATAGCCGAGTTCCTGATCGAGAAAGAGACGATCACAGGCAAGGAATTTATGCAGATATTCAGAAAGTGCAAAGGGATTCCGGAGCCGGAAGAAGTGCTCAGCCCGGCTGAGAAGCTTGAGGAGGAGACGAAGGAGCAGGAAGCGGAGATTGCCGGAACTCCGGCAGCAGAGGCAGATCAGTAAAGAAAAAGGGATTCCCGGAATTTCTGCCAGTATCCGTAAAACAGTGAAAGACCAAAATTACTAAATTGCGTCATCTGTCAGACGGGATTGGCTAAGGAAAATGAGCGATACTTGGTTTTTGACCGGGTAGCGCTTATTTTTTTCCTTGTGTAAAAGCATCTCAGCGTGGAAGCTGGAACGCATTAAATGTTAGGAGATGAAGGATATGAGTGATTGTGAATGGGAAAATATGAGAGAATTGCCGCCAGAAGATGTTGTGGCAGAAGTCACTCCATGGAAAAAGTCCATAAACCGTATTTTAGCCGGCATGGCACTAACAGCAATCACATTAAACGTTTGGTGTCTGAATTATATTCTTCCTGCTGTCGGCACAATCCTGCTCCTACTTGGATTTCGCACCTTGCGACACGAAAACAGGTGGTTTGGAAGTTGCTTTTGTGTGTCGATTATTCAAGCAGTATACTTCTTTTCATCACTGATACTCAATACAACAATTATTCAAAGCAATGTGTATGCGTCTGCAATCGGAACGGTGCTGACTGTTGCGAATTTGTTTCTGTTGTTAATTCAGTTTGTTTGTCTTTGGCGTGGATTTATTTCTGTTCAACAGAAGGCAGGATTTCCACCCCGTGCAGGTGGAGCCGTTGCCTTGATTGTGTGGTACGCACTGATGTATGTGCTTGCCTTAATTCATTATAGTGGATTGATAATTGCCGGGTTCATGCTTGTCGGGTATTTTTTCATCATTCGTAACCTATATAAATTGTCTAAAGAACTGGACGAAGCGGGCTATGCAATCAGAACGGCTCCAATTAAAATAACAGACCGATGCATCGTAATTTTATTTGCCTCGTTTTTGACCCTTGGGAGTGTGTGCGGCTATGTGTTTGGCGGCAGCTACCCTATGGAGTGGACTGAACGTAATTCTTCTGAACATGATAATGTCGAGGAAATCAAATCACATCTTGTGAGCCTTGGTTTTCCGGAGTATGTGTTAAATGACCTCGGTGCTAAAGATATTGCTGCTTGTGAGGGTGCGTTGCAGGTTGTTGTTGATGTTACAGATGAGCCGGTGAACGATGGAAGAGTTGAAACAACAGAGCATGTGAGTGATGATGGGGCATGCCACGTCGAGCGTAAAACCGTCTACGATGTGAGGGAGCTGCGCATTACAGGCGTAGGCGTGCAAGTTTCCGGCGAACGGGAACGCTGGATTATTTTCCATCATTTTCTCTGGACAACAGCCCCCGGATTTTATGGAACTGAAGCAATTCAACTATGGCCTGCTTACAGAGATATTTCTGAGAGTTGGCATTCAGCAGGTGATGTAACAGGACGTGTCCTGTATGACAACGACGGCGAAACATTTGTTGCTGATTATTACTCCCTTGGTACGCAAACATTCACTTCCAACAGTATCTTTTGGGGGGAACAATGCAATACCGATGTTTTTGCAGCATTCTCTATGCCACATGGCGGTAGTAATCACAGAGGATATGTAGCATATCCTGTTGACGAAGCTCAAGATGGATATATCATCAGCAGTTGGTTTAATTACATACATCAACAAAGCTGGTTACAATATCCTGCTATGACGGCGATGGGAAATAGAATGACATACGGCTGGAACGATGCCGGAGCATTTAAGACAATCCAAGATGAACTCCAATTTTATCCAACGGACGAAAGTACCGAATTAATCAACTAAAAATGGTTTACACCATTTCAGGGGCTATCTATTTCCCGACAGCCCCCACCTTGAAAACACAAGAGTTATTTGACCCTGGCTTTTTTTAGCGCCCTTTCAATAGAACCGACCAGCGCCTGTGAGGTATACCGGCTTTCGTCGGGAACCTTTAACCCCTGCAAAGTCTGTTTTTCACAGATCTGTTCGGTCAGGGCGGTCAGGGTCGGCTGGATCAGCGGATACATAGTGGTGACGGATTCGCTTAAAGGGACCATCGTGATGGATGTTATCTTGTCTGCATCTACCGTAACCTCCACATTGACTTCCTGCGTGCCAAGCTGCAGGGTTGAGGAGTAGACGCCGGGTATGTAAAGCACCTGGTCCGAGGAGGCGGGGGCGTCCTTTTTCGGACGGAACATGATGAAGAGCAGCGAGATCAACAGGATGCCGAGGCCGATAAATATGGCAGTGTATATAATTTCTTTCATTCGCAGGACGACGATTTTTGTTTTGGAGCTCATGGGGAACCTCCGTGCATGTTTGATATAATCTATTCCGGTTTGGCTGTATTTATGATAAGATATAAAAAGCTGATGGCGGGAACGCGCCGCAAGGTGCGAAGCAGAAAATACAGGAGGCCAGGATATGTCGTTACAGTTGATACTGGGAGGTTCCGGATCGGGAAAGACCAGTTTTTTATATAAAAAAATTATTGAAGAATCGATGGCGCACCCGGAACTGCCGTACATCGTGCTGGTACCGGAGCAGTTTTCAATGCAGGCTCAGAAGGATATCGTAACCCTGCACCCGAAGCACGGGACGATGAATATTGACATCGTCAGCTTTCAGCGGCTTGCCTACCGTGTATTTGAGGAGCTGGCGGTGGAGAGCCTTACGGTGCTCGACGATATGGGAAAATCGATGGTACTGAGAAAGGTGGCGGCCGACCACAGGCGGGAGCTTGTCCTGTTCTCCGGCCACCTGAACCAGACCGGATTTGTGAACCAGTTAAAATCCATGCTGTCTGAGTTTTACCAGTATGGAATCACCCCTCAGATTTTGCGGGAGATGGCGCCGCGGGCGGGAACGCCGCTTCTGAGGCAGAAGCTGGAGGATTTTTCGGTTGTGTTCCAGGGTTTCCAGGATTACATCGCGGGACTTTATATCACGACGGAAGAAGTGTTGGATGTGCTGTGCCAGGTAGTGCCCCGGTCCGGCCTGCTGTCAAAGAGCGTGGTGGCGCTGGACTGTTTTGTGGGATTTACGCCGGTGCAGTACCGTCTGTTAGAGCTGTTCATGACGCACTGCAGACAGGTGGCGGTGACTGTGACGGCAGACCATAACGTGCATCTGTACCAGCCTCTTGGAATGCAGAATCTGTTCTATACGAGCAGCAATATGGTGCGGAGGCTGACACGGATGGCCAGCGAGAACAAGGTGGAGAAGCTTGAAGATATCTGGCTGAAGGAACGCCCGTCCTTCCGGTTTGCAGAGCACCCTCAGCTTGATTATCTGGAACGGAACCTGTTCCGCTACCGAAGGGGACAGTACGAAGGACCGGAGGATGGAAGCCTGGAACTTTATCAGGGGACAAACCCTGCGGGGGAGATTGGCTATGTGGTGCACCGGATCCAAAAGATGGTGAAGGACGACGGCTTCCGCTACCGTGATATCGCGGTGATCACCGGCGATCTGGAGGGGTATGGAAAAGAGATTGCCCACCAGTTTGAGCAGCAGGACATCCCCTGCTTTATGGATGATAAGAAGAACATCCTCGATAATCCGATGGTGGAACTGATCCGCTCGGCGCTGGAGGTCATACGAAAGGACTTTACCTACGAGACGGTGTTTCGGTATCTGCGGACAGGGCTGGTGACCGGCGACCGGGAGATGACAGACCGGATGGAAAATTATGTGCTTGCCCTGGGAATCCGGGGACACAAACGGTGGGGAGAGACGTGGGAGCGGGTCTATCGGGGAGGAAAGAACTTAAACCTCGTCGAGCTGAATGAATTTCGGGACCAGGTGATGGCGCCTCTGTTTGCTATGCGGGAAGCATTTGCCGACAAGGAGATCACCATCGGCAGGATGGCGGACGCTGTCGCAGAATTTCTGGAGGCGGGCAGGATCCAGCAGAAAATGGAGGAGTATCAGGCGTATTTTTCTGAAATCGGGGAATACCGGCTGGCGAAAGAATACAGCCAGGTCTACGGACTGGTCACGGAACTTCTTAAGCGGGTCAGCGCTCTTTTGGGCAGGGAAAAGGTGAGCCGGAAGGAATTTATAGAAATTCTGGACGCCGGGTTTGCGGAAATCAAAGTAGGCGTGATTCCGGCTACGGTAGACCGGGTAGTGGTCGGGGATATCACAAGGACCCGTCTCGCCCATATCAAAGTCCTGTTTTTTGTGGGGGTAAATGACGGGATCGTGCCTGCAAGAAAAGATGGGGGCAGCCTTCTGACGGACAAGGAGCGGGAGTTTTTCGGGCAGAATGAGCTGGAACTGGCTCCGACGGCGAGAGAAGACAGCTTTATCCAGCGGTTTTATCTCTATCTGATGATGACAAAGCCGTCTGCCCATCTGATCCTGACATGGGCAGCCGTGGGAGCGGATGGAAAAAGCCGCAGGGCGTCCTACCTGATCGGGGAACTCCGGAAGATGTATCCCGGGCTGAAGCCAAGGACAGCAGGGGAGGAGGCTGTTTCGGCGGTTTACTCGGTGCCGGAGGCAAAGCGGATGCTGATCGAAGGGCTGCAAAGCTATGGAGACTTGAAGGAGGGGGAGGAGCGCAGCGTCTTTTTAGAACTGTACCGGTGGTTTTTTGATTCGGATGAATACCGGGAAGAGGTAAAGAAGCTGGTGGACGCGGCTTTCTACGTATATGAAAAACAGGGGATCGGCCATGCGGTGGCGCAGGCTCTCTATGGCTCTATTGTCAGCGGAAGCGTGACGCGGCTGGAGCAGTATGCGGCGTGCGCCTACGGGCATTTCCTGAAATACGGACTGGAGCTGATGGAGCGGCAGCGTTATGAACTGGCGGCAGCCGATATCGGAAATCTGTTTCACGACTCCATTGACCTGTGCTTTTCCAGGATGAAAGAAGAGGGAAGAGACTGGCGGACCGTCACCGATGAGGAGCGTACCAGCCTTGTAAAGCGCTGTGTAAAACAGGTGACAGAGGAGTACGGCAATACCATTTTAAACAGTTCTTCCCGCAATGCTTATCTGGCAAGGCGGGTGGAGAACATCACCCAGAGAACAGTCTGGGCGCTGCAGCAGCAGATCCTGAAAGGAGATTTTGTCCCTGTGGGATTTGAGGTTTCCTTTTCTGCGGCAGACGATCTGCGCGCGATGAAAATCGCGTTATCCAGGGAAGAGGCGCTGCATCTGCGGGGGCGGATTGACCGGATGGACGTATGTGAAGATGGCGGATATGTGTATGTGAAGATCATTGATTACAAATCGGGCAGCACTTCCTTTGACCTGGCGGCGCTGTACTATGGTCTGCAATTACAGCTTGTGGTCTATATGGACGCGGTGATGGAGATGACGGAGCGGGCATATCCTGAAAAGGAGATCGTCCCGGCGGGAATCTTGTATTACAACATCCAGGACCCGGTCATCCAGAAAGAAGGCAGCCAGTCACAGGAAGAGATCGAGGCGGAGATATTGAGAAAACTCAGGATGAACGGTCTGGTCAACAGCGAGCTGGAGGTCATCCGGCATATGGACCAGTCGATTCAGAAGGAGTCGGATATCATCCCTGTTGTCTTGAAAGACGGGGATGTGCAGGAGGCAAAGTCCTCGGTGGCAAACCGGGAGCGTTTTGAGAAGCTGCGCGGCTATGTTCATGAAAAATTAAAACAGACCGGCAGGGAGATTTTAGACGGGGAGATCGCTGTTTCGCCATATAAAAACGGGGCGAGGACGGCCTGTGATTACTGCCCGTACCATGCGGTATGCGGCTTCGACCGAAAGACGGCAGGGTATGACTACCGGAAGCTGAAAAACAAAAAAACCGAAGAAATCTGGGAGGAGATATGTCAGTAAACTGGACAGCAGAGCAGATGCAGGTCATTGAGAGCCGGGATAAGAACCTGCTTGTCAGCGCGGCGGCGGGAAGCGGCAAGACAGCCGTGCTGGTAGAGCGGATCATCCGTATGGTGACGGACCCGGATCATCCGATCGACATTGATAAATTACTGGTTATGACGTTTACAAATGCGGCCGCAGGAGAGATGCGGGAGCGGGTTGGGGCGGCGATTGAACAAAAGCTTGCAGAGACGCCGGAAAATGAGCACCTCCAGATCCAGGCCGCCCTGGTCCACCATGCCCAGATCACGACGATCGACAGCTTTTGTTTGAACCTGATCCGAAACCATTTCAACAGGCTGGATCTTGACCCGGCGTTTAAGATTGGGGATGAGGGAGAGCTGACCTTGTTAAAGGCAGATGTCATGCAGGAAATGCTGGAGGACCATTACGGTCAGGAAGACGAGCGGTTCGAGCAGTTTGTGGAAACTTATGCCCAGGGAAAAAGCGATGCGGGGATCGAGGATCTGATCATGAAGGTCTATTCGTTTTCCCAGAGCAATCCTTATCCGGACGAGTGGCTTGCGGCCTGCAAAAAGGAGCTGGAGGTCCGGGATGAGGACGGGCTGATGCAGACGCCCTGGATGCAGTTTTTGATGGAGGATTTAAGAAAACAGGCAGATGAGCTGTGTATCCAGGCGGCAGAGGCGCTGTCAGTCTGCCGGGAGGACGAATATCTGTGCGCCTATGAGCCGATGTTTGAGCAGGATTTGAAGAAACTGGAAGCCATCCGGGGCGCGGAGAATTTTGAGGCGGCTTTTGCGGTCCTTTCGGGAATCACCTGGGACCGGCTGGCCACTGTCCGGAGCAAGGAGGTAGACCCGGAGAAAAAGGCATATGTGACGGGCTGCCGGGACCGGATGAAAAAGGCGGTTACGAAGATGCGTGAGCTGTACGCCTTTGCAAAACCGGAGGAGATGATGGCGGACCTGAAACATACCGGGGAGGCAGTCGGGATGCTTTTGGAGCTTGCCGGGGAATTTTCCCGCAGGTACCAGGAGAAAAAACAGGACCGCAACCTGGTGGATTTCAACGATCTGGAGCATGAAGCCCTAAAGGTGCTGACCTTTCATGAAGACGGGAAACTGTGCTATACAGATGTGGCGGATGAGCTGAGCAGCCAGTATGAAGAGGTGCTGGTGGATGAGTACCAGGACAGCAACCTGGTGCAGGAAACGCTGCTTCATGCGGTGTCCAGAGAGCGGTTTGGGCAGCCAAACGTCTTTATGGTGGGAGATGTAAAACAGAGCATCTACAAGTTCCGTCTGGCGAGGCCGGAGCTGTTTTTGGAAAAATATGATACTTATGCGCCTTATGGCACCTCAGACAGCGGCTGCCAGAAGATTGAGCTGCATCAGAATTTCCGGAGCCGGAATGAGGTGCTTGCAGGCATCAACGCGGTCTTTTACCGGATCATGACGAGGAATCTGGGAAATATCCGCTATACCGAGGACGCGGCGCTGCATCCGGGAGCACGATTTGAAGAGACAAAAGGGCGGACGGCGAAAATCCCGGAGCTTTACGTGGTGGATACCGGGGATGCCAGTTTGCAGCAGCTAGATGAAGAGGTGGCCGACTACACCAGCAGGGAGATGGAAGCCAGGCTGATCACGATGAAGATCAGGGAGATGACGGATCCAGGGACCGGAATGCTGGTGTGGGACAAGAAATTAAACGGCACGGGCGGCTACCGGATCGCACAGTACCGGGATATCGTAGTCCTTCTGCGCAGTACGGCCGGGTGGACGGAGACCCTTCTATCGGTGATGATGAATGAGGGGATTCCTGCTTACGCCGAATCCCGGATGGGATATTTTAACACGATCGAGGTGGAGACGGTTTTAAGCATTCTGGCTGCGGTCGATAACCCAATGCAGGATATCCCGCTGGCGGCGGTGCTCCGGTCGCCTGTTGTGGGCGCTGCGGATGCAGAACTTGCCGAAATCATGGCATACTACCGCAGCTGTGCCGAAAAAGGGCAGGACCGGGGGCTGTATGCGGCAGTGAACCGGTATCTGGAGGACAGGACCGGGACGGATGACCGTATCTGTGCAAAGCTTTCCGGTTTTATGGCTCTTTTGGCTGAGCTGCGCCAAAAAAGTACATACCTGCCGATTCATGAGCTGATCTATCAGGTCTATGAAAAGACCGGTTACTATGACTATGTGTCTGCGATGCCTGCGGGCGAGACGCGGCGGGCCAATCTTGACATGCTGGTGGAAAAGGCGGCGGTCTATGAAAAGAGCAGCTATAAAGGCCTGTTTCATTTCATCCGGTATATCGAGAACCTGAAAAAATATAATACGGATTTTGGGGAGGCGACTACGGTCGGCGAGGAGGATAATACAGTCCGGCTCATGAGCATCCACAAGAGCAAGGGGCTGGAATTTCCTGTTGTATTCCTCGCGGGTATGGGGAAGAAGTTCAACAAACAGGACGTCTACGGCAAGATCCTGATCGATGCGGAGCTGGGGATCGGGACGGATTACCTGGATCTGGAGAACCGATTGAAAACGACGACGCTCAAAAAAAATGTGCTGCGCCGGAAGATGGAGCTGGATGGTCTTGGGGAGGAGCTGCGGGTGCTTTACGTGGCGCTTTCCAGGGCAAAGGAACAGCTTATCATGACGGGGACGGACCGGTATCTTAAAAAATCCATGGAAAAATTCTCCCAGGTCCCGATTGTAAACGGTCAGGTGCCGTATACGATCTTGTCTACGGCCGGTTCCTATCTGGACTGGATGTTCATGGCGATGGGCGGAGGATGCAGCCAGATCAGGCTGACGGAGATTCCGGTCGGGGACATCGTAGGAGAAGAACTGGTCCGTCAGGTAAAGAGCCGTCAGTCAAAGGAAGGGCTGCTTTCCCTTGACTGCTCGAAAACTTATCAGGAAGATTTCCGGGAGGCGCTAACACGCCATCTGAATTTTAAGTATCCGCATGCGGTGGATGTCCGGCTGCATACGAAGATGTCGGTGTCTGAACTGAAAAAGCAGGGGCAGATGACAGACGAAGCTGAGAGCATACGCCAGAGCGGTCTGTCGGAGGCGGCTGCTCCTCAGCAATACGGCGATATTCCTCCGGACGGCGGCTATGGGGCGACCAGGGGTACGGCATATCACCGCGTGATGGAATTACTGCCGTTTGACCGGATGGGATGCCTGGAGGATGTAGAGCGGTATCTGGATGAGATCGTGGAGAAAAAACAGATGGCAAAGGAGAGCCGCAACATGATAGAAGTGCCCGATATCTGGACATTTTTGCAGTCGGAGCTTGGAAAGCGGATGAGCGCAGCCCAGAGAGAAGGCCGTCTTCACAAAGAGCAGCAGTTTGTCATGGGAATCCCCGCCCGAGAGATGGGAGCCGGGGACTCGGATGAGCTGATCGTCGTACAGGGAATCATCGATGCCTATCTGGAGGAGGACGGAGGACTTGTGCTGATGGATTACAAGACCGACAAGGTGCGAAACGCCCGGACATTGGCAGAGCACTACAAAACGCAGTTGGATTATTATCAGCGCGCGCTGGAGCAGATGACAGGAAAGATGGTAAAAGAGAAGATCATCTATTCGATCACGCTGCAGCAGGAAATCCGCTGTTAACCGGTCAGCATCTGGATGAAAGCTTTTGCAGCAAGCGTCTGGAGGTGGTCCTTTTTGGCGACCAGGCAGATATCGCGCATGGGGATGGGCTCCTTTAGGCGGAGTTCGACGATGGAGCCGTCTAAAAGCCTCTCCCTTGCAAATGCTTCTGGCACAAATCCGATGCCAAGCCCGCTGGCTACCATCGGCGTGATCAGATCGGAGGTGGCAAGCTCGATATCCGGTTCCAGGACAAGATGGTGGGAAAGGAAAAAATCATCAAAGATCTGCCTGGTGATGGTCCCCTTCTCCATAGAAATCAGCGGGTAGGCCGTAAGCTCTTTTAACGACAGCTCCCTGTCCTGCAAAAATGCATATTCCCGTCCGGCGATCAGTTTGTCGGCAAAGGTTGCAAGCGGAGTGACGTGACAGTCCTTCTCCCGGCTTCCCGGCGACATGACAAGGACTGCGATGTCCAAAAGTTCTGAGCGGAGCGCCTGAAAGGTCGCCGGCGTCGTGGAGTTGGTGATTTTTAGCCGGATATCCGGATACTCCTGCCGGAAACGGGTCAGGAAAGGAAGCAGATAGTGATGCAGCGTTGTCTCGGTGGCCCCGATGGCAATGCTGCCTTTTTGCAGTTTGCGGGTGTTGACAAGCAGCTCCTCCGCTTCGAAAATATGCTCGCAGGCGATGGAAATATGCTTGTAGAGCATCTGGGCTTCCGGTGTCATGACAACCCCGCGCGGATTGCGGATGAACAGTGTGCAGCCAAGCTCCCGTTCCAGAGAGCGGATGGCATGGGTGACGGTTGGCTGGGTGACATACAATGCTTTTGCGGCGGCAGAGATGCTGCCGTATTTTGCTGCATAATAAAAGGTCCTGTAGAATTCAAAATTGACGGACATATCGCTCTCCTTATATAGATGAAATTAATATCAGATATAAATAACATTGATTATATTTATCTATCCGACTGTAGTATAATACCTAGCGGTTGAAAAAGCAAGAAAAGAAGAGGATAGGACTATGATAAAGGATTTGACAGCAGGAAAACCCCAGAGCGTGCTTTGGAAATTTACGATTCCCATGTTCATCAGCGTGGTATTCCAGCAGATGTATAATATCGCGGACAGTGTGATCGCTGGGAAATTTGCAGGGGAGGATGCGCTGGCGGCCGTCGGCGCGTCATATCCGATCACGATGATATTCATGGCGGTTGCCGTGGGGAGCAATATCGGCTGCGCGGTCGTGATCTCCCAGTTTTTCGGGGCGAAGGAATATGACAAGATGAAGACGGCTGTCTATACAACGCTGATTGCCACAACCGTGCTGTCGGCAGTGTTGACGGTCGCGGGACTTGCCGGGAGCCGCGGCTTGATGCATATGATAAAAACCCCGGAAAATATTTTTGCAGAGGGTGATTTGTATCTCAGGATCTACATCGGCGGTTTTTTATTTCTATATTTATATAATGTCTGTACGGGGATATTCACGTCGCTGGGTGATTCCCGGACGCCGCTCTATTTCCTGATCGGTTCTTCCCTTGGAAATATCGTTCTGGACTACTGGTTTGTCGCAGGGCTTCACTGGGGCGTTGCCGGTGTTGCCTGGGCGACCTTCCTTGCCCAGGGGATTGCCTGCGTGCTGGCGCTGATCACGATGACGGCGCGTCTGCGAACCGTGGAGACGAAGAAGAAGGCCGTTTTGTTTTCCTGGGATATGCTGAAACGGATTGGAATGATTGCAGTCCCCAGTATTTTGCAGCAGAGCTTTATTTCCGTTGGAAATATATTTGTACAGGGGCTGATCAATTCGTTTGGCTCTTCGGTGATCGCAGGCTATTCTGCCGCAGTAAAGCTGAACACCTTTACGATTACGAGTTTCACGACGCTGGGAAATGGCGTATCCAGCTTTACGGCGCAGAATATCGGAGCAGGCAAACCAGAGCGGGTACGCCAGGGGAGGAACGCGGGCGTGAAGCTGGCATTCGTGATTGCGGTCCCATTTATCGCAGCATTTTTCGGATTTGGTCCATTTATGCTTAAGATGTTCATGAACGAGGAAAGCGCGGTGGCCTTAAAGACCGGCGTGGATTTCCTGCGCGTAGTCTCTCCGTTTTATCTGGTCATCGCGGTCAAACTCGTAACCGACGGAGTCCTGCGGGGAACGGGGGCGATGAAAGCCTTTATGGCAGCCACGTTTTCTGACCTGATCCTGCGCGTGGCGCTGGCATTTGTGCTGGCGGGAATGATGGGAACGATGGGGGTCTGGCTTTCCTGGCCGATCGGGTGGATGGTTGGGACAGGGGTATCGGTGTATTATTATAAGAAGATTCTTCATCCTGTTCCACAAATTCGAATAGAAATAGCAAGAAAAAAGTAAAGACCCCAACCAGCCATCCATGATATGATATAAGCACAGATAATTCTGTTAAGAAGGCAGAAGGAGGTGTGGATATGTTGTTTGGCAAAAAAGAGGTATTTATGACGAATCAGGCGGACCAATACGTGAAGGCAAAACAGGCATTGATTCAGCTTGGTATCCATTATGATTTGAAGACCTTCCATACTGCCGTGCAGGGAAGGAAAGACCGGAATCCGCTGGGGAGGACCGGGACGAATCCTGAATTGGAGGTGTTTTACTATCTCTATGTAAAGAAAGCTGATGAGGAGAAGGCGCGCTATGCCATCCGGGAGGCTTTTCGAAAATAGACAGGCGCATATGCCGGGGTGCTGCTATCTGGAAGATGGAGGTAGCAGCATTCTGATTATTTTATTAACTGTTGATATTTTAGAAATATCATGTTATGATAGTACTGTTCGATTAGCATTCTTTGCTCATCAACATCTGGTTTCGAGTTCGGATTATCGCCGATAGATTCCAATAAATGAAAACAAAATACATAAAAAGAGGAACGCGGTATGAAAAGTAAAAATGCGGTTTCAAAGAGTTATCTGTCGGATGCACAGAGGTTTTCTCAGGTTTGTAATAATGAATTATTTGGCGGGAAGGATTTTATTAAACCGGAGTTATTACAGGAATTAGATCCGGGAAGTCTGCTTGTGGAAGGAATCAGGCCGGAGGAATTAAAAGTCCTGGAAAAGTACCGGGATGTTCTGAAAGTTTATAAGAATCAGATTTTGTTCCTTATTCTGGGGCTGGAAAACCAGAATGATATTCATTATGCAATGCCATTAAGGCAGATGCTCTATGATGTTCTGAAGTATGAAAGCCAACGGGCGGAGATAGAACGGGAGCATCGTGAGAAAAAAGATTTAAAAGGTGCGGAATATTTGAGTGGCATGAGCAAGCATGACCGCTTGATTCCGGTTGTGACGCTTGTTGTATATTGGGGCAGTGAAACGTGGAATGGGGCCAAAACTCTTCATGAAATGCTTGACATTCCGCCGGATTTAGAACAATATAAAAGTATCATTAATGATTACCGGATGAATCTGCTGGAAGTCTGCTCTATGAAAAATCTGGAGGAGTACAGCGGGGAATTGAAGGCATTATTTGGTTTTGTAAAATACCAGAAAGATAAAGAATCCATGAAAAAATTTGTGGAGGAGAATGAAGCGCTGTTTCGCACGATGACACCTGAGACCGTTCAGGCAATATCTGTGCTGGGAAATGCCCGACAGTTGGAAAAATATCTGGGAAAAGGAGCAGAAGAGGAGGAAATTGATATGTGTCAAGCTTTAGAAGAAATGATCATGGAAGGGAAGTCAGAAGGAAAAGCAGAAGGAATAGCAGAAGGAAAAGCATCTGAAATACGCACTATCCGGCGAAAATTGGAAAAACATGTCTCTGAGCAGGAGATTGCGGATTGGATGGAGTTGGATCTTGATTATATTCAGCAGATTGCTGCTTTGTGTAAGGAATATCCGGACTGTTCCGAGGTGCAGATTGCTGAGAAATATTTTAAGATGCCGGACAAGGGGAGAAAATGACATGAAGACAAATTGTGAGAACTGTGTGTACTATGAATATGACGAAGACTATGAAAACTATATCTGCGAGGTGGATATGGATGAAGACGAGTGGATCCGTCTGATGGGGGACCGGTCCTACAGCTGCCCGTATTACCGGTCCGGAGATGAGTATGCCGTCGTGAAAAAGCAGATGTAGTTAAGGTGTTTCCTGTTCCATCTCTTTTACCATCTGCGCCAGGATATCTGCGGCATCTGCGACAAGGTCGGCACAGGGGCGCTTTTGATAATATTCCCGGGTGCGTGCCGAAGGCGTGGGGGCGTCGGAATGCTGTTCGAGACCGAGCAGTTCACGACAGATGATACTCCCATTGTGGGCCCCAAATGTATGGGCCAGTTTCTGGACCCGCTCATACTGTTCTTTTTTGCCGACCGTGTCTTTGGGGTCGCTGTAACCATACAGCAGACCGGCTGCCATCAACATCCCGCTGACGGCTCCGCACACCTCGCGCAGCCGTCCCATTCCTCCTCCAAATGACGAGGCAAGGCGGGCTGCCGTTTCTTTTTCTATACCAAGTTCTTTATGAAAGGCAAGGATGACGGATTGTGCACAGTTGTAGCCTTCTAAAAAATAAGCTCTTGCCGTTTCCTTATGATGATCCATACTTCTTTCCTCCTTTGTTTAAAACCCACTTATCTAAGTGTACCACACAACAGGCAGGCTATCAATGCAGTGCAAAAATTTGCAGAGTATTTGTTGAGACATGGATGGATTTCAGAGCGCATATGTGCTATAATATCATATATAGAAAATATCTATAAGTGGAGGAGAGACATGATACCAGATGAAGAAGTAAGGCTTACGAGCCTGACCCACACGGCCGGGTGTGCGGCAAAGATTGGTCCGGGGACACTGGCGGGGATTTTAGAAGGGCTGCCCAAGTTTGAGGATGAGAACCTGCTTGTGGGGATAGAGACCTCAGATGACGGGGCCATTTACCGGGTTTCAGATGACGTTGCGATGATTCAGACCCTGGATTTTTTCCCGCCGATGGTGGACGACCCATATCTGTTTGGGCAGGTGGCGGCTGCGAATGCACTCAGCGATATCTACGCTATGGGCGGAGAACCGAAGGTTGCCTTAAATATCGTGGCATGGCCAAACTGTGTGAATCCAAAGTTTCTGGGGGAGATCCTGCGGGGCGGGGCGGACAAGGTGAAGGAGGCAGGCGCCGTACTTGCCGGAGGTCATTCAATCCAGGATGACGTGCCAAAATATGGGCTGAGCGTGACCGGATTTGTCCATCCTGATAAAGTGTTTAAAAACTGTGGGGCAAGACCCGGTGATGTCCTGATTCTGACAAAACCTTTGGGAACAGGGATTGTCAATACGGCTGTAAAAGCAGGCATGGCGTCGGAAAAGGCGCAGAAGGAAGTCATCCGGGTGATGACTACATTAAATAGGACGGCAAAGCATATCATCGAGAAGTATGACGTGCACAGCTGTACCGATGTGACCGGATTTGGCCTTGCAGGACACTGCATCGAGATGGCAGAAGGCAGCGGCGTTACCATTCGGATCAACACGGGGGCATTGCCGCTCCAGGAGGAGGCAGCAGAGTATGCCGGGATGGGGCTGATTCCGGAAGGAGCATACAAAAACCGTGCCTTTGCAGGAGACCGGGTGGATACAGAAGGGGTAGAGGAACCTTTGTGTGATATCTTCTTTGACCCTCAGACATCGGGAGGCCTGCTTGTCAGCGTCACCCAGGAGGATGCAAAGCAGATTTTGAAGGATTTTGAAGCGGCCGGCATCTTAGCGGACTGTGCGGTGATTGGAAGCGTAACAGAAAAAGAGGAGGTCCGGGTCAGGCTTTTTTGACCCGGACTTCCTCCAAAAAGAATATATTCAGGCTTCTTCCGAAGATTGTTTGATATCCATGTTTTCCGGAAGGATCAGATTCAGCAGCAGCGCCAGCACGAATACGACAGCGACACAGTTTTCAGCGAAGACATCCTGGATGATATCCGGGAAGATCTGGAAGATTTCCGGTATCAGCGTAAAGCCGACGCCCACGCTCAGGGAAAGGGAACTGATGATTCCGTTGCGCTGGCTGAAGCCGGCCTGCGCCAGCATCTGCACGCCGCTGATGATGATGGAACCAAACATCATGATGGTACAGCCTCCTAACACTGCATCAGGCAGAGAGGCAAAGAAGGAACCGATCGGCGGGAAAAGACCTGCCAGGATCATACAGATGGCTCCGGTCATGATGGTGAAACGGTTGACGACCTTTGTCATGGCGATCAGTCCCACGTTCTGGCTGAAGGAGGTCACAGGCAGACAGCCAAACAGGGAGGATACACTGCTGGCAAAGCCGTCGCAGGAAAGGGAACCGGAGATTTCTTTTTCTGTGATCTCGCGGTCCAGTCCGGACATGACCATGGCCGTAGTATCACCGATGGTTTCTGTGGCGGATACAAGGAAGATGACCACGACGGAAAGGATGGCTCCGATGTGGAATTCCGGCATAAACGGCAATATCCGTGGCAGTGAGAGGAAGCCTCCGCTCAAAAGCCCGGAGAGGTCCACGACTCCCAGACAGATGGAGAGGATATATCCCACGACAAGACCAAACAATACGGAGAGTTGCTTCCAGTAGGATTTTGCAAATACATTAAAAAGAATGCAGCTCAAAAGCGTCACGCTTCCGATGATGAGGTTTGTCGCAGAGCCGAAGGAATCGGTATAGCCGCCTCCGAATGAGCGCGCTCCGACGGAGAGCAGGGAAAATCCGATGGCAGTTACCACACACGAGGAGACGATCGGAGAGATCAGTTTCCGCCAGTATTTTGCGAATAATCCCAGGCAGCCTTCGACAAGGCCTCCGATCAGGATCGCTCCCAGGATGGCCGGGTATCCGTATTTAGCGCCGACGGAACTTAAGATCGTCACGAAAGTGAAGCTTACGCCCATTACGATGGGGAGTTTTGCTCCGATCTTCCAGACCGGGTATAACTGGATCAGGGTGGCAATGCCTGCGATGAACATGGCATTTTGGATCAGCATCGCCGTCATCTCGGTGTCCAGCCCTGACGCAGCCGTGACGATCACGATGGGGGTCAGGTTTGCCACAAACATGGCAAGTACATGCTGCAGACCGAACGGGATTGCCTTTGTGAGGGGCACACGTCCGTCCAGACGGTAGATATTGTTGATGCTGGTGTTAGGGGTGCGTTCCATAAAAACCTCCTTGTGAATAAGAATTTGTATAAAATTTATAAAAAAAAGAATATGTATGGGGTCATTGTAAACATTTTAACGATGAAAGTCAATATATTTTTTAGGCAACCTAAAAAAAATACAGAAAATGGTGGGGATGAGATGATATATTTGGATAATGCGGCAACAACAGTTGACAAGCCGCAGTGCGTGACGGATGCAGTAGTACAGGCCATGTGCCATATGGGAAATGCCGGAAGAGGAGCGCACGACGCATCCCTGGACGCGTCGAGGATAATCTTTGAAACGAGGATGAAGCTTGCGGAGCTGTTCCATGCTGACGGACCGGAGCAGGTGGCATTTACGGCAAATTCCACAGAAGCGCTGAACATGGCGATCCAGGGGATTTTTAACCCGAAGGATCATGTGATCACGACGCAGCTGGAACATAATTCCGTTTTACGTCCGCTGTATCACATGGAAGAACAGGGGGTGGCGCTGACCATATTAGAGGCCGATGCCGACGGGAATATCAGCTATGAGGAGTTGGAGGCGGCGGTCAGAGACAATACCAGAGCGGTTGTCTGTACCCACGCGTCGAACCTGACCGGCAATATGATCGACCTGGAACGGGTGGGGCAGATCTGCAGGCGGCGGGGGATTTTGCTGATCGTGGATGCATCCCAGAGCGCGGGGGTGTATCCGGTGGACATGCAGGCTATGAACATCGATGTACTTTGCTTTACCGGGCACAAAGGTTTGATGGGACCGCAGGGAACCGGAGGCATCTGTGTCAGGAAGGGGCTTTCAATCCGCCAGCTCCTCATGGGAGGCAGCGGGGTACACAGCTATCAAAAGAGCCATCCTTCCGAGATGCCGACAGCTCTGGAAGCGGGGACGCTCAACGGACATGGAATTGCAGGGCTTCACGCCGCACTTTCATACCTGGAAGAGATGGGGATGGAGCAGCTTCGCAGACAGGAGATGGAGCTTATGTGGCTGTTTTATGACGGCGTGGCATCCCTGCCCGGCGTGACGGTATACGGCGACTTTTCCGACAGGACGATGAACCGGGCCCCGATCGTGACGTTGAACATCGGCTCTTATGATTCCGGGGAGGTTTCGGATGAGCTGTATGTGAGATACGGGATATCTACCCGGGCAGGCGCCCACTGCGCTCCGCTGATGCATCAGGCTTTGAAAACGGTGGAGCAGGGGGCAGTCCGGTTCAGCTTTTCCCACAGGAATACAAAGGATGAGGTGTTGGAGGCAGTGCGTGCAGTGCAGGAACTGGCAAAGGAAGGATAAGAGATGAATCTGAAACAACTGGAAGCGTTTATCTGCGTGGCAGAGGTGAAAAGCTTTTCCAAAGCGGCAAAGAAACTGTATCTGACCCAGCCGACCATCAGCGCTCATATTAATGCCCTGGAGAAGGAGCTCAAGAACCGGCTGTTTATCCGCACGACGAAGGATGTGCTGCTGTCGCCTGCCGGCGTCCTGCTCTATGAAAATGCAAAACAGATGCTGCAGCTGGAAGAGAAGATCCGGCAGGATTTTGCCGTGTTTAACGATGAGGAACATAAAAAAATCGTAGTCGGGGTATCTACAGTGCCGGGACAGTATATCCTGCCGCGGGTTCTGCCGCTGTTTTGTAAAAGCTATCCCCGCAATCAGATCTGGATGATGGAAAGCGACAGCGAGGGCGTGATGAAGATGGTCAGCCGGGGAGAGGCGGAAATCGGGTTTTCCGGCAATGAGACAGATGATCCCAACTGTGTATGCGAGCCGTTTCTGGATGATGAGCTGGTGATCGTCACGCCGAACACGGAGGCGTACCGCCGGTTCCTGCGCGGCGGGTTTCCTCTGGAGCAGCTTTATGAAGAGCCGCTGATTATCCGGGAAGAAGGTTCGGGAACGAGACGGATGACGCGGCGGTATCTGACACAGGAAGGCATCGAACTTGACCGCCTGAAAGTGGTGGCCTCCATGAGTAACCAGGAGACCATCAAAAAATCCGTCAGCAACGGCATGGGGGTCAGCATCATGTCGGCAGCCGCGGTCAGCGACTATGTGGAACAGGGGAAGCTTTTACAGTTTTCCATGAAGGAGGGCGGCATCTATCGCAAACTGTACATGGTCTGGAATCGGAACAATAAGCCGGGGATGGCTGCAAGGACCTTTCTCCAGTTTGTCCGGGAGCTGTATGAGTACTTATAGAGAATATCTATAAATAAACAGATTCCAATTATGATTATCAATTAGACAAAGATATCTCCCGTTGCTATGATGAAAACAGTCGGTCTGCCAGGGAGGCGGACGGTCATAGGAAAAGGGGGATATTTTTATGGAACTGGATTTTAACAAAAAGAGGACACTGATCTTGTCCGGAATCCTGCTGGGAATCATGGGGGCGCTGCTGGCGTATTTTGGGAATCCGAAAAATATGGCGATCTGTATCGCATGTTTTGTCCGGGATATAGCAGGGGGAATGAAGATGCACCAGGCGGAAGCAGTCCAGTATATCCGGCCGGAGATTGCAGGCATGGTGCTCGGCTCTTTTGCCATCTCTCTGGCGACGGGAGAATACCGGTCGGTGGCAGGTTCGTCTCCGCTCATCCGCTTTCTGCTGGGAGTCATGATGATGATAGGGGCGCTGGTATTTTTAGGATGTCCGCTCCGCATGGTGATCCGGATGTCGGCAGGTGATCTGAACGCATGGGTTGCGCTGGCAGGTTTTATTCTGGGGATCTTTACGGGAACGCTTGCCTTAAGGCGTGGATTCAGCCTGGGGCGCTCCTATGATACACACCGGTCCAACGGGTACGTGCTGCCGGGACTTTTGCTGTTTGTCCTGGCGCTCAGCCTTGCAGTTCCCGGGCTCTTTGCCTGGAGCGAAAAAGGACCGGGGAGCATGCACGCGCCGGTTTTACTCTCTCTGGCGGCCGGGCTGGGGTTTGGGGCATTATCCCAGAAATGCCGCACCTGCTTTGCCGGGAGCGTGAGGGATGTCATCCTGATGCGGAATTTTGACCTGTTATCTACGATCGGAGGTTTTTTTGCGGCCATGCTCGTCTTCAACCTGGTGACAGGCGGTTTTAAACTTTCATTCAACGGGCAGCCGGTGGCACATGCACAGCATCTTTGGAACCTGCTTGGCATGTATGTGGTGGGGCTTGCCGCGACTCTGGCAGGAGGATGTCCGCTGCGTCAGCTTGTCCTGGCGGGGCAGGGATCTTCTGATTCAGCGATGACGGTGCTTGGGATGCTTGTCGGCGCTGCGGTCTGCCACAACTTTGGACTGGCCGGGGCGGCGATGGTCATGGAAAACGGCGCTGTGGCATCTGTGGGCGGTCCGGCAGCAGCAGGAAAAGCGGCGGTTATGTTGTGCATCCTGGTACTTTTGATGATAGGATTTTTTGTGAAAAAGGAGGAACGATGATGATAGAGGTAGATGCAAGAGGGCTGTCCTGCCCGGAACCGCTGATGCTTGCGGACCAGGCGATGAAAGCGCATCCCGGCGAGCCGGTCAGGGTTCTTGTGACCGAGGCCCATGCGAGGACCAACGTAGAGAAGTTTGGCAGGAGCAAAGGGCGGACGGTGGAGACAAAAGAAGTTGGACAGGAGTATGAGATTGTGATAAAATAAATCTATGAGAGCGAAAGAATTAAGACTGGTGGTCACATTTCATACGACGGCCGAGGCGATGGCTGCAGAGCGTTTCTGCAAAGAGCAGGGGATATCCGGGCGGCTGATCCCGGTGCCCCGCCAGCTCAGCGCAGGCTGCGGGCTTGCCTGGTCGGCCCCTGTTTTGGAATCCGCCCGGCTGAGGGAGCAGCTGGAGAAGGGCAGGATATGCTGGGAAGGATGGCAGGAACTTAACATTTAAAGTTTTTTAGTGTATCTGTATTTTTTTCATGTCCAGGGGTTGACATTCCGAGGGAAATTGTGATATGGTGTAATTGCACAAACAATTCCATATTGTTGCAATAATAATTGTAAAACTTATATATGCCCATAATTGGTTGGGCGTCTCTACAAACTACCGTAATAGTTGTCTATAAGTTTTCACAGGTAACTTGTCTGTGAAAACCGGAACGGTAGTTTTTTTCATACCCGCACGCCGTTTTCTGTTTCATGGACAGCAGAAAGGAGACGAGTGTATGAAGCGTTTTGCGCTGAAAGGGCAGATTTGCTATGCGACTGGTCTGCATGAGCTGCAGGTAGTGGAAGATGGTTATCTGCTCTGTGAAGACGGGGTATCAAAGGGTGTCTGCAAGGAACTGCCTGAAGGCTGGGCAGGGGTTTGGGTACAGGATTACGGAGACAGGATCATTATTCCGGGTCTCGTGGATCTGCACCTGCACGCCCCGCAGTACGCCTTCCGCGGCCTGGGCATGGACCTGGAACTGTTAGACTGGCTGAATGCCGTCACATTTCCGGAGGAAGGAAAGTACAGCGACCTGGAATATGCGGACCGGGCTTACCGTATCTTTGTAGAGGATTTAAGACGCGGGGCGACGACACGGGCGGTGATCTTTGCCACCCTGCATCTGCCGGCTACGGAACTTCTCATGGATAAGCTGGAGGCCAGCGGGCTGAAGGTGATGGTGGGGAAGGTCAACATGGACCGGAACAGCCCTGATTTTCTCCGGGAGGCGGATGCCGGGACTTCTGCGGCAGACACGGTGAAGTGGCTTGAGGATACGGCAGGGAAGTACAAAAATGTACGCCCGATCCTGACCCCGAGATTTATCCCAAGCTGTACGGATGAGCTGATGACCAGGTTAAAAGAGATTCAGAAAGAATACCATCTTCCGGTCCAGTCCCATCTGTCGGAGAACCAGGGAGAGATTGGCTGGGTACAGGAACTTTGCCCGGAGTCGGAATTTTACGGAGATGCCTATGACAAATTTGGTCTGTTTGGCGGGGATGGCTGCCCGACCGTGATGGCGCACTGTGTATATTCCGATGAGCGGGAACAGGAGCGGATGAAGGAACGCGGCGTGTGGGTAGCCCATTGTCCGGAATCCAATATCAACCTGTCTTCCGGTGTGGCTCCGGTGCGGCAGTTCCTCGACAGAGGAGTCCGGGTCGGCCTTGGAAGCGACCTGGCAGGAGGAAGCAGTGATTCCATATTCCGCGCGATGGCACACGCGATCCAGGCATCCAAGATGCGCTGGCGTATGCAGGATGAAGAACTGGCGCCCCTGACGGTGGAAGAAGCCTTTTATATGGCGACCAAGGGCGGCGGAAGCTTCTTTGGCAATGTAGGAAGCTTCGAACCGGGATATGAACTGGATGCGGTAGTTCTGGATGACAGCAGCCTGAGACACCCGCAGCCACTCACAGTAAGAGAGCGGCTGGAGCGCATCTGTTATCTGTCGGATGAGCGCCAGGTAGTTGCAAAATATGTGGCAGGAGAAGAGATTGGATTAGAAGGATAAGAATCTGAAGGAGGTGCTGCGATGGCAGAAAGACAGAGGCTGGAGGACCTGGTTCTGACGGCCGCCGGAAAGAAGAAGGCGCAGCTGGTGCTGAAAGGCGCACGCGTTGTCAATGTCTTTTCGGAAGAACTGATGGAGGCCGATGTGGCGGTGAGCGACGGTCGCATAGTCGGGCTGGGAACGTACCACGGAGAGACAGAGGTAGATGTGAGCGGAAAGATCATCTGCCCGGGATTTTTAGATGGGCATATCCATCTGGAGAGCTCTATGGTCGCCCCCGCCGACTTTGAGAGGACGGTGGTGCCCCACGGGACGACCGGAGTCATTACGGACCCCCACGAGATTGCGAACGTGGCGGGGACCGAGGGGATCGACTATATCCTGGACGAGACAAACGGGCTGGATCTGGACGTCTATGTGATGCTCCCTTCCTGTGTGCCCTCAACCGGACTGGATGAAGCCGGCGCAGTACTTCTTGCAGAACAGTTAAAGGATTATTATGATAACCCCAGGGTGCTGGGACTGGCGGAGCTGATGAATGCCTATGGCACCGTACATGCAGAGCCGGACATTCTGGATAAGGTGGCGGATGCAAAAAAAGCCGGAAAGCTGATCGATGGTCATGCTCCCGGGATTGCCGGAAAGATGCTGAACGCATATGCAGCGGCTGGGGTAGGTTCCGATCATGAATGTTCGGATATGCAGGAAGCATTGGAAAAACTCCGCTGTGGCCAGTGGATCATGATCCGGGAGGGCACGGCGGCACAGAATCTGGAAGCGCTGATGCCTCTTTGCAGGGCTCCGTATTACCACCGGTGTATGTTTGTGACAGACGATAAGCATCCCGGTGACCTGCTGAAGCTGGGGCATATGGATGCCATCATCAGAAAGGCGGTCAGGCTGGGAGCGGACCCCATAGCTGCGATCAAGATGGGGAGCTACCATACCGCCCAGTATTTTGGTTTGAATGACCGCGGCGCCGTTGCGCCGGGATACCGGGCCGATCTGGTGGTATTGTCCGATCTGGAGCAGATGGAGGTCTGCCAGGTCTATAAAGACGGCAGGCTGGCGGCAGAAGACGGAGAGATGAAAAAGCCGGAAAGCAGCGCAGAGCAGCGGCAGGAGAAGGACGCGGCGAAAGAAGAGCGATACCCGCGGGTATACCATTCCTTCCATATGGATGAGGTGACAAAAGCAGATCTTGCGGTCACGCCAAAGGGCGGCATGGAGCGGGTTTTGTGCCTCACGCCAAGAGAACTGCTGACCTGGGAAAAAGTCATCCCGTGGTCAGAATCTCCGGGAAAAGCGCCCGGCGTTAACCTGGCGGAGGACGTGGTAAAGATGGCGGTCTTTGAACGCCACAGGAATACCGGACATATCGGGATCGGTTTCCTTGGAGGCTACGGACTTACGGCCGGAGCGGTGGCAACGAGCGTCGCCCACGATTCGCATAACCTGATCGTGGCAGGCGTGACGGACGAAGATATGGTCCTGGCTGCAAATACCGTAAGGAAGAACCGTGGAGGCCTTGCCGTGGTAAAGGATGGAAAGGTACTTGGGGAACTGCCCCTTCCAATCGGCGGAGTGATGACGGCGGCTCCTGTAGCGGCGGTGGAAGAGCAGCTTAAGCAGCTGAAGGCCCTGACCCGGGAGCTGGGAATCCCTGAGACGATCGACCCGTTTATGACGCTGGCATTCACCTCACTTCCGGTGATTCCGAAGCTCCGCCTCAATACATACGGATTGATTGATACGGACCGTCAGAAGGTCATCGAAGTTACATTTTAAAATTACATATTAGATACGGAGATTCAGAGTTTTATATTATGGGTTTACCAATAGGAAAGTAACCGGATGGGAAACGGTTATTATAAAAAAATCAAATATAGGGGGAACAACTATGAATCTGGAGAAAATTTTTCATCTGAAAGAAAACCACACAGACGTAAAGACTGAGGTGATCGCGGGTGTGACGACCTTTATGACAATGGCGTACATTCTTGCCGTGAACCCGAACATCTTAAGTGCAACCGGCATGGACCGTGGCGCGGTATTTACTGCGACTGCACTGGCGGCGCTTGTGGCAACGCTCCTTATGGCGGCATTTTCAAACTATCCATTCGTTCTGGCGCCCGGCATGGGTCTGAATGCGTATTTTGCCTATACGGTAGTACTGCAGATGGGCTATACCTGGGAGATGGCGCTGGCAGCTGTATTTATTGAAGGTATCATCTTCATCGTGCTGTCCCTGACCAACGTCCGGGAAGCGATTTTTAACGCAATCCCAATGAACTTAAAACATGCGGTATCGGTAGGTATTGGTCTGTTCATCGCATTTATCGGTCTTCAGAATGCGAAGATCGTAGTGGGCAGCGCAACTCTGGTATCGGTATATTCCTTTAAGGGAGCGCTTGCAGACGGTACGTTCAGCAGCGTAGGAATCACGGTATTGCTGGCACTGATCGGCGTATTGATCACCGGAATTTTAGTAGTAAAGAATGTAAAAGGAAATATCCTCTGGGGTATCCTGATCACCTGGGTACTGGGTATCATCTGTCAGCTGACAGGTCTGTATCAGGTAGCTCCGGAACTTGGAATGTTCAGCCTGCTTCCTGATTTTTCAAACGGAATCGGTGTTCCGAGCCTGGCGCCAACCTTTATGCATCTGGATTTCTCAGGAGTATTCAGCCTGAACTTCCTGATCATCATGTTTGCATTCCTGTTCGTTGACCTGTTTGATACACTTGGCACTCTGATCGGTGTGGCTTCTAAGGCGGATATGCTTGATAAAGATGGCAAGCTTCCGAGAATCAAGGGCGCATTGATGTCTGACGCAGTAGGAACTTCTTTGGGAGCACTGTTTGGTACTTCCACGACCACTACATTCGTAGAGAGTGCAGCAGGCGTGTCAGAAGGCGGAAGAACCGGTTTGACGGCTGTTACGGCAGCAATCCTGTTTGGTGTGGCTCTGTTCCTGTCCCCGATCTTCCTGGCGATTCCGTCCTTTGCAACGGCACCGGCTCTGATTGTGGTTGGATTTTTGATGATCACTTCTATTACTAAGATTGATTTTGATGATTTTACCGAAGCAATCCCGGCATATATCTGTATCATTGCTATGCCGTTTATGTACAGCATTTCCGAAGGTATCGCAATGGGCGTTATCTCTTATGTAGTGATCAACCTGGCAACCGGAAGATTTAAAGATAAAAAAATCAGTACGCTTATGTATGTGCTGGCGGTACTGTTTGTACTGAAATATGTATTAATTTAGTGATTAGCAGGAGGCGGTAGACGTGGGAGTTGGAAAGAGTATTTCCCGTGTGGATGCATACGGGAAAGTAACCGGTGACGCGAAGTATACGGCGGATTTAATGCCGCCGGGACTTCTTGTGGCAAAAGTAGTGAGAAGTACCATTGCCAATGGTGTGGTAAAAAAGTTTGACCTGGAAGAGGCGCTGAAGGTGCCGGGCGTGGTGAAGATTGTCACCTGCTTTGACGTCCCGGATATCCAGTTCCCTACGCCGGGCCATCCCTGGTCGGTGGAGGCAGCGCATCAGGACATTTCCGACCGGAAGCTGCTCAACACCAGGGTACGGGTATATGGCGACGATATTGCGGCAGTGATCGCGGAAAACGAGATTGCTGCTGCCCGCGCCGTAAAACTGGTCAAGGCAGAGTATGAGGAGTATGAGCCTTTGCTGACGCCGGAGGCGGCGATGGCAGAAGGCGCGATGTGTATCCATGAAGAGAAACCAGACAATATCATCGCACATAGTTCCTTCCATCTCGGTGACAAGAACTACGATGAGGTAAAGGCAGGAGAACCGGATCTGGTGGAGACAGAACGGGTTTATCAGACCCAGAGCGTGCAGCACTGCCATATTGAGACTCCGATTTCTTATGCTTATATGGAACAGGGACGGATCGTGGTGGTGACATCCACGCAGATTCCCCATATCGTGCGCCGTGTCATCGGTCAGGCGCTGGGGATTCCGTGGGGAGATGTCAGGGTCATCAAGCCCTATATCGGAGGCGGATTTGGAAATAAGCAGGATGTGCTCTATGAGCCGCTCAATGCATTTTTGTGCCAGCAGGTAGGCGGAAGGGGCGTAAAACTGGAGATATCCAGAGAAGAAACCCTTGCATGCACCAGGGTGCGCCATGCGATCCAGTTTAAGGTGAAGGCGCTGGCCAGAAAAGACGGTACGCTGGTGGCAAGAAAGTTTGAAGCATTTTCCAACCAGGGCGGTTATGCATCCCACGGTCATGCGATCGTGGCAAACTCCGCCAACGAGTTTAAACAGATTTATCAGGATGAGCAGGCGCTGGAATCCGACAGCTATACGGTTTACACCAATATTGCTACAGGCGGCGCGATGAGAGGATACGGAATTCCGCAGGCAGCATTTGTGTCTGAGTGTCTGGCGGAGGATGTGGCGCGCAGCATCGGGATGGATCCGCTGGAGTTCCGCCTGAAAAACTGTATGAAGCCGGGTTACGAGGACCCGCATACCCATATTAAGTTTTTATCGGCCGGTTTGGAAGAATGTATAAAAAAGGGCAGAGATGCGATCGGCTGGGATGAAAAGCGGAAGAAGTATGCGAATCAGACCGGTCCTGTCCGCAGGGGCGTAGGCATGGCAATCTTCTGTTACAAGACAGGTGTGTATCCCATCTCCTTAGAGACGGCTTCCTGCCGTATGGTACTCAACCAGGACGGCTCGATCCAGCTTCAGATGGGTGCGACCGAGATCGGACAGGGAGCCGATACGGTGTTTGCACAGATGGCGGCGGAGACGACGGGCATTACGTTTGACAAGATCCATACCGTTTCCACCCAGGACACCGATGTGACTCCGTTTGATACTGGCGCTTATGCGTCCAGACAGACATATGTCAGCGGGAAAGCAGTAAAACAGACCGGCGAGATCTTGAAGGCGAAGATCCTCGAATATGCATCTTATATGCTGGACCTTCCGGCAGATACGATGGATGTGCGGGAGAATAACGTAGTAGATAAAGAAAGCGGTGACTGCCTGATCTCGATGTGCGAGCTTGCAACGACGGCATTTTACAGCCTGGACAAATCCGTACATATCACGGCAGAGTCCACCAGCCACTGCAAGGACAATACCTTTGCCAGCGGCGTCTGCTTTGCGGAGGTGGAAGTCGATATGCCGCTTGGAAAAGTAAAAGTATTAAATATTATCAATGTCCATGACAGCGGTACGCTGATCAATCCAAAACTGGCCGAGGCGCAGGTACACGGCGGTATGAGCATGGGTCTTGGATACGGTCTGGGAGAAGAACTGCTCTTTGACCAGAAGACAGGGCGGCCGCTCAATGACAATCTGCTGGATTACAAGCTGCCGACGGCGATGGATACGCCGGATTTGAAAGTGGAGTTCGTGGAAGTGGAGGATCCGTCGGGACCTTACGGCAACAAGGCGCTTGGAGAGCCGCCGGCGATTCCGGTAGCTCCGGCATTGCGGAATGCAGTGCTTCACGCAACAGGCGTTGCAGTGGATTCTCTGCCGCTTGATCCGCAGAAGTTGGTGAAACATTTTAAAGAAGCAGGTTTGATATAAGGAGGGGTGGACATGTACGACATTGAGAAATTTTATCAGGCGACTGATGTTCATGATGCAATCCGCGCCCTCATCGAGGACCCGGAAGCGATTATCATATCCGGAGGCAGCGATGTGCTGATCAAAATCCGGGAAGGGAAATTTGCAGGATGTTCTTTGGTGAGCATCCATGGGATTAAAGAACTGGAAGGCGTGAAGATGGAGGAGGACGGAACGATCGTCATTGGTCCGGCTACTACATTTTCTCATGTGACAAATAACGATATCATTCAGAAATACATTCCCATACTGGGAGATGCAGTAGACCAGGCGGGTGGACCGCAGCTCCGCAATATCGGAACGATCGGCGGAAATGTGTGCAACGGCGCTACCAGCGCCGACAGCGCATCCAGTCTGTTTACCCTGAATGCGATTCTGGAACTCACGGGACCGGACGGGGTCAGGGAACTGCCAATCCAGGAGTTCTACACAGGACCGGGACGCACGGTGAGGGATCATGCGGAAGTGATGACCGCGATCAAGATTCGGAAAGAAAGCTACGAAGGCTTCGGCGGCCATTATATCAAATATGGCAAGCGGAATGCCATGGAGATTGCAACGCTGGGATGTGCCTGCACGGTGAAGCTGTCTGCAGATAAGAAATCTGTGGAGGAGATGCATCTGGCTTACGGAGTGGCAGCTCCGACACCGGTCCGCTGCGGCGGAGTGGAGGCGAAGGTAAAGGGCATGGCTGTTGGTCCTGAGCTGTATGAGAACGTCGGAAAAGGCGCGTTGGAAGAAGTAAATCCGCGTTCCAGCTGGCGTGCATCCAAAGAATTCCGTCTGCAGCTGGTGGAAGAGCTGGCAAAACGGGCATTAAAACAGGCGATTATCAATGCGGGAGGTGAGGCAGATGCTTAAGATTGTTCAGATGACGGTCAATGACAAAGAGGTTGAGGTGGCCGTAGATGACCGTGAGTCTTTACTTGAAACCCTCCGCGACCGGCTGGGGCTTACCAGCGTAAAAAAAGGCTGTGAGGTCGGCGAGTGCGGCGCCTGTACCGTTCTGGTGGACGGCGAGGCGATTGACAGCTGCATTTATCTGACCATGTGGGCACAGGGACGGAGGATTCTGACCGTCGAAGGCCTGAAAGGACCAAACGGGGAGCTTAGCCCGATCCAGAAGGCGTTTGTGGAGGAAGCGGCTGTGCAGTGTGGATTCTGTACACCGGGTCTGATCATGTCGGCTGTGGAGATCGTGGGCACCGGGAAACGGTATAACAGAGAGGAACTCCGGAAGATGATATCCGGCCATCTGTGCAGATGCACCGGGTATGAGAACATCCTGAACGCGATGGAGCGTATCGTGGATGAGGTTTACCGGACGGTGAACCAGTAAGTGCCGAGATGGTGTTGAAGACCTTTTCGTTGGAGGATAAAAGGTGAGAAAATGCGGTTTGGCATTTTCTCACCTTTTTGAGTAAAAACAGGATGATTTCGGAGCAGCGGCTGGTAAAAGGCGCGGGGATATTCTGATAATATAACTTATCAGAACAAAAAAGATGAAAATTATTGTAAAAATGGCAAGTGTATCAGAAAAAGAACAAAAAAAGAAATAAAGACATGGATTGACATAACCCGAGGTTGAGAGTATGATAGGAAAGAACACGTCCGCAGCCTGTAATTGTAGTGGAAATTGTGCTGAAAAGGGTGCGTAGCAGAAAAATGGCAATGCGGCTTGACATAGGGTTAGGAGGTATCTTAATATTAAAAGGCAATAAGTTATATTATGTGATTGATATTTAGAAGATAACAAAGATTATTTGTAAAATATAATAAATGAATTGGCAAACCTGCTGAAAGGCAGCGGCGCAAAGCTTTTAGGGACTAGAGCATCGTATGGATGTATGTCAGCCAGCTGGATATGATAGGGGTAATCTATATTTTGGTATAGATTGTTTTTGTGAACAGCTGTTTGATGCAGCTGTTTTTTTTGTTTCATAGGAAAGTGCGTCCTATGAAATCAAAAACGCTCCGCGAGGATTGCACTGCGGCGGAAATGAGAGATGTCGCCATGGCGATTTCTTATTGCCATTTTGATTGCAGATGATGAGGAAAAGAAGGGTGAAAGTAGGATGAAACGTATGATCGATATCCATGCCCATATCTTACCCGGGGTGGATGATGGAGCAGGCGATTGGGAAGAAGCCCGCTGGATGCTGCGATGTGCGTATGATCAGGGGATTCGAACGGTGATCGCGACGCCTCATTATTCGCACAGGCAGGATGTCGGCAGGCTTCGGGAGCTTGCAGGGCAGATGGATGAAGAGGCGAAAAAGATTGCGCCGGATCTTGATATTTATTTAGGGCAGGAAATTCTGTATTTTGACAGCGTCGTTGAGCGGCTGAAAGAAGGACATGCCCTGACGATGGCGGGCAGCAGGCATGTCCTGGTGGAATTTATGCCGGAGGTTTCTTACAAGAAGCTGTATCAGGCGGTGCGCTCTCTGTTGATGTCGGGGTACTATCCGGTCATTGCACATGTTGAAAGATACCGCGTGCTGCGGGAACATGGACAGATGGAAGAACTGGCGGAGACAGGCTGTTATATGCAGATGAATTACAGAAGCCTGCAGGGGAATTTGCTTGACCGGAATGTCCGATGGTGCAGAAAACAGGTGACAGACGGAAGAATCCAGTTTTTGGGGACGGATATGCACCACAAGGATTATCGGTCGCCTGAGATTGAAAAGAGCCTTGGGTGGCTAAAAAGCCATGTGGAAGAACAGCAGCTCAACAGCATGCTGGGAGAAAAAGCATTTGAAATAATGAAAACCGGAGATTTTTCCGGGGATTAAGAAAAAGATGGGTAAGGAAAAGGGAAGATGGAAAGAGCATACGAGACGGATGATGAAATTGAGATTGACTTATGGGAAATCCTGTTTGCTTTACGGGCAAAGATATGGATGATAGTCCTGGCGCTGATCGTGGGAAGCGGGGTTGCAGTTGCATACAGCAAGATTATTCTGACACCGCAATACACGTCCACGTCGATGGTGTACATCCTTTCGAAGGAGACGACGCTGACATCACTGGCAGACTTGCAGATCGGCAGCCAGCTGACAAAAGACTACAAGGTTGTGGCGACCAGCCGCCCTGTCTTACAGGAAGTGATCGATACGTTGGGGCTGGATATAGAGTATGAAGGATTAAAGAAAAGGCTTGTTTTGAACAATCCTGCCGATACCCGTGTCCTGAGTTTCTCAATCGAGGACCCGGATCCGGCCAGGGCCAAGGCTATCGTAGATACGGTGGCAAAAGTGTCGGCCGCACATATCGGGGATATCATGGAGATGACGCCGCCAAAGATTATCGAAGACGGAATTGTGGCAGAGGATAAGAGCAGCCCTCATACCACAAAAAATGCAGCAATCGGCGGATTAGCGGCAGCATTCCTGGTCTGTGCTCTGATCGTCCTTCAGGTTGTTCTGAATGACACCATCCAAACAGAGGAGGATGTGGAGAAATACCTGCAGCTTTCTATCCTGGCAGCGGTACCGGAGCGGGAGGAAGAGCGTGCAACCAAGACAGGATCCGGAAAAAAGCGTTCTAAACGTAAAAAGAGAGAAAAGAGCGGGAAACAGGGAGGGAAGCGGGCATGAAGCAGCAGATCACATTAAAAAATATAGTTTCCAAAGATTTTGCCTACGAGGAAGCCATCAAGACCCTCCGAACAAATATCCAGTTCTGTGGAAGCAATATCCGCACCATTATGTTTACAAGCTCTGTCCCCAATGAAGGGAAGAGCAACATCACATTTGCCCTGGCACGTTCTCTTGCACAGACCGGGAAACGGGTTCTGTTGATTGATGCAGACATCCGCAAATCTGTGCTCGTGTCCAGATACCAGCTCGAAAAAGATGTGTATGGCCTGTCCCAGTTTTTGAGCGGACAGAAAAAGTTGGAAGAGGTCTTATACTCTACCAATGTGGAGTTTTTAGATGTGATCTTCTCCGGGCCTTTTTCGCCGAACCCAGCGGAACTTCTGGAAGAAGAACTGTTTACCAATCTGGTGGAACGGTCAAAGGCAGAGTATGACTATGTGATTATCGATACGCCCCCAATCACGAATGTGATCGATGGAGCAATCGTGGCGAAGGTCTGTGACGGAGCGGCGCTGGTAGTGGAGAGCGGCGCGATCAGTTACCGGATTGCCCAACGGGTAAAGCAGCAGATGGAGAAAACCGGATGCAGGCTTCTTGGCGTCGTTTTGAACAAGGTGGGCGGAGAAAACAGCGGGTACTACAGCAAGTATTATGGCGCTTATGGAAAATACGGAACGTACGGACACTCCAGAAAAGTTTATGGAAAAGAATATGGCGGTTTAGATGATGAACATGAAAGCAGGCGGTCGGAAAAGACCAGTTAAGAAGAGTGTTTACGTGGGGCTGGGGATTATCCTGGCAGTCTTTTGCGCCTGGTTTTCATGGTATAGCTGGAGGCTGTACCAACAGAAAAAAGCGACGGAGGCACAGCTTGCACAGTCCCCATTTCAGTCTGCGGCTGACGATGGGGATGGAACCATAGAATATCAGGGAAAGGTGTATGAGCGCAATCCGTCGGTCAAGGCAATCTTATGCATCGGCGTAGATTCTTCCGGCGGATTGGAAAAAAAAGTGACAGGCGACGGAGGCCAGGCAGACGGTCTGTTCCTGGTGGCCCACGACGTGGCTCGGGACCATGTGCGGATTCTGATGATTCCCCGGGACACCATGACCCCGATCACGCTGACGGATTTAAGTGGAAATGTCCTGGGAAAAACCAAACATCACATTACGCTGGCTTACGGCTACGGAGACGGCAGGGAGCAGAGCTGTGAATGGACAGTTGAGGCGGTATCAGAACTGTTGTCGGGTCTGCAGATTGACGGATATCTGGCGATGAATACCAGCATGATACCGGTGCTGAACGACATGGTTGGCGGAGTCACAGTCAAGATTGAAGTGGATGGGATGGAGCGCCGGGATCCGGAACTGGTAAAGGGAGATACGGTAACCCTTCACGGAAAACAGGCAGAGATTTTTGTGCGTTACCGGGATATCGATCTTGATAACAGCGCTATCACCCGGATGTCCCAGCAAAAGCAGTATATGGAGAAGTACATGGCCACGGTACGTCAGAAGGCGGCAGAGGATGACCAGCTGATCACCAGGCTTATGGATACAATACAGAGCGATATGATAACGAATATGCCCAAGGACCAGTATATGAGAATCGGGCTTGATCTGATAAACAGCAGTCAGGTGTTGTCGGGGGATGACATCATGACAATCCCGGGGGAGGCAGTGACGACAGACATGTTTGATGAGTTCCATCATGACCCGGAGGGGACCCTTGATATGGTCCTGGATTTGTTCTACCGGCAGCGGTAGGGTATGAAAAAGCTTATAATCGGCATCCTGCCGGATTATAGGGGCAGGGAAATCTGCCAATATAAAGAAAGGGAAGGTGATTCCAATGAAAAAGAAAGTTTTAGCAGCTTTCATGGTTGCAGCGATGGTTGCAGCAATGCCGATGAGTGCGCTGGCGTATGGCAGCTCGTCTACAGACAGCAGCTACACCACCACTACACCAACCACCCCAACCACCCCGAGTGGAACGACAACCACCACAGAAGATGGGAAATCCCTGACGACCAACGGCGCAGGCTCCAACACAGCCGATGTAAGCGCAGTATTTGCAGTTGGTCATGCAGAGACAGCAGGACTTCCGGAAACGGTAGTATCCTCGATCAACAGCATCAACTCAGGAAGCGACCTGTCTGCAGCAGTGGGCAACCCGGATCTGGCAGGCTATGCAGCCCTGACCAAGACATCCGCAGTCGTTTTGCAGGACACAGCTACCAAAGGCGTAGCAAACAAGGAAACTACAGTGACCCTTTATATTCCGAACCTCGTTGAGGGGCTTCAGAATGTAAAGATTCTCTACTATGAGAATGCAACCGGTCTGTGGAAGGTAGTAGACCCGTCATTGATCGACCTCAATAAGAAGACGGTTACATTTAATATGTTCGGATCTGGTACGGTGACAGTAATCCATAAGTAAGATTTGTATGGAGACCGGAAAGGGATGCCTCTGCGGAGGCATCCCGACACTGTTGCGATGAGGACGATGTAAGCGCATGTGGCAATACGCCGGTTTACGGCAGAGGAATCTGCCTGTAAGGTGTACTGACCAGAAGGCAGGGAATGGTCCCTGCATCTTGGTGAGTGTACCTGAGTGGAAATAAAGGGGGGAATGTGATGTACAGAAGAGCTGCAAAGGGGTGGCTGAAGCATCTGGATTTTATGGTGATTGATTTTTGGTGTCTGGAGTTGTCGTTTCTGCTGGCGTATATCATCCGGCAGGGAGTCGGAAATCCATTTCTGATACCGCTTTACCGGAATATGGTAATCACCCTGTTTTTGATTGAAGTTTTGGTTATCTTTTTCTTTGAAACGTTGAAAAATGTTCTGAAAAGGGGGATGTATAAGGAGTTTGTAATCACTCTAAAGCATGTATGTCTGGTGGTGCTGATCTCATCGTTTTATTTATTCCTTACCCAGAACGGTGGGGAGTATTCACGGATTATCCTGATTGTGACCGGGGGAATATATCTGGCGCTCAGCTACATGACAAGACTGGTTTGGAAACGATATCTGCTTTCTAAAAATATGCTGGAGAGCAAGAGCCGGTCCCTGCTGATCGTCACAGCAGAATCCATGATCGACACTGTGGTTGAGAATATAAAAAATAATAATTATGAGGGTTTTCACATCACCGGCGTTGCGGTACTTGACCGGAATATGACTGATGAGATGGTGGGGGATGTACGGGTAGTAGCAGACGCTTCGACGGTGGCGGATTTTGTCTGCCGGGAATGGGTGGATGAGGTGTTTATCAACCTGCCCAATGAGATACCGCTTTGTGAGGATTTGATCAACCAGTTTGTGGAGATGGGCGTTACCGTCCATTTGAAGTTAGTAAAGGCAGGGAATCTGTCCGGGCAGAAGCAATTTGTGGAACGGCTTGGAAATTACACGGTGCTGACGACCTGTGTGAATGTGGCAAACAGCAGGCAGCTCTTTTTCAAGAGAGCGATGGATATCTGCGGAGGAATCGTTGGGTGTATTGTGACCGGGATCTTGTTTCTGTTTGTGGCCCCGTGTATTTACATACAGTCACCGGGACCAATCTTTTTCTCGCAGGTGAGAGTCGGGAAAAATGGGAAGAAGTTTAAGATTTATAAGTTCCGCAGCATGTATATGGATGCGGAAGAGCGCAAAAAAGAGCTGATGGAGAAGAACCGGGTCAGCGGCGGGATGATGTTCAAGATGGATTTTGACCCAAGAATCATTGGAAGCGAAAAGGGGCAGGGGAAAGGCATCGGAAACTTTATAAGGAAGTATTCGATCGATGAATTTCCGCAGTTTTACAATGTCCTGAGAGGGGATATGAGCCTTGTCGGGACAAGACCGCCGACAGTGGATGAGTGGGAGAAGTATGAGCTGCGCCACAGAGCGAGGCTGGCGATAAAGCCGGGGATCACCGGGCTGTGGCAGGTGAGCGGTAGAAGTAATATAACGGATTTTGAAGAGGTTGTGGCACTTGACCGGAAGTATATAACGGAGTGGAGTATGGGGCTGGATATGAGGATATTGGTGAAGACTGTGTTGGTGGTGGCTGGGCAGGAAGGGTCGATGTGACATGCTGTCAGTTCCCGTTGGTCCATGAGCGTGTGCACCCACATAATAGTGGTCAATAAGAAATTGATACGAAAATATGTACAAAACATGATTGAAATTCACAATGTTTCTCCGACCGTAAGGGTAGACCTAAGACGATGTAGGTGTTGAATTGGAATAAATGCACAGTTGTAGTGGTTGTTGGATAGCTGCTTTATGTGCAAAGTGATGGTTGAGCGAAGTCGCTGAAGAACCTGTGTGAACAGTAGCAGATTTACATACACCTTGACGGGTCTACACGATAGGAAAATGTTTTATAAAATGCTGGTTGTGATGTCTGGGGGTGTACACAAAGCCAGAATGTTTTACACATTGGATGGTTAGAGTGGCTACTCAGTGATGAGTAAAGCATAGGAAGTCTGCACTATACGAAAATGTTTTGAACATAAGCGAGAGTTGTACTCGTACAGGTTTAGACGAGATGAAAATGTTTTACACATCTGCGCACTTTGTTAGATACCGTCAGATACACCACTATTGCATGTTTACTTGAAAACTGAAAACGAACTGACAATCACAAACAACAGGTAATGTCGGTTTTGAACATATATAGGCAGATGTGGGTGATCACATCTTAGATTGAAACGATTATGACAACTTGCAGAATATAAAGGGAGAGAAATTAATGAAGGTTTGTTTAGTGGGTTCCAGTGGAGGGCATTTGACGCATCTATATATGCTAAAGCCTTTCTGGGAGAATAAGGAACGCTTCTGGGTGACATTCGATAAAGAAGATGCTAGAAGTATTTTGAAAGATGAAAAAATGTATCCATGCTATTTCCCCACAAACCGAAATGTGAAGAATTTGATAAGAAACACATTTGTGGCAATTAAAGTGCTGTTTAAGGAAAAACCGGATTTGATTATTTCCTCTGGTGCGGCAGTTTCGGTTCCATTCTTTTATTTGGGGAAATTGATGGGTGCAAAGCTGATTTATATAGAAGTTTATGACCGTATAGATCATTCCACAATGAGTGGTAAATTGGTCTATCCGATTGTAGATAAGTTTATTGTGCAATGGGAAGAAATGAAAGAAGTATATCCGAAGGCTATTAACCTTGGAAGCATCTTTTAATTATAGACGATGGCTTTTAATGGAGGAGAAAGATGATTTTTGTTACTGTGGGAACACACGAGCAGCAGTTTAATAGGCTGGTCGAGTATATTGATAAATTAAAATCCAGCGGAGCCATCGATGAAGAGGTTATTATCCAGACTGGTTTCTCTATATACGAGCCGAAGGCATGTACATGGAGTAAGTTATATCCATATCAGCAGATGCTGAAATATGTGGAGGATGCGCGGATTGTGATCACACATGGCGGTCCGTCCAGTTTCATTATGCCTTTGCAGATTGGCAAGATACCGATTGTCGTTCCGAGAAAGAAAGAATTTGAGGAACACGTAAATGACCATCAGGTGAACTTTTGTAGAATTGTTGCTGAGAGGCAGGGCAATATTCTGGTTGTTGAGGATGTTGAGAAGCTGGAAGCAGTAATTGCGGAATATGATGAGCGTGTATTTGCGATGCCGGCAGAGATGAGGAGCAATAACGCTGCTTTCTGTGATGAACTGGAAAATCTGGTGGGAGAAATGTTTTAAGAGGAGGAGCTATGGTTAAGGTTGGTATTTTGTCCATGCAAAGAATTTTGAACTATGGTTCTTTCTTACAGGCATATGGTTTAAAAAGTATATTGGAGGATATCGGGTGTGAAGTTCAGTTTGTGGACTATCATCCTGGAGAATGCTTGATTCCTTCCAATGAGGGAACAGGTTTGAATCGGAAAATTTCAAAGGTATTTGAAACCTTTCGTTATAAAGCTCCCTTTGCGGAAAAGTTGCGGTTTATCCGCTATAAAAAGAACTATGCATCGAATTACTATCCTTTACTTGGAATTACATCTGAAATGAATTACAGACCTGCTGTAGATATTCTTGTAATAGGAAGCGATGAGGTATTCAACTGCGTTCAGAATAATACAAATGTGGGATATTGTCCGGAATTGTTTGGGGTAAATTCTAATGCAAAAAAAGTGATTAGTTATGCTGCATCTTTTGGTAACACTACAGCAGAAAAGCTGGAACAGTATCACGTGTCTGAAGAAGTTGGCGGTTGGCTGAATGAGCTGTCCGCTATCTCGGTGAGAGATAAAAATAGTGGCAGCATTGTAAATAAACTAACGGGAGGGATACCCGAATTTCATTTAGATCCTGTGTTGATGTATGACTTTCGGAATAAATGTAAAGAAATTCCGACAAGCGTGAAGGAAAGCAACTATATGATTCTTTACGGATACTCTGGTCGTTTCAGTGAAGATGAATGTCAGGCGATTAGAACATACGTCAATAAAAAGGGATTAAAAGTATTCTGTATCGGCGGCGTACAAAATTGCTGTGATAGATTTTTGGATTGTGATCCATTCGAGGTTATCGCGTATTTTCAGCATGCTGACTGTGTTGTAACGGATACATTTCATGGGAGCATTCTATCAGTTATCACACATAGACAGTTTGCAGCAGTTGTTCGGAACAGCGGCTATGGTAATTCTGAAAAGCTGACGGATTTGTTGGAGCAGCTTGGTTTGGAAAATCGAGTATTAGATCGTGTAGGAAGACTGCCTGAGTTGTTAGATTCAAAGATCAACTATGCTACAGTGGATAAGGTAATCAAGCTAGAACGCCAAAGGACATATGGATATTTGGAAAAGGAGATAAAAGAGTAATGTATACAGAATTAAAAGCGTATCAGATCATTATTGCGCTGTTAAAAGAATATGGAATTCGTCATTGCGTTCTTTCGGCAGGAAGCAGAAATGTTCCCTTTGTTCATTCTGTAGAGGAAGATCCATATTTTGAGTGCTACTCTGTTGTAGATGAAAGAAGCGCAGGATATTTTGCGTTGGGATTAGCACAGGAAACTCAGGAGCCTGTAGTGATTTCTTGTACATCTTCAACAGCCACATGTAACTACTGGCCTCCGGTTGCCGAAGCATTTTATCAGGGAGTTCCAATTATTGTCCTTACAAGTGACCGTGATCCAGCTATGCTGGGGCAGTGGGAAGATCAGATGATCGACCAAGTGGGGATGTATGATCGCCATGTGAGAAAATCTGTTAACCTTCCTATTGTTGATACAAAGGCAGACGAAATTTTCTGCCAGCGGTTGGTAAATGAAGCTTTGCTGGAGTTGAATCATCATGGGACAGGGCCAGTTCACATCAATGTTCCTATGCTGTCATATAATAATTCGTTTAATGTAAAGGAACTCCCGAAAGTAACGAGAATTGACAGACTTTGCATGGAAGATGACAGCGAACTTTGGAGCGAAAAAATTAAAAAGCTAAAAAAAGCAAAGAGAGTATTGGTGGCTTGCGGACAATCGAGTTATGTGTCACCTGAATTATTGGCAGGTGTCAGGAGTTTTTTTGAACGGTTCAATGCAACGGTTGCAGTAGAGTACATGAGCAATATAGAACTGGAACAGGCGATTAATACCTCAGTTTGTATGGACAGCAGATATGTGATCAACAAAAAAGTTGAAGAATTGCTTCCTGATATTGTGGTTTCCTTTGGTGGAAATATCATGTCCAATATCAAAGAGCAGCTACGAAAATTTGCTGGACAGTTTGAGCATTGGCTGATTCAGCCGGATGGACGAATTGTTGATCTGTTTAAGAGCATCACCACCGTTTTTGAATGTTCTCCAGAATACTTTTTCCAATACTGTGAAGATCAAACATCAGAAAATGATGTGAATAATAAAATGTATGACAACGAATGGAAACAATACATAGATCAGATCGTTATTCCGGAATTTCCGTATTCTCATGTATGGGCAATTCAACAGGTTGTAGAAAAGATAAATAGTGGTTCCATCTTACACCTAAGCATTAATGACAGTATCAGAATTACTAATTTCTTTAAATTGAATCCGAACATAAAAGTGTACGCCAATATAGGTACACATGGGATTGATGGCTGCCTCTCATCGTTTTTAGGACAGGCAATTGCAAGTAAGAAACCAAGTTATCTGGTCATTGGAGATTTGGCTTTTTTCTATGATATGAATGCAATGCGCTTGAGACATATTGGAAAAAATGTTCATGTTTTGCTGATCAACAATGAAGGTGGATCTGAATTTTATTTCAATAGAATGTGGAAGAACGATGCAAGTGATTTGCATACGACTGCGAGACATCATACCGTTGCAGAGGGTTGGGTAAAGTCAAACGGGTTTAAATATCTGTGTGCGCACGATAAAACCTCATTGGCAAAGTGCTTACCAGAGTTTATGGATGATAATCAGGATGCTCCGGTTTTCCTTGAAGTGTTTACCGAGATGAAGTCAGACGCCGAAGTGATCTATGATTTTTTTGATATGAGCCGTCCTCGTGATTTGCAGTCTGAAACAATTCGAAAGAGCAAAGAGTTGATCAAATCCACCATCGGACAGGAAAAGGCTCAAAAAATTGCAGGCTTGTTTTCCAAGAGATAAGTGAGGTCAGAAGATGTATACAGAATTAAAATCATATCAGATTATTATAGCACTGCTTAAGAAGTATGGAATCAGGCACTGTGTTTTGTCCGCAGGAAGCAGAAATGTACCTTTTGTACATTCCGTGGAAGAAGATCCGGACTTTACCTGTTATTCCATCGTTGATGAACGAAGTGCGGGTTATTTTGCTCTGGGATTAGCACAAGAATTGAATGAGCCTGTGGTTCTTTCCTGTACTTCATCAACGGCAACCTGTAATTACTATCCACCAGTTGTTTTGGCATACAAGCAAAATGTGCCGCTTGTTGTACTGACAAGTGATAGAAATCCTGCGATGTTGAGACAGCGTGAAGATCAGATGATCGATCAAGTTGATATGTTCGGTCAAAATATTAAGAAAGCTGTAAATCTTCCTATTGTAAATGACGGGGATGATTTTATATATTGCCAGCGGTTGGTCAACGAAGCATTGATGGAACTGGATCACCATGGAAAAGGTCCTGTTCAGATCAATATTCCGATGAAGGCATATAACAATTCGTTCAATGTCTCTGTACTTCCAGAAGTAACCAAAATTGAACGACTTGACCTTTCTATGAGAGAATCTTTATGGGCATCCAAGGTACAGAAGCTAAAGCAAGCCAAACGGATACTGGTTGTATGTGGTCAAAACAGCTCTGTGCCAGATAGATTGAAACAGTCATTGACTGATTTCTTTGAAAGATTTAATTGTTCGCTTTCTATGGAATACATGGCAAATGTTTCCGAAGCGGGGGGGGGTAATAAACACATCGCTGTGTATGGATACCCGTTATATTACGGATAAGAAGTTCAAAGAATTTCTTCCAGATATTGTTATCTCCTTTGGTGGGAATATTATGTCTGGAATAAAAGATATGCTGAGAAAGTTTCCAGGGCAATTTGAACACTGGCTTATTGATCCAAGCGGGACTGTGTGCGATTTATTCAAAAGTATAACTATGCTTTTAGAGTGTACACCAGAATGGTTCTTTGAATTCTGTGTTAGTCAGGCAGGAAGCAACAAAAACGATAGAGTATACCATGATTCCATTCGTGCCTATGCGGATAGTGTCGTTTTTCCCGAGTTCGAGTATTCCAATGTGTATGCAATTAAAAATGTGGTTGAGCGCATTCCTTCCGGAAGCAGATTACATCTGAGCATCAATGATGCTATCAGAATCACAAACTTCTTCAAAATTGATCCAGGAGTTAAAGTGTATGCCAACATCGGAACACATGGCATTGATGGATGTATGTCGAGCTTGTTGGGACAGGCAAGAATGATTGATGAAAACTGCTATTTAATTATCGGTGACTTGGCGTTTTTCTATGATATGAATGCATTTTGCACGAATGACATCAAAAATAATGTCAGGATTCTTCTTTTAAATAATCAGGGTGGCGAAGAATTCTATTATAACGGTGTTTGGAAAAATGAAGCAAGTGATTTACATACCACAGCCCGTCATAACACGAAGGCTGGCGAATGGGTAAAGGAAAATGACTTCCGATATTTACCGGTCTATGATAGGGCTTCGTTTGAAGCTGCCTTACCAGAATTTATGGCTGAACACTCTGAATGTCCAATATTAATGGAAGTTTTTACAGAGATGAGAAAAGATTCTCAAGTGATTTTTGATTTTTACGACTTAAGTCGTCCTCGTGATCTTCAGTCAGAAGTTATCCGTAAGAGCAAGGAGATTGTAAAACGGACGATTGGTCAGGAAAAAGCACAGGCGATAGTAGGCAAGTTTTTGAAAAAATAGGAGTATTTGAAATGGGATATAAAAGAGTCATACGGAAAATCGCGAAGTTCATTCTCGCCTCACAACCTGAAACTTTTACTAAGGTTGAGGTAGCCCAGATTAATTACGGCGGTATTCTGGCGGGAAAGAAAATTCTGATAACTGGTGGAGGTCGTGGATTAGGTTACTATATGGCGAAGAAATTCATTTCAGAAGGCGCGGAAGTGGTTATCGCCGGAAGAACGGAAAGCACACTCAAAAACGCTTGTAGTGAATTAGGCGCGAAGTGTCAGTATGTTGTTTTTGATGTATCGGATGTAAATGGAATTGACGGATTCTTAAAAAACAGCAAGGCGAAACTTGGTGGAACCATTGATTGCTTAATTAGTAATGCAGGTCTTTCTCTACATGAGAATCACTTCACAAATGTAACTGTCGAAGGTTTTGATGCACAGTTTAATACCAATTTCAGAGGACCGTATTTCTTAAGTAAGGCGTTTCTGGAAATGAAACTGGCAAAAAAGGAACCTTCAGGACAACTATTGATGATTACCAGTGAAACAGGGAATCAGTGTTATGACATCCCTTATGGGATGACAAAAGCAGCTGGTAACAGCCTAACCCGTGCATTATCCAGAAGGGTGTACAAGTCGGGGATTCGTGTAAATGCAATTGCTCCAGGGGTTACATTATCGGACATGACAAAAGATTATGCGGAAGCTGCAGATGGAAATATGACTCGCGAGTGTGCATCTGGGCGAATCTTTATGCCAGAAGAAGTTGCAGAGGTGGCTTGTTTTATTCTGAGTGATGCTGCCAAGTGTATTTCTGGTGAAGTTATACATTGCAATGCGGGAAATCATCTGAAGGCATTTTGGGATGAAAGCGATTAAAATAGATATGGAAGAATGCTATGGGTTAATAAATTATGTTGAAATGCAGGAGGAGTAGTAATGAAGGGTAACGGAAATGGAATGAAAACATTATTTCAAAAGGCATATTTTATGCTGCTTCCTAAATCTGATCAGAGGACGCAGTACATATATAAGCATCGAAATGAGTTTCATCACATAGGAGATGGTTGTTTTTTTCAAATCAGAAAGTTCCCGTCAGATCCTGAAATGCTATCCTTCGGAAATAATGTAAAGGTGTCTGCGGATGTCCGATTTATCAACCATGATATTATCGGAAGAATGCTGAATGATAAGTATAGAAGTACAGTCTTTAAACCTAAAATGGGTTGCATTTCGGTAGGCGATAATGTTGTTATTGGGATGAATGCAACGATTATGCCGGATGTCAAGATTGGCTCGAATGTTATTGTGGCGGCAGGAGCAATCGTTACAAAGGACATTCCAGACAATCAGGTCTGGGGGGGGGTACCGGCTCGTTGCATAGGGACATTCGATGAACTCGTGAAGAAATGGTAAGATGTTCAATTATTATCAATAGAGGAGCGATGGATGAAATTCGAGGAAAATCACGCTAAGTAGGAGCATTTTGAATGCGTGATTGACGGTACTGTAGGATGTCATCGTTGGGGGAATTTTATGGAAAATGTTGTGTGTGTAATGATTGCTTCGTTTAATGGGGAGCAATTCATTTCTGAACAGATTGACAGTATCTTGAATCAAGAAGGTATTAAGCCAACTATTTTGGTAAGAGATGATGGTTCAACAGATAGTACTGTAGAAGTATTGGAGAGTTATAAAAGGCTAGGAGACCTAGATTGGTACAGTGGGGAACACTTGAATGTGGCGAAAGGATTTCTTTCATTAATACAGCATGCACCAAATTGCGAGTATTATGCTTTCTGTGACCAAGATGATGTCTGGGATTTAGATAAATTGAAAATAGCTGTAGAGAGACTGAGTGAGGTCGATGCAGATAAACCCGCATTGTATTGCTGTGGTTCAAGGCTTGTGAATCGGAATTTAGAATTCATTTCGGAACACAGGTTGGATACAAATAGAACACCATTGGCAAGGCTATTCTTCTCTGGTCTTGCCGGTAATACAATGGTGTTCAATAGGGCATTAAAAGAGAAATTGAGTCTCTGGATGCCACAGCATATGCGAATGCATGATACTTGGACATATAAAACGTGTCTGTGTCTTGGTGGGAAAATTATAATTGATTCCAATCCGCATCTCGCATATAGACAGCATGGGGCAAATATAGTGGGTATGGAATTAACACTTAGACAGAAATTAAAGAAGTTTTGGGGAGTATTGAATGAGAAAGGAACTTTACCGGAACTGCAAGAGCTATTTGATGTATATGGCGAAGAAATGATTCCGAAATATAAAGGATTTTTAGATGACTTTTTGAAATGTAGAAACAGCCTCTTGGATCGAATTCGAATAGCATTCTGTAAAGATATAGATTTTAACAATTCGATGTTCAATTTAGCTTTTAAGGTGAAAATATTGTTAGGAATCTTGTGATGGAGGTGGCGATAGATGATAGGAATAATTTTAGCAGGCGGCAGTGGTACCAGACTTTACCCCTTGACGAAGGTAACATCCAAGCAGCTCCTGCCAATTTACGACAAACCTATGATTTACTATCCGATGTCTGTTCTGATGAATGCGGGCATCCGGGACATTTTGATTATTTCCACACCGCAGGATACGCCCCGTTTCCAAGATCTACTTGGCGATGGTCACCAGTTCGGTGTGCATTTGTCTTACGCTGTACAGCCTTCTCCAGATGGTTTGGCACAGGCGTTTATCATTGGTGCGGACTTCATCGGTGATGATACTGCTGCAATGGTGTTGGGTGACAACATCTTCACTGGTCACGGCTTGAAGAAGAGATTAAAAGCAGCGGTGGAAAATGCAGAGACTGGCAAGGGAGCTACTGTGTTTGGTTACTATGTGGATGACCCTGAACGTTTCGGTATCGTGGAGTTCGACAAGGATGGCAAGGCTGTCTCCATTGAGGAGAAGCCTGCCACGCCTAAGAGCAATTACTGCGTTACAGGTTTGTACTTCTATGACAACCGTGTAGTGGAGTACGCGAAGAATCTGAAACCTTCAGCTCGTGGTGAATTGGAAATTACTGATCTGAATCGCATTTATTTGGAAAATGGCGAACTGAATGTGGAACTGCTGGGCCAGGGCTTTACCTGGCTGGATACAGGCACCCATGAAAGCTTGGTTGATGCCACAAACTTTGTCAAGACTGTGGAGAGTCACCAACACCGCAAGATTGGTTGTCTTGAGGAAATTGCTTACTTGAATGGTTGGATCACCAAAGAAGATGTGCTGGCAGTGTATGAGGTGCTGAAAAAGAACCAGTACGGTCAGTATCTGAAGGATGTTCTGGATGGAAAGTATCTGGACGTACTTCGCTAAAATCAGCAGAAAACATATTGATTGAGTGAATTGAGAAAGTAGAGGATTTACATATATGACAATTATCGTGACTAGCGGTGCTGGATTTATCGGTTCTAATTTTGTGTTCCACATGCTGGAAAAGTATCCGGACTACCGGATTATCTGCCTGGACAAGTTGACCTATGCTGGTAACCTGTCCACCTTGGCCCCTGTAATGGACAATCCCAACTTCCGCTTTGTGAAGCTGGACATTTGTGACCGAGAGGGTGTTTACAAGCTGTTCGAGGAAGAGCATCCAGACATCGTGGTGAACTTTGCAGCAGAGTCTCATGTGGATCGCTCCATTGAGAATCCTGAGATTTTCCTGCAGACCAACATCCTGGGTACACAGGTACTGATGGATGCTTGCCGGAAGTATGGTATCACTCGCTATCATCAGGTCTCAACTGATGAAGTCTACGGCGATCTGCCACTGGATCGTCCTGACCTGTTCTTTACCGAGGAGACCCCCATTCACACTAGCTCTCCTTACTCCAGCTCCAAGGCTGGTGCAGACCTGCTGATGCTGGCTTATCACAGAACCTACGGCTTGCCTGTAACCATCAGTCGTTGTTCCAACAATTACGGTCCCTACCACTTCCCGGAGAAGCTGATTCCGTTGATGATTGCGAATGCTCTGAATGACAAACCTCTGCCTGTCTATGGCGAAGGACTGAATGTCCGTGACTGGCTGTATGTAGAGGATCACTGTAAGGCGATTGATCTGATCATTCATAAGGGTCGTGTGGGAGAGGTCACAACATTGGCGGTCACAATGAGATGAAGAATATCGACATCGTGAAGATTATCTGCAAGGCACTGGATAAGCCTGAGAGCCTGATCACCTACGTCACGGATCGGAAAGGCCACGATATGCGCTACGTTATCGATCCAACCAAAATCCATAATGAGCTGGGCTGGCTGCCGGAAACCATGTTTGCCGATGGCATCCAGAAGACCATCCAGTGGTATCTGGACAATAAGGAATGGTGGGAAACCATCATCTCTGGCGAGTATCAGAATTACTACGAAAAGATGTACGGAGATAGATAAATGGATGAGTTGCGTAATTCCCCGAAATTAATCGGGGGGGGGGTACTCAACAAGCATTGATGTTGTAAAAGGTATTGGTATTGTTTTGATGGTGATGTGGCATGCTGGATTCCCGTATACCCACTTCATCTACCTGTTTCATATGGAGATTTTCTTTACCGCATCTGGCTATTGCTGGAACGGGGAGAATAGTTCGTCCATAAAGAGTGTCTCCAAGTATATAGCTTGGAATGACCCTGCAATCGGTATTGCTTGGCCCATGCTGGTTGGAGAGTATAAAGGCACAGCCAGTGCTGAAGGATATTGCTTAGAAGATGGTACGAAGCTGAATCTGAGCGATAAGGATCAGAAGTGGCTTGGATTACAGAATAAGTGAGTTATTAGAGGAAAATTGAGATGATAATTACAAAAACACCATTCCGCATGTCCTTCTTCGGTGGCGGTACAGATATGGAAAACTTCTTTCGGGAGCATGGCGGAGCTGTGCTTTCCACGACTTTTGATAAATACTGCTATGTGAATGTACGTCATCTTCCTCGGTTCTTTGATTACAGCACGGAATTGTCATACTCAACTACAGAACGGGTAACAAATGTGGATGATATCGAACATCCGGCAATTCGTAATGCGATGAAGATGCTGGATATGCATGAAATTCGTCTCACATATGAAGCGGATCTTCCTGCACGTTCTGGTTTGGGAACTAGCAGTTCTTTTGCCGTGGGTATGCTGAATGCCTTTTATGCTCTTAAAGGCAAGTACGCAGATAAGAAGAAACTGGCAGATGAAGCAATTTATCTTGAAAGAGTGTTGTGCAATGAAGCGGGTGGCTGGCAGGATCAGATTGCAGCGTCTTATGGCGGATTTAACCGAATCAACTTTGGCCCCGATGGCTATGAAGTGCTTCCGCTGATTATTTCCCCGGAACGAAAAAGAAAGCTGAACAATAACCTGTTGATGTTCTTTACCGGATTTACGCGATTCTCTTCGGAAATGCAGAAGGCAAACAATGTTTCGTCAGCAGATAAAATTGCACAGTTGAAAGAAATGCTGGCCTTGGTAGATGAAGCCGAACAGGTTCTTGTCAACAAAGACCGTGATCTTGATGATTTTGGTCGTCTGTTGGATCGGACTTGGAGACTGAAAAAGCAGACCGGCTCCAAAATCTCCACAAATAGTATTGATGCTTTTTATGAGAAAGGCATTCAGGCTGGCGCGTTGGGTGGCAAGCTGCTTGGTGCAGGCGGTGGAGGTTTCCTTCTGTTCTATGTGCAGCCTGAAAAACAAGAGGCTGTGCGGGACGCAATGAAGGAGCTTATGTACATTCCGTTTGCGTTTGAAAACGGTGGAACCAGGGTTATTCATTACAGCCCTGAGACATATGAGCCGAGATGAAATACCGGCGTTGAGATAAATTGGAGGATGTGGACAGATGAAAGTAGTGATTATGGCAGGAGGTAAAGGTACAAGAATATCTTCTGTTGCCAGTGATATTCCAAAACCAATGATAAAGATCGAAGGCATACCGGTTCTGGAGCATGAATTGTGTTGCCTCAGAGACCAGGGCTTTACAGAGGTTATCATCATCGTCAGTCATCTGGGTCACATCATTATGGACTATTTTGGAGACGGCAGTGGCAATTCACCTGTGACGGAAGAACCCTTCGGTATCCATATAGAGTATTTCGTAGAGGAACAACCCCTTGGCAATGCCAGTGCACTATTCAAGCTAAAGGAGAAACTGACTGAAGATTTTTTACTGCTCAATGCCGATGCGGTGTTTGATATCAATTTTAATCGCATTGTAGACTATCACAAGGAAAAAGGTGGTCTTGTCACGCTCTTCACACATCCAAATAGTCATCCCTACGATAGTGGATTGATTATTGCAGATGAAAATGGTGCAGTCCTTCAGTGGCTTGCCAAAGAGGATGAACGCCCAAAGTATTACCAGAACCGTGTGAATGCAGGACTCCATGTTCTGTCTCCGAAGGTTCTAGAGACGGAGATTCATACGCTCAAGGTCGATTTGGATCGGCAATTATTGAAGCCTTTGGCGGGAACGGGCAAGATGTTTTGTTATGACAGCCCAGAATATGTGAAAGATATGGGTACGCCCGACCGATATGAGGCAGTATGTCGTGATTTCCAAAACGGAACGGTACAGGCAAAAAATTTAGGGAAAAAGCAGAAAGCTATCTTCCTGGATCGGGATGGAACGATTAACCAGTATGTGGGCTTTTTGAGAAATATAGATGATTATGAACTGATTGATGGTGTAGCAGAAGCTATCAAAGCAATCAATAGTAGTGGATATCTTGCAATCGTTGTGACGAACCAGCCTGTGATTACACGGGGTGAGGTGATTTGGGATGAACTGCAGGAGATCCACAATAAAATGGAAACATTGCTGGGTCTGGAAGGCGCCTATTTGGATGGAATCTATTTCTGTCCGCATCATCCGCATCGTGGATTTGAGGGCAAAGTCCCGGAACTAAAAATAGAATGTGACTGTCGGAAACCGAAGCCAGGGATGTTGCTGAAAGCTGCTAATAATTTCAACATTGACTTATCCCAGTCGTGGATGATTGGTGATGGGGAAAATGACGTGAAGGCTGGTGTTGCAGCGGGATGCAGAACGGCACTGCTTGGTAATGGTGATTTTGGACAGGATATTACAGTTGATAATTTGCTGGGAGCAGTTAAAACGATTCTTGAAAAATAATGAAAGAAATGAGTTGTACGAAGATGAATGAGAGTTTGAACAAGCATATCGATCTTTTGGTGAAAAGGTATCCTGTGTTAGAAACAGTTAAAAATGATATCGTTGCGGCTTACGATGTGATGGAAGCTTGTTACCGGAACGGAGGGAAACTACTGGTTGCCGGTAATGGTGGTTCTGCAGCAGATGCAGAACACATCGTTGGAGAGCTGATGAAGGGATTTAAGATGCCTCGAAAATCCAGTGAGGAGTATGCTCAGAAGCTGATAGCAGCGGAACCGGAACTTGGGGTAGTCTTGGCAGAGAATCTCCAGGGTGCGCTTCCTGCTATTGCATTGTCTACTGCCTATATGAATGATTGCGTACCGTTGCTCTGCTTTGCACAACAGGTCAATGGATATGGTAATTCAGGGGATGTGTTTCTTGGTATATCCACATCCGGTAATAGTAAGAATGTCTTGTATGCAGCGACAGTGGCTCGTGCCAAAGGCATGAAAGTTATTGGATTAACTGGAGCTAAGGATAGTAAACTGTCTGCTTATGCGGATGCTACAGTAAAGGTTCAGGAAACGGAAACTTATATGATTCAGGAATTGCATCTGCCTATTTATCATTGCTGGTGTTTGATGCTGGAGGAAACATTTTTTGGAGAGTGCTATGACTAAGATTTTATGGATATCTATGTGTCCACCGATACCGACTGTTAAAAATGCTGGTGGACAGACCTTTAATTATTATTATAATGCTTTTCGAGATAATGGAGAGTTTGAATTGACATTAATCTCGAAGCTTACTAATTCTGAATGGATTGGTGCTGAGTCATATCGTGATGAAACTAATCGAGTTTATATTAAAAACAGAACTGGAATTCGAAGAATAGTCGACTTAATGTACAGTGTTTTTTCAAAAGTAAATCCGTATTCTAAATATGGAAATTCTTTATTGAAGAGTACTTACCGCGACATAGAAAGAGAAATAAAAAGATTAAAAATGGGAGGATACAACCCAGACTGTGTTGTCTTAGAGTGGGGACAGATGGGACTTTTCGTTGATTCTGTAAAGAAGTACTTTCCTTATGCAAAATATGTTGTTTCTGATCATGATGTTATGTTTTTAGGACTTCAAAGGAAGGTTGCATATGCAGATTCCGTGATAGGTAAAATATTGGCAAATGCTCGCTTCCAAAATATTAAGAAACGGGAACTGAAAATGATTTTGAAGTGTGATTTGATTGTCACGCACAATGAAAAAGATAAACATATACTTTTGGATGAGGGTGTAGAATACGAGAAGATTCATGTTATTGTACCATTTTACAACAGAATTATAGTGGAGAGAAAATCGAATAAAAGAGACATTCTTTTCTTTGGAGCAATGAATCGAGCGGAAAATTATTTGAGTGCAATTTGGTTTATTGAACAAGTTATGCCCAAATTAGAGCGATTCGATATTCGCTTTGTTGTTGTAGGTGGAAATCCGGATGAGAGTTTATTTAAATATGCAAGTGAACGAGTAGTAATCACAGGGTTTGTTGATGATTTAGCTATGTATTTTGGTCAGTGTTTGTGCTTGGTAGCATCGTTAGTGTTAGGTGCTGGAATAAAGGTAAAGGTGTTAGAAGCTGCAGCGGCAGGCGTACCGATTCTAACAAATGAAATTGGAATAGAAGGAATTCCGCTTATCAAGAATGAGGAATATATTCATTGCGAAACAGCAGATGATTATGTGACAGCAATCGGTTCTATTGTTACGGGAGAGAAAAATGTTGATGTTATTGCGAAACGAGCAAAATCACATTTATTTAAAGAATTTAATCTCGAAAATTCCGTTCAAGATTATATAGATAAGATACGCCAGCTATCACAAAATAATAATAGAGATCCAGCATAGTCAAGATTCTTTGAAACGGAGTAATTCTCTTAGGTACATTTGTAATACGTATTAAGATGAATGGTGAAGATAGAGGTAAGGATGAAATGAAAATTAGTGTAAATTCAATAATTAGAGGTTGCTTATATCTTTCTATATTACTTTCTTTGAGCTTGATAAAACCACTAGGAGAAATAGTACCTGTATTTTACTCAAGCTATGCAAATAGCATGTGTGTAATAATCATGGGAGTAGTATCTTTTTTTCTTGTAATAGGGATAAAACGGCTTGAAAAGAGTTGGGTTCTAAAAATAACAACATTTATAGTGTTGTTATTTCTATTCAGATTAGTGATAGATGTGGTTGTAAACAAGGATGTTTCGTCAGAGTTTAAATTTCACTGTGTTTATTTATATATTATTTGGGCGATTCCTGTATATTATCTGCTGAGAAATAACGGAATGCAGTTAAATAAACTGTTGGATTATATCATTTACACAACAATATTATCTTATCTGTTACGGATATTTATATCGGTTTATTATGGTTCGACAGGCATAAGAATTTTTCTTCCGATATCTACTGAGTATGCAACTTCTTCATGGTTTAGAAATGGTATATTGAGAATGAATATGCCTTGCTTTGCAGGAATAATTATTGTTCTTTGTATGTATCAGATGTATTCAACAAATAGAAAGCTAAGGAAATTATTATATATATTTGGAATTGCGCTGGCTCTATATTTTAGTTTAGCGATTCATTGTGCACGTTCCTTACTTGTATATCAAGTAATTGAGATAATATTCTGTATTATGATCAAAAGAAGAAGTACTTTTAAACAGTTTTTTTTGCTTGCGATCAGCGGTATTGTTGCCTGTGTCATAGCAAACATCGGAATTATTGATGATTTTATTGAAATGTTTTCTGCTACAAATCAAATATATGGTGATTCGAATAGCTCGAGAATTATTTCATATGCGTACTATGAAAGAGAGTTTAGTCAGAATTTTTTGATAGGAAAGGGATTGACAGTAGATGATGCTAAATTAAGTGATGTTGGAATTCTGTATTCATCTGTAATGTTAGGTGTAGGAATTCTATTTTTCTATTTTGCGTTTTGGGGAAGATGCATTCAATCGGGATTCATAATGAATCAAGATGAGAATGGAAATGCTAAACGAATTCTAGTATGGGGGATTGGTTTATCAACAGTATTGTTGTGTATTAACATAGACTGTTTTTATGGATTAGCAGCATTTTCTGTGCCGTTTTGCATTGCTGTTACGGAGTATGTGCGAAATACAAAATAAAGTATGCAAATAAACTGAGGTAGCTTGATAGTGCGAGAGAGATTTGTTGTTTTGATTTATAGGAGGAGGGATAAAAGAATGCGTATTTTATGGACGAAACTAATTAAAAAAGTTTTTGTAGTTATTTTTCAAGTGCCAGCTGAAGTATGCAAATTATGTTCAACGCGCTCACACGAAGTATTTATGGAAATAGCAAGTATGGCAATAGAGGATCCTGACAAAAAAGTGAGTTACAAGGTACTGCCTATCAAAGGTTTAGCAGATAATCAACTTATTTATTCTGGGAAAAGCAAAGTGGCAATTGTCTTGCAAGGACCTTTGATGGCAAAAGATAATTTTACAATTAATGCTGTTGAACAGTATTTGAGTATGTATCCGGATTGTTGGATTATCGTGTCCACATGGAAGATGCAAGACACAGAAATAATAGATAAGTTAGAGAAGATTGGAGCAATCGTTGTATTGAGTGATATGCCAGATTCGGCAGGGAATCTCAATGTTAATTATCAGATAGTTAATTCTAGAGCTGGTATAATTAAGGCCAAAGAACTGGGGGCCAAGTATATTTGTAAAACGAGAACAGACCAATTGCTTTGTAGGCCGCATTTATTTGACAACTTAATAGGCATGCTTGAAATGTTTCCTGTGGAGACTAATAATTTTTCCAAACAACGACTGGTGTGTCTTTCAATGAATTATGGCAATTTATTCTATCCTTATTTTATGAGTGATTTCTTTTATTTCGGGGATGTTGATGAGATGATAAGGTTATTTGATTGCCCTTTGGATACAAGGGAACGTTTTACTATGGATAAGGATTCTACAAGAAGAGATTATTCTGTTTTGATGTATGCCCCAGAGGTATATTTATTAAGAAACTATTTTGAGTCTTTGGGAATAAAAACAGAATGTACTGTGAAACAGTATTGGGAAAGTGTAAAAAAATACCTGATATGTATTGATAATCAATATATAGATTTATATTGGCCTAAATATGATAATTATCGATATAGATTACATAATTTGTATGGCTCATACTTTGAGAGTGATTCTGAATTGCGCAAAAAAACAGAAAATTTCAACTTTGTAAACTGGCTAAATCTCTATACGGGGAAACTGACTTATTGCAAAGACTATGAAGCATACGCAGATATAAAATTCAAATAAAGGAAGGAGAATTTGTTGCTATGCCAAGTGTAATCATCCCGTCGGCAACTATAGTTCCAGAAGAATTAAGAAAAATCGGAAAGTTGCCAGCTATTATTTTTCCGGTAAATCAAAAAATTGTATTTGAATACCTTTACAAACAATACCAAGCAGCGGAGACGGTTAATATTATTTGCCATGAGAAAGCAGACAAGGTTGAACGCCGTTTGACAGCATATTCGTGTGATAATGTACATATTAGGAAGTTGCCACAGCTTGGTGATTTAGGAAATACAATCCAGTATGGTCTGCAGTTTGTGCAAGGAGAAGTTATCGTTAATTTTGCAGACACTATTGTGACTGATAATATCGTGGATATAGAAGGCGATTGTTTTTTTGCAACAGAGGACTATGTTTCTGAAAAGTGGACATATTTTGATGAGAAAAATGGTATTATTGAGGAGATTTACGATAAGAATATGACATCTGCGGAAATAAAGAAACTATTTTTTGTAGGTGTATTTAAGTTCACAGATGCCTCTTATTTGGGAAAATGCATCGAGACAGCATTACTTTGCACAAATAGGAATATGAATAGTTTCTATTATGCGCTTATGCTGTATAGCCGTAGATATCCTATGAGAAGTGTCGAAACAACACACTGGTTTGACATTGGTCATTCGGATACTTACTATAACACGCAACTTGAAGTAAAAGCAAGAGAGTTCAATCATATAGAGATAGATAGAAATAGAGGTATCTTAAAAAAGTATAGCGAAGATAAGGAAAAGTTTATTGGTGAGATTCTTTGGTATGTGAAGATGCCTGCAGATGTTGAATATGTACGTCCACGCATTTTTTCATATTCAACGGCATATGAGAAGCCGTATGTTGAAATGGAATATTACGCATATCATACGATTCATGAATTTTTTCTATATGGTGATCTTGAGAGAAAGCAGTGGGAGAGTATATTTAATCGTATCCGTTTCGCATGCAATGATTTTAGGCGATATAAAGTGGTTGGGGAACAAATATTGCCTTCCGTTGAGGATATGTACTTAAAGAAGACAGAGCAGCGTATAGAAAAAATTTCGGAAATAGATGATTTTGAAAAGTTCTTTAGTCAATCATTTTTTGTCAATGGAGTAAAATATAAGTCGCTTAATGAGATTGTAGAAATAATGAAAGAAAAAATTCCAGAATACCTTTATGATGTTTCTGAATTTAACATTATTCATGGAGATTTATGCTTTGCAAATATCTTAATTGATAGTAATTTTTCTTTTGTTAAGCTAATCGACCCCAGAGGTAGGTTTGGTACATATGATATTTATGGAGATTTTCGATACGAACTCGCGAAGCTATTTCATAGTGTTGATGGAAAATACGATTTTATTATCAAGGATCTGTTTAATTTGGATTATGATACAGAATCCGCAAAAATTGAATTTGCTATTTTGGATAGAAAGAGAGATTTTGACCTGTATCAAGTGTTTTTGGAAGCATTTTCCAGTGAAATCGGCGATGATATAAAGAAAATCGAGTTGATAGAAGCGCTGCTCTTTTTGAGTATGATTCCGCTACATGGAGAAAGTAGACGACATCAGATGGTGATGTTTGGAATGGGAATTGAAATTTTGAATCGTGTTTTTGATATCAAGGCATAGCCAAAGATGAGGAGAGAAAGAAGATGTTTAGTGATTATTCGTTTGTGTTTGATGTTGATGGGACACTTTGCCCAATTAAGAAAAAAGATGAAAAGTATGAGGAACTTATACCCTATGAGAACATAGTTCAAAAAATGAGATATTATAAGGAACATGGAGCGAAGATTGTTCTTTTTACTTCAAGGAACATGAATTCCTATAATGGTAATATTGGCATGATCAACAAGCATACGGCAAGTATTCTGTTACAGTGGTTGGAAAAGTGGGAGATTCCATATGACGAGATTGTATATGGAAAGCCGTGGCCGGGACATAAAGGATTCTATGTGGATGACAGAACAGTTAGGCCAGATGAATTCCTAAATCACACAGTGGAAGAACTTGATGCAATATGTAAAAAATCGAAAGAACAGTCAAAATAAGGAGCAGACTATGAAAAAGATGACAGTAATTATTACAATGGCAGGTTTGGGAACTCGTTTTCGCAAAGCCGGGTATCAATGCCCTAAATATATGATTGAGGCAAAGGGGAAGACACTCTTTGAATGGTCTATGGACAGTTTGCGTGGTTATAATGACCATGTTTCAAAATATGTGTTTGTAGTGCGAGCAGAAGACGGAGCGAGTGAGTTTGTCAGAACTCAATGTGCAAAATACGGCATTAATGATGTGGAATTAGTAGAACTTGATTACATGACGGATGGGCAGGCAACAACCTGTATGTTGGCGATGCCTTACTGTGATCAAGAGCAGGGCATCATGGTGTATAATATTGATACATATGTCGAGCCCTACGAAATGAAATATGACGATATTTCTGGAGATGGACACATTCCGTGTTTTCATGCCGATGGAAATCATTGGAGTTTTGCAAGGTTGGACGAAAACTATAAAGTTGTTGAGGTGCGTGAAAAAGTTCGTATTTCGGACAATTGCACTCTGGGTGCATACTATTTTTCATCTGCAAGACTATATAAAGAACTCTATGAAGAATACTATGCAGATGACAGCAATATGGAAAAGAACGAGAAGTACATTGCGCCATTATATAACTTTATGATTGAAAAGGGCATGCCTGTTACAATAAGTATTGTTGATAAAAAGAAGGTTCATGTACTGGGAACACCGGAAGAACTGAAATTGTTTTTGGAGGGATGAAGATGATTGATAGAATAAAGAGAAAACTGAATTCCCTTGCAAAAGGTGCACATTGTATTCTTTCAGATATGCTACTGAATGTGATGGCAGGAAGTATGCTCTGTCCAAGAGCATTGAGACCTTTTTTGTATCGTTTAGATAATAATAAGATTGGGAAGAAATGTTATTTGTCACCACGTTGCTTCCTTGGCCCCGGAAAAGGAAAACTTCTCGTGGGGGGGGTACATTCATTAACTACGATTGCTGGTTTGATTTAGGAGACAACATTTACATTGGAGAAAACTGTAATATTGCAATGAATGTTCACTTCATAAATGGCACTCATGAAATTGGAACCGTAAAACGTAGGGCAAGCACAGGTATTACCAAAGAGATTCATGTTGGTGATGGAACTTGGATTGGTGCAGATTCTGTCATTATGCCGGGTGTGACAATCGGTAAGGGTTGCATAATTGGAACTGGTTCGCTTGTGATTGAAGATTGTGAAGATAATTACATTTATGTGGGTCGTCCAGCAAAAAAACTGAGAAAGTTGGAAGAATGAATTGTTTTTTGAATCTTAAACAATGCTGGCACACATAATAAGAGAGGGCTATAAATTTGAAGATATTAGAAAAATATAAGAAAATGCCAGTTGAGTTGCGTGCATCGTTGTGGTTTACTATTTGTAGCTTTATGCAAAAAGGCATAAGCATGATTACAACGCCCATATTCACTCGTTTTATGGATACAACTGAATATGGGCGTGTCAGCGTTTTTATGACATGGGAAACTTTGATGCTTCTAATTGTGTCACTTTCGTTGTATAAGTCATTGATGAACCTCTATGTAAAATCGGATGAACGATTAAAAACAACAACATCAGTAATGGGTTTAAGCATTCTTATAACAGGAAGTGCTTTGGTGTTGGTGATTGCCTTTCCGAAATTTTTTTCAAAAATTTTGGGCATATCATCGGGCTTGGTTGTAGCTTTGTTCGCATATATCGTTGTAACGGGATGCATCAATTGTTGGATGGTCTATAAGCGATATATGTTTGACTATAAACCTGTAGTTGCTTTTTCGCTTTTGTCAACGGGAGTTACTGCATTTATTTCAATCATATTGGTTGTGTTTGTTACTCCAACAGCCGAAGCGAGAATCTTTTCAACAGTTGCGGTCACTGTGATTTTTGGTGGAGCAATAATCGTTAAAACGCTATTGAATGGGAAAACTCTCTATCAAAAGGATGTTTGGTGCTTTTCACTGTCATTTTGTATATGTTTGATGCCACATTATCTTTCTGAGTTTGTATTATCGAGTTCAGATAAATTAATGATAAATAGTATGTGCGGTGCATCTGATGTGGCACTTTACAGTGTTGCTTACACAGTTGGAAGTTTAATTACACTGATTACAAATGCCATTAACACATCATTTGCTCCTTATCAGTATCAAAGATTAAAAGATAAAAATTATAAAGAATTAGAAAAAACAGCGACCGTGGTACTGAGTATCGTAGCAATTATGCTAATGATAATCATGTTATTCGGTAAAGAGATTATTTATATTTTTGGCGGAAATAAATATAAAGAAAGTTATCTGGTGATTATGCCGATTTGTATCGGTATCTACTTTAATTACATATTCCAATTGTTTGCAAGGGTGCAGGAGTATTATGAAAGAAAGGTTACTGTAGTGATTCCGTCCATTTTATGTGCTGTTCTCAACCTTATACTAAATTATTTCGGAATTAAATTATTTGGTTATCAAGCGGCTGCGTACACGACCTTTATTTGTTATATGATATTCTGTTTTGTGCATTATTTGTTCTATGTCAAGGTTTGCAGAACGGAACAAAACGGAGAACAAATATATAATGTCAAGGAAATAGGGTTGCTTTCGCTTGTGGTAATAATCTCGGGTATTGTAGCACAGGTATTGAATGTGTTTGGATTGTTATGGGCAAAGATTGTATTTGTATTGGTAACTATAATAATATGTATGATGAAGAAAAAGGTATTAATTTCTCTTTTTGAGAAAATGCGAAAAGGTTAGTCTATCCGTGAAGGTGCTTGAAACAAGAGACCGTTGGTTCGGCGTTACCTATGCAGAGGATAAGAAAGCAGTGGCAGACAGCTTTAAGCAATTGCTAAGTGATGGCGTGTATAAGAACCCACTGTGGTGAAGATAGGATGCATAGGGGAGCAAACTTCCGGTCAGATTAACGCACACTCCGTAAACCATAGGGAACAAAAAATTAAAACCCTTAAAAAATACTCAGGAAGCAGACTGGTGGTGATAAGCAATGTTTTACAAATTGAAAGAAAATATCTGCCTGTGCGGATGGGACAAGTTACCGTATGCAATCGTTATGCGTCCCGAAAATTCTGTGTTCTTCTTACGAAGTGAAGCTGAGTTTAGGGCACTGGAGTATTGTAATGGTCTTATCAACCTTGAAAGCCTCCTTATCCCCAAAGAAATCAAGGAGATCATACCGATTCTTGTTGAAAGAGAACTTGTTGAGCCTTGCGAATACGGTGATACGATCACAGAGGATCAGCAGTATCGTAAATACGAAAACCGTTAAATAAGCACTGCTCACTGGTCCATTACCGGCAAGTGCAATTACAGATGCAAGCACTGCTATATGTCGGCACTTGACGCCAAAAAGGGCTGTGTTACTTGGTGAGGGGGTTACCGGGTCTAAGAAATTAAGATCTTCCTGTATAATTCAAATATAGGGAATTCCAAGAAAGAAGGTTGAGGAAAAAATACCTCAGAGTAAAATAAGATTACTGACTTTTGGACGGTTAGTAAAAAATCTTATTAAACAGAGAGGTATCTTAAATGAATTATAACATACAGAACGCAAAATAGACTGATAGCGTCAATTTACCTTCGGAAACAAAAGGATAGAATTCACCTATGTGGCAGGCCAGCTTGAGCTGGAACTCATCTTTACCGTATACTTCTCTTCGCGGTAATTTGTCTGAATCTGTTTTATAATCAGGTAAGACATGGATTTCTTACATCCCTTTTATACTTTTATTATGGAGTAATTATGCCATGAGTTTCAGTCGTTGACAAGGTACTGGCTAGTGAGCGTTTACCAAGGGATGATTTTTTTCGTTTCATATTAAAAGCCAGAGAGGTATCTTCTGATTAATTGATATTGTGGGTTTCGGAACGAGGGGTAATTACTTTTGTGTTTTTTTAAAAAAAGGCTCACAATAATACCAACTAAACAAAGCGCATTTATACGAAACCAAATATTTTGTACGCCATAAAAAAATATAAGTAATAGTATTTCACTGTATATTAGATTAGTTAATTTTGCTGCATATGTATATTC
>JAPJQL010000041.1 GCA_030825115.1 Lachnospiraceae bacterium
GAGCAGTAGACTCTTAATCTATTTGTCCAGGGTTCGAGTCCCTGAAGGCGCACTTGGAAAGTTCTGTTTTGGTAGGCTGCGAACTACTGGGGCGGGGCTTTTTTGTTTTGTATTTACAAGGGTTTGGCGTAGTTGGGAAATTAAAAGTTAAATATGCGAGATTAAGCGGGGAAGCGGCAAGATGCTTCCTCTTTTTTGCTTTAAAGTGGTGTATTTGCTAATTCTTTGCTAATTGGTTTGGTGAATAATTTTCACTGATTTTCAGAACCTCGCAAAGTTTATCCAGCGTAAGGATGTCTTTATAGTCATTGAATATGTATTTTAGCAGAGGCCTGTGATGAAAGCTGAATTTACTTTTTTAATTCAGCATTTACTTATAAGAATTTTTAATAAATAAAAGCCGTTGTATTATCTACATGATATATGTTACACTTACCCTGTATGACATTACTACGTGACAATACCATTTGGAGGAAATAATATCATGGGTGGATTTTTCGGCGTAACATCAAAAGAAGACTGTGTGATGGATTTATTTTTCGGCACGGATTACCACTCGCATCTGGGTACGCGCAGAGGCGGCATGGCTGTATATGGAAAGGATGGCTTCCAGAGAAGCATCCACAATATTGAGAATTCTCCGTTCCGAACCAAGTTTGAGCGGGATGTGGAAGAACTGAAGGGCAATTCCGGTATCGGCTCTATTTCTGACAATGAGCCGCAGCCGCTGTTGATCCAGTCTCATTTGGGGAGCTATGCGATTGTAACCGTTGGAAAGATCAATAATGAGGATGAGCTGATCCGTCATGCCTTTGAGAATGGGCACATTCATTTTATGGAGATGAGCGGCGGGCGTATCAATGCGACGGAGCTGACTGCCGCGATCATCAACCAGAAAGAAAGCATTGTCGAAGGACTGCTCTACGCGCAGGAACTGATCAAAGGGTCCATGAGTATTCTGATCCTGGCGCCGGAGGGCATCTATGCTTCCAGGGACCGCTATGGCAGGACGCCGGTCAGGATTGGGCGCAAGGACGATGCCTGCTGTGTATCTTTTGAGAGCTTTGCTTATATCAACCTGGGCTACCATGATTATGCGGAGCTTGGGCCGGGGGAGATCGTACTGGTAAAGCCGACGGGAATCCAGCATCTGAGCCAGCCGAGAAATGAGATGAAGATATGCTCATTTTTATGGGTGTATTACGGCTATCCCACTTCCAGTTATGAAGGGGTGAACGTGGAGGAGATGCGTTACCGCTGCGGCCGGATCCTGGCGGAGCGCGATTTTGGCTGTGGAGCAAACGGCGGCTGTGCCGGATGTCCGGGCCATAAGACAGAGAATGTGAAGATGGATTCGGGAGATGGCGCATACCCGGATATCGTGGCAGGCGTCCCGGATTCCGGTATCGCCCATGCGATCGGATATGCCAATGAGTCCGGTATCCCGTTTGCAAGACCGTTCATCAAATATACGCCGACCTGGCCCCGTTCTTTTATGCCGCAGAACCAGAGCCAGAGAAATCTGATCGCCAAGATGAAGCTGATTCCGGTGGACGCCCTGATCCGGGACAAGAGCCTGCTGCTGATCGATGATTCGATCGTGCGGGGAACTCAGCTTGGTGAGACGACGGAATTTCTCTATCAGAGCGGCGCAAAGGAAGTCCATATCCGCCCGGCGTGTCCGCCGCTGCTGTTTGGCTGTAAGTATTTAAACTTCTCCAGATCCAACTCTGATCTGGATCTGATCACCCGACGGATCATACAGAGCAGGGAAGGCGACCAGGTGTCGGAAGAGGTGCTTGCCGACTATGCAAACCCGGACAGCAAGAATTATCAGGAGATGGTAGAGGAGATCAGGAAGCGCCTGAACTTTACATCACTGAAGTTCCACCGTCTGGACGACCTGGTGAAGTCGATCGGGCTTCCGGCTGAGAATTTGTGTACGTATTGTTGGAGCGGAAAAGAATAACTGTGTTTTGACCAAGGCAGCTGCCATCCTGTACAGGGGGCGGCTGCTTTTTCTTCTAGAAAGAATAGGCATCCTATGGTAAAATGGAGACATGATCTGCCGCGGCAATCTTGTTTTGCGGCATGTTATGGAAAAGAGGAGTTATGAGTCTGATACGAGAGATACCTGACAGTTTCTGGGGGCTGTTCCGTTCCTGCAACCGGGAGATTTATATGGAGGCGCTGCTCAGAATCAACGATGAATATGAATACAGCAATTATTACCTGAGCCGGGAGGTCTGCATCCAGACGTTAAATGAATATTTTTCCCGGCGCAGTGTGGCGCTCATGCGGGATGAGTATGAGGGGGAGCTGGATGTGCTGGAACCGGTGGCAACCCGGGTGCTTGGGTGGCTGCTTCGGACGGGATGGCTGAGAAAAGTGGAGGACTACCATTCCCTGACCACCAATATCATCATCCCGGATTATGCTGCCGTGATGATCGAGGCGATGGAGAAGCTGACGACAGAAGAGGAAGACGCCACGCAGGTCTATATCCAGAACGTCTATGCGATTCTTTTTTCCCTCAGACATGACCCCAGAGCCGGTGTCAGCCTGCTGGACACTGCGCTGGTCAATACCAGAAAGCTGAACAAGGCGCTGCAGGACATGCTTCACAATATGGATAAGTTCTTCGGGAGCCTGCTGGAGCAGCGGGTATATGGGGAGCTGCTGCGCGACCATCTGGAGGGATATGTGCAGGAGGTGGTACAGCGAAAATACCATATTTTGAAGACTTCTGACAACTTTTACATCTATAAGGCTGATATCAAGCGGTGGCTGGGATTGATGCGGGAGGATGAGGAGTGGCTTTCGGGGATGTGCCGCAGGAGTGCCGGACGGGGACAAAAAGGGCTGTCAGACAGCCGTAAAACGCCGGAGGCAGAGGATTTTGACAAGATTGAGGCGGATATCTTAGAAAAGCTGGATTTGATCGAACGGGGATTTGACGATATCGAACACCGCATTGCCAACATGGATAAGGAGCACAGCAAATATGTCCGGGCTACGGTCAGCCGCCTGAATTATCTGCTGAACGAGGATGACGACATGAAAGGGCTGGTCATCCAGCTCTTAAACCGCCTTGCCGCAAGCGATGACCGGGAAGCCATGATTACCGCGATCGGTGAGCGGATGAACCTCTCCCAGGTGGATATCCTGTCGAACCAGTCCTTATATAAGCGCAGGCGGAAAAAGGCGGATTTCCAGGAAGGGCTTGGGGAAGAAGAGGTTTGGGAGGAGCTGTCCCGGGAGGAGCTGCTGGATCTGAATAAGATCAAAAAGCGGTACAGCAAAAAACAGATTGAAGAATTTATCGGCAGCCGGATGAAGGACGGGATGTTTGAGGTGGATGCAGATACGGTGCGGGGGAATGAGGACTTTGAAAAGCTGATTCTCGCCTATGACTATTCCATCCGGAGAAAAAGCCTGTTCCGGGTGGTGGAACCGGGAGAGGCCGGCGCTGTGATTGAGAGCGGCGGATACCGGTATCCAAAGCTTACATTTATAAGGAGACACACATGATTTCATATTACGAGGAACTGATGCCGGAAGAGCAGGCAGAGCTGACCGGGGTGATCCGGCTGTTGTACAAACAGACCTTCATCCTGGAACGCAAATATGACCGGAGGACAGGGCGGTACCAGTACAATAAAGACTTCCGGACGTGCAGTAAGCATCTGGAATTTATCCGGGAGTATTTAAAGGTAGCCGGAGTGGAGATCCGGGAAAACAGCCAGATGGGGGTAATCTATATCCAGGGAGAGGGCCAGGTCGGCGATAAGCTGCCGCGGCTTGCGACTCTGTATATCCTGATCCTCAAGCTGATCTATGACGAGCAGATGGCGAGCGTGTCAAGCAGCGTACATATCGTCACGACCCTGAGTGAGATGAACGAGCGGCTGGGCAACAATATGGGGCTGTTTGCGAAAACTCCCGCGCCGACGGAAGTCCGCCGGGCTATTTCCCTGCTGAAAAAATACCAGCTGATCGAGCCGCTTGATATGATGGAAGGGATGGACCCGCAGAGCCGTATGATCATTTATCCGAGCATCAATGTGGTGCTGTTTGGGGATGACGCGAGGGGCATACTGGCATCATTTGCGGAAGCTGTCCCCGGACAGGAGGCATATGCTGCGGCTGCGGGGCAGGAAGGAAGAGAGGGGGAGGACGATGATGAAGAACAGGTTTGAAGCATTATCGAGAATCGCGCTGAATAACTGGCATTACATCAACCACCGTGTCCTCTCTTTCCACGAGGGGATCAATTTCTTTACCGGGCATTCCGGCAGCGGAAAATCTACGGTGATCGACGCCATGCAGATTGTACTGTATGCCAATACGGATGGGCGGGGGTTTTTCAACAAGGCGGCGGCAGACGATTCGGACCGCAGCCTGATCGAATACCTGCGGGGGATGGTGAACATCGGGGACAACAATGAGTTTTCTTATCTCAGGAACCGCAACTTTTCCAGCACCATCGTCCTGGAGCTGCGCCAGACCGATACGGGGCGCTGCCAGTGTGTGGGCGTGGTATTTGACGTGGAGACCGATACCAACCAGATTGGACGGCTGTTTTTCTGGCATGAGGGACCGCTGTGGGAGAATCAGTACCGGACAGAAAACAGGACGATGACGACGGAAGAGGTGAAGGATCATCTTCAGGGTCATTATGGAAAAGAGGAGTATTACTGCGGCTCTCACAATGAGCGGTTCCGCAAGCAGCTCTACGATATCTATCTTGGCGGGCTGGATTCGGAAAAATTCCCCTTGCTGTTTAAGCGTGCGATCCCGTTTCGGATGAACATCCGGCTGGAGGATTTTGTAAAGGAATATATCTGTATGGAGCAGGATATCCATATCGAGGATATGCAGGAGAGCGTCATGCAGTACGGCCGGATGCAGAAAAAGATATCCGATACCCGCGAAGAGATCCGTGTCCTGACAGAGCTTCAGAAGAGGTTTCAGGCGCTGGAGGGCAGACGCAGGGAGCAGGAAAAACAAAACTATTTCTACAGGCGGCTGGAGATCAAAAAGCAGAATGCGGATGTCCGGGAGCTTCAGGATAAGATCCGGCTGGATGAGGAAGAAGCCGGGAAAAAAGAACAGTCCCTGCAGACGATTCGGCAGGATATCGATGAGCTTACCCAAAAAAGCGACGATCTCCTGCGCCGGATTGCCGAATCGGGCTATGAGAACCTGAAGGAGAAACTGTCCGATTTAAACGCCCTGATCGAACGCCTGAATACGAGCAAAGCCCATTATCAGACTACGGCGGGCAGGCTGAAACTGTGGCTGGACCAGGATGTCACGTACAATTCTGCCATCTGGGCGATCGAAGCATTTGAAAAAGGAACGATTACGGAAGATGGTCTGCAAAAACTTCAAAGAGAGTTAAAGGAGATTCGGGAAGAGGTCAGCGAACAGATCCAGGATGCCAAAAACGCTCTGCGCGAGCTGCGGAAAGAAGAAAAAAAGGCGGCGGACGAGCTGGCTCTTTTGAAGATGGGAGATAAGGCATATCCTGAGGAAGTGGAGGCGGCGCGGAGCCATTTGATCCGCCGTCTTGCACAGGAGACGAATAAGAGCGTCCGGGTGGATGTGCTGGCCGATCTTCTGGAAATCCGCGACGAGCGGTGGCGCAATGCGGTGGAAGGGTATCTTGGCGGCAATAAGCTGTCCCTGATCGTCGAGCCACGGTACGCAAAGCTGGCTATGGAGATTTACCGGGAACTGGACCCGAAGCAGTATTACCGTGTAGCGGTTTTGGATACAGAAAAGGTGGAGCAGGAAGAGCACAGGGTTTTGGAAGGGGCGCTTTCCGAAGAGGTGTCGGCAAGCCGTTCCTACGTAAAATCTTATATCAATTTCCAGTTGGGCAGGGTCATCAAGTGCGAGACGGTGGAAGAACTCCGCCGGTGCCGTATTGGTGTCACGGCAGACTGTGTTTTGTATCACAGCTACCGGATCCAGCATATGAACCCGGACAGCTATACAAAGTCCGCTTATATCGGGAAAAACAGCGCCAAGCAGAGGATGAAGCTTTTAAGACAGCAGCTGGAAGAGATTGCGGAAAAGAAACTTCCGCAGGAGGATATCATAAAGGAGAGTCAGGGAATCCTCTCGCTGGAATCCTTGTCAAGCCCGTCCGATGTGTATCTGGGATGGCTGGAAGACATGGTCGGCCTCAGGCAGAAGATGAAGGAAAAAGAACAGCTTGAAAACAGGCTGGAAGAGCTGAAATCCCAGAACATCGACCAGTGGGAGGAGGAGCGCGCCGCTCTGATCGCCATCTGTGACGGAAAGAAGCGGGAGAAGGAAGAGGTGGACCGCCAAATCTGGGGTCTTCAGCAGCAGATTGAGCAAAATAAAGAAAGAATCCTGACAAGCCAGGAAATCCTGATGCGGATGGAAGATGCTCTTCGGGTGGAATCTGGGAAGAAGGAAGCCTTTTATGAAGCCTGCGAGAGCGAGCTGCAGGAGTTTATAAACAGCAGGGGCAGCACCCGCTATGGGAGACTGATCGAAATCTGCGCAGAACAGGCGCGGGAGGCAGAAGCGGCGGTACAGCAGGCAAAAGACTGCCTGGTAGACGCCCGCACCGGTTATTTGCGTCAGTACGTGAACCGGACCAACCTGTCGCCGACGGAGGACGACAATCAGGCGTATGAGGAGCTGTTAGACCGCCTTTCCTGTGACCGTCTCGAGGAGTACCAGCAGATTGCGGCGGAACAGGCGAAGGCGGCCGTGGAGCATTTTAAGGAGGATTTTATATACAAGATCCGGAATGCGATCAAGGAAGCCCTGGTGCGAAAGGATGAACTGAACCGGGTCATCAGCAGGCTGGATTTTGGGAAAGATAAGTACCAGTTTGTGATCGGCAGGAACAAGGGCGCTTTTGGACCGTACTATGATATGTTTATGGACGAGGCGCTGGAAGTCAATCCGGCCCAGCTCAACAACAACATGGACTGCCAGCTCAACATGTTTTCTATGGAACATGAGAACCGCTACGGCGAACTGATGAACGAGCTGATCAATGTCTTCATCCCGCCTGAGAATGCGACTCAGGAGCAGATGGAGGAAGCCAAACGGAATATGGACAGATACGCCGATTACCGCACCTACCTGTCCTTTGATATGCAGCAGCTCATCCAGAATGAGGACGGGGTGATGAAGATCGGCCTGAGCAAGATGATCCGTAAAAATTCCGGCGGCGAGGGACAAAACCCCCTGTATGTGGCGCTGCTGGCGAGCTTTGCCCAGGCGTACCGGATCAACCTGACGCCGAAGCTCCAGCGCAGGCCTACGATCCGTCTGGTGGTGCTCGATGAGGCATTTTCCAAGATGGATTCGGAGAAGGTGGCAAGCTGCATCGAGCTGATCCGGGGACTGGGCTTCCAGGCGCTGATCAGCGCGACGAATGATAAGATACAGAACTATCTGGAAAATGTGGACAAGACGTTTGTATTTGCCAATCCGAGCAAGAAATGCATCTCGATCCAGGAGTTTGAGAAGGTGGAGTTTGGCGAACTGTCGGCAGGAATGGAAGAAGATGAGTAGGTGATGGGATGGACTCCTATGTGATTGATAAGATTATTGGGCGGACAGAACGGAGCTCCTTAGACTGGCAGGAAAATGCTGCGGGAAACAGGAGCTTTCCCTTGAAAGAGTACCATGAAAAAGATTATAAAAGGGTGGGGAGGAGCGATTTTGCCTCAGAGGTCCGCGCCCTGGAAGTGGAGGGGCTTTTGCAGTGCCGTTGGTATGAGCGGTATAGCGAGCTTAGCGAAGTCAGATACCGCTTGGAAGACCTGCCGGAGTTTTACCGGCGGGCAGGTCGGCGGGAAAAGTACCGGAGGATCAGCCTTTTGCTGCAATACGTCCGCGGGCAGAAGAAACAGGTGCAGTGTCGCTGGATCGCGGCGTATCTGGAGGAGCTGGAAAAATGTCTGATGGGTGGAAAAGTGCCCGGTGACTTAAAGGAGGCGGAACGATATCTGCAATCGGCACAAAATCCGGTGGATAACTGGCAGGATTATCCGGACTGCTGTGGAAAACCGGAGCTGTTTGCCGTGCTTCGCAGCCTGGATTCTTTGCGGGAGCCGGTCTATAAGCGGGTGTTCAGCAGCAGATGCCTGAAGGACAGAATAGAGAACGGGAAGACGATCAGGGCATCTAAGGTGTTTGAACATTATTTTCAGGGAACGGTGCTTTCCATTGCAAGGCATCACCACCCTGATGTGGATGACAGCATGGACGACACCCAGGTCCTGAGCCAGATTTATCTGGAAGAATACGCACAGCAGCTTGCATTAAAAGGTCCTCTCCGTCTGTTTCTGGGAGGAGACAGCGGGGGAAAAGAGATAGACCTTGCGCCGTTTCGTTACGGGGCAGTGCTGAACAGCCAGACATTAACCTATGGCATTCCATCCCAAAGGCAGGAGATCCGAAAGATCATCACCGTGGAAAACCAGGCAAATTATGAGGCGATGCCATATGAGCCGGGGACGCTGATCATCTTCTGCCACGGATATTTTACGCCAAGGGAGCGGGAGTTTTTGAAAAAACTGTATGAGCGCCTCAAGGGGGAGCAGGTGGAATATTACCATACCGGGGATTTGGATTATGGTGGAATCTGCATTTTCCGTTATAACAGAACACGGATCTTCCCAGAGCTGAAGCCGCTCTGGATGGATGCCGGGCAGTATGAGCAGTACCGGCACAAGGCAGAGCCTTTGGGGGATGGGATCGTGGAGAAATTAAAGAAGATGGAGGAACCGCTGCTGCAACCGCTGATCGACAGGATGGTGGAAGAGGGGATGGGGGTGGAGCAGGAGAACTTTTTATCATTTTTCCCATGATTGCAACCAAATAAAAAATATGCTAGAATAGACAGAGTTCGACAAATGTGACCAGGAAACGCAACAAGAAAGGACCCTGTCTTTTTTATGGATAAAATGAAAACGATAAAAAAAATGATGATTTGGGGGGCGGCGGCATTACTGCTTGCCGGGTGCAATGGAAGCCAGCAGGCTGACGCAGATGCTGAGACAGAACCGGTCATCGTTCTGGAGGAGACGACCCAGGCTCCGACCCAGGCAGACGAAACCGTTATGGCGCTGACTCCGGACGGTCCTTTGCTTCCTTCAGTAGATGGTGTGGAAGCAGAGTACAGCGAACCGATTCCGGATTACCTGCGCAAGGGGATGCAGCATCCTATCGTGAAACAATTGCAGGAGCGGCTGATGGCGCTGGGGTTTATGGACAACGATGAGCCGACCGAGTTTTATGGAGAAGTATCCCAGGCGGCAGTCAAGGTATATCAGCGCCAGAACAAGCTGGCTCAGGACGGTATTGTAGGACCGGAGACCCTGGAAGCCATCCTTTCCCCCGACGCCAAATATTATGCGGCGCAGCACGGGGATGTCGGGGATGACATTATGCGAATCCAGACCCGTCTTTACGAGCTGGGGTATCTGGCAACCGAGAATCTGGTGACGGGAAATTTCGGCGACAGTACCGAAGAGGCAGTCAAAAAGATGCAGGGGGTAAACGGACTGGATCAGGACGGCAAGGTTGGAAGGAAGACCATGAACCTGATATACAGCGACGAAGTGAAGCCCAACATGCTTTCTTATGGAGAAAAGAGTGATGTCGTGCTGGCGGCGCAGCAGAGGCTCAAGCTTCTGGGCTATATGACTTCCGAGCCGGACGGCGCGTATGGAAACGATACGATCATCGCGGTAAAACAGTTCCAGTCCCGGAACGATCAGGTTGTGGACGGGTACTTAGGACCATCCACGAGAATTGCGCTGAACAGCTCCAATGCTGTTCCAAACGGACTAAGCCTTGGCGACAGCGGGGAAACGGTACAGCGGGTACAGAAGATGCTGAGCCAGTTGGGATATCTCAACTCGGGGAATGCAACCGGATATTATGGAGAGATAACCGAGAATGCAGTTAAGCTGTTCCAGCGGACCAACGGACTGTCGGCAGACGGCTCTGTGGGTGCGATGACGATGGCGAAACTGACCGGCGGAGACGCAAGACGCGCTCCGGCGAACGCACCACGAAACAACGGAAGTAGTGGAAGCAGCGGAAGCAGCTCCAACAGAGGCGGCGGTTCTTCCTCCGGAGGTTCCTCTTCCGGCGGCAGCACAAGCGTACCAAACACCGGAAATGCAAGCGGCGGGGCCAGCAGCCTGATCGCCATTGCCAGCTCCAAGCTTGGCAGCCCTTACGTATGGGGGGCAAAAGGACCAAATGCCTTCGACTGTTCCGGCTTCGTATACTGGTGTTTGAACCAGGCCGGCGTAAGACAGAGCTATCTGACCTCATCCGGCTGGAGAAATGTTGGAAAATACACAAAGATAACCAGCTTTTCCAACCTGAGGGCAGGCGATATCGTTGTAGTAAGCGGACACGTCGGAATCGTAGCAGGCGGAGGAACCGTTATCGACGCATCCTCCTCCCACGGCAGAGTAGTACACAGATCCCTAAACTCCTGGTGGTCCAACAACTTCATTTGCGGGTGGCGGATATTCGGCTAACAAGGAGCAGTGCGAAAAATAAGAAGGAGGGGGAACCCAAAATGAGCTTGTTCATTTTGGGTTCCCCCTCCTTCTTATTTTTCATAGGGCGCCAGCCCTGCGACCGAGATGGAGCAAAGCGGAATCGAGGTTGCGCCCTGCGGAGTACCAGTTCTCCAATTTAGGGCGCCAGCCCGGGCGACCGAAATGGAGCGAAGCGGAATTGAGGTTGCGCTCTGCGGAGTACCAGTTCTCCAATTAGGGCGCCATCCCCTGCGCCCTGCGGAACACCCCTCCTCCAAGCTAGCACCCCTCCCCCCTCACCCGCCTGATATAATCCCTGATCCTCCCCTCATCCGCATTCAAAACCAGCTCCTCGGGAAACCCAATCTCTTCAAGCATCCCAACCGCGTCCCGGTGCTCCCCCACGGAATACAAAATATGGGCATCCGAGCTGACCAGCACAGGAACCTGATACTCTCTGCACAGTCTGGCAATCACCCTACAGTTAGAATCGCTCCCTGGACGCACTCGAAACGAATTAGAATTGATCTCAATCACCTTCTGATACCTGGCGCAGGCCTTCACCAGAGCTTCATAATCACAGGCGAAGACGGGATTTCCCGCGTGACCGACGCAATCCACATGAGGATTTTTTACCACGTTCAGCCAGCCCTCCGTATGTTTTTTTACATCGGCAGGAGCAATCGCCTCCACGTGGTAAGAAGCGATCACAAAATCCAGACCCTGCAAAACCTTGTCATCCAGATCCAGTGTTCCGTCAAAATCCTTGATATTGACTTCTGCCCCTCTCACGAGCTGGATTCCGTCAACCTCTTTTGGCAGTCCTCTCATACAATAAAAATGGTGCCGGATCGCGCCGTCCATCATCCCGGGACCGTGGTCCGTGATTCCGACCGCCACAAATCCAAGCTCCTTTGCTGCCAGGACATTTTCGTGAATGGTGCTGTAAGCATGTTGGCTTACACTTGTATGTGTATGTAAATCAGCAAAAATCTTCAAAATCCCACCTCCATAATTCGGATTCTATCGTTGACCTATCTCTATTCTATCTTATACCAAACCAGGCAAAAAGTAAACAAAATTTAGTTAATATTAACTTAAAATAATTGCATTAGTATCCTGCTGATTTCCCAACATTGCTACAGATAAAACAATCTTCACAAAACATCATAGATATTATTGACATTTTAGTGCACAAAGTATATACTGTGGATATGAAAAGATATTTACTTAAAATTAACTAAAAACTACTAGTTAAATTTACCCAAAAGCAGTTATAATGGTATTGCGGCACAATCAAATTTATATTCAAAAATTCAGGAGGACGAGGAATGAAGAAAACAACAGTAAGTGCATTATTATGTGCAACCGTATTTGCGGCAACCCTGTCCGGTTGCTCCGGGGCGTCTGGTACGTCTTCGGAAGGAACGACCGCAGCTTCCCAGGCAGAAAACACCGCGCAGGAGAGCAAAGGCGGAGAAAAGGAAGTCATCACGCTCAAGGTAGCCCACAACAAAGACTATGTGACGATCCCGGAAGCGATCGTGGAAGCTGGAAACCGCCTGAATGAGAAGTATGCGGCGGAAGGCAAAAACCTGGAGATCCGGTTTGAGACAGATTATCAGCAGATAGACTGGACCGATTACCATAACAATATTATTTTCGCTCACAAAAGCGGCGACGCTCCCGATATCTTTACGGCGGATGCCGACATTGCAGGGTACGCGAAGGCAGGCGTTGTCCTGGATGTGTCTGATCTGATGACCGACGATTTTGTAGAAGGCGCATTCAACGCATGTATGATTGACGGAAAGGCATATGCAGTTCCGATGGACATGCCGTTTCGGGTTATCTATTACAATAAAGATGACTTGAAGAAGGCAGGCTGGTCCGATGCCGACGTAGAGGCGCTTCCGGAGAAGATCCGCACAGGAGAAGTGTCCTTCGACGATTTCATCGATATCTGTGAGGAGATGGTGACCTCCGGTTCGGCAAAATACGGTCTGGTCCACCGTCCCGGCGCCGGAAACGATTTCTTTGATATCATCAATGCCCTGGGCGGAACGTACTACGATGATAACAACAAGCTGGTACTGGATACCGAGGCGGTAAAAGAGTTCTACCAGCTCACCTATGACAATGCCCAGGTGAAAAAAATCACCCCGGACAACTTAAACCAGCTCGGCTGGGACACCATCAATAAGATGGTAGGGACCGGAGAAGCATTTGCATATTACGGGCCGATGTATTCTGCTACCTATGTTGCAGAGGCAGCAGGTCTTTCCACCGAAGAGTTTGCACAGCAGGAAGCATTTGTCCTCTTCCCGGTAAAGAGCGGGGCGGGCAAACCTTTCGCAGTGGCAGCGCCGCAGGCTCTTGCAATCAGTGCAGACACCAAATACCCGGAGATATGTAAAGACATCATCCGCGAATTGATGACAGATTCGTCTGACCTGATGGCAAGACATGCTTCCACCATCTACACCCTGTCATCCATAAAGAAAGCCAATGAGGACCCGCAGATCACAGAACACCCGTTGCTTGCCGACGTTACTTATATGACAGACTATGCGATCACGCCTCCGGCAGTAGAAGGACTGACAGCCCTGCGCGGCTATCTGTTCACGGAAATCGTGACACTGGAGCTGGGGCAGACAACGCCGGAAGAATCCTTAAATAACTTAAAGACCCAGGCAGAGCTGAACATCGACGGCATAATCATCAAATAAAAAAACGGCGGGAAGGGAGATATCGCTTTTCCCTTCCCGCCGTTTTGCAGCCGTAAAAGATAGGAGTACATGATTATGAAACGTAAAAAATATAAAAACGGACAGGCATATGCATTTTTAAGCCCGTTTCTGATACTGGTGTCCATATTTTATGTTCTTCCTGCCATCATCACGATCGCGATGGCATTCACCAGCCTGGATGCGTCCTTCGTGTGGAAATTTGTAGGCTTGAAAAACTTTAAAAGGATTTTTATGGACCCCAACACGGTCACGATCATCAAAAACACATTGGGATTCGTGCTGATCGCGATCTCTGCAACGGTCATTATCGACCTGTTCTTTGCGATTATGACAACCTACTTTATCAAGAACGAGAAGGTCTCTTCCATTTTGAAGGCGATGCTCATGATACCGATGATAACCCCGGCAGTCGTCTATTCCGTGTTGTGGATCTGGCTTCTGGAAGCAAGTGACAGCGGCGTTGTCAACAAGCTCTACACGATGGTGACCGGCAACGAGGCCGTGAACTGGATTGCCCGGTATCCTTTTGCCATCATCCTGATCGCGACGGTGCTGGTGAGCTTTGCCTATGGGACGACCATATTTTCCAGCGCCATCAAGAGTATCCCGGATAACCAGTTTAAAGCGGCAAAGGTGGATGGCGCAAGTGAATGGGAGATCGTGACAGGGATCATACTCCCGAACATTAAGTTCCATATCCAGTTTATTGCGCTGTGGGAGACTTTGGGACTTTTGACAAACTACGTCACGATCATGCTGATCACGGACGGCGGTCCGGGTATCAAGACGGAGGTCTGGGCGCTGAGCGCTTACCACAAGGCATTCCGCGACCAGCAGTACGGCTATGGGGCGGCAATCTCCATCGTACTGATCATTGTGGTCATGTTCATTATGCTGCTTGTCAACAAACTACTCAACCGACAGAACAGCAGATAGGAGGGGCAAGATGAAACAGACGTTAAATAAAGATGAGAAGAGAAAACAAAGAATCGCTATTTTGGTGATGCTCCTTCTCTGTATCCCGCTTCTGCTGATGTATGGAATCTTTTTTAAGATGGCATTCTTTAACGAAGAGGGGGCCTGGTCACTGGAAAACTTCCAGTTTTTGTACCGTTCGATGGAGATCAAGCAGACAAAGATCGAGCCGATTACGAAAGCTCTTTATAACTCCGTCTTCTTTACCGTGGTGGTAACTTCCGTGGAGGTGGTGATCAGCTGCCTTGCAGGATATGCGATTTCCAGGCTGCGGTTTCGCGGGAGAAGCTTTATCCAGTATGCGCTGCTGGCGCTGAGGATGTTTCCAAACCTGCTGCTGTTGATCGGGGTACTGTATATCCTGATCGAGCTGAAGATGGCAAACAGCATGTTGGGCGTCCTTCTGGTTGCGATCGCCTTTCGGATACCCGGCTCTACCTTTATCATCAAGAACTTTTTCGACGGGATTCCGAGAGATATCGAAAATTCGACGCTGGTGGACGGCTGTTCCCGGCTTGGGGCATTTTTCCAGGTGATCATCTATCTGGTCAAACCCGGCATTGCATCCATATCCGTATTTTCGTTTATGAGTGCATGGTCCAATTATATTTTGTTCAACACCCTGATATTTAATTCCAAGACACCGGTGATCGCAACTTACCTGCGTTCGCTGTCCAGCAATGAGCAGATGATCGCGAGCTACGGCGTCTTTGCGGCGATGGCACTGGTGTATATGCTTCCAGTCATAGTTTTCTTTATCATATCACAGAAGTCCCTGATGGAAGGTAATATTGCAAGCGGAAAAGGAGTATGAGTCACATGATTAAAATAGAAAATTTACGGATGGAATTTGAAGGCGGTGTTGTGGCGCTGGACGATATCAATATGGAGATTCAGGACGGAGAGTTCATTGCGCTGTTGGGACCGTCCGGCTGCGGAAAATCCACGACTTTAAACTGCATTGCAGGACTTTTGGATGCCACGGCAGGGAAGATCACGGCAGGAGAACGAAACATTACGAACCTTCCGCCCAAAGACAGGAATATCGGAATGGTGTTCCAGTCCTATGCCCTCTATCCCCACCTCAAGGTGATCGACAATATTGCATTTCCCTTGAAGCAGAAAAAAGTTCCGAAGGAAGAACGGCATGCAAAGGCCAGGGAGATGGCTAAAAAACTCCAGATCGAGCATCTGCTGGACCGGAAGCCGACCCAGTTGTCCGGCGGGCAGCAGCAGCGTGTGGCGATGTGCCGGGCGATGGTAAAAGAGCCGCAGATCTTGTTGTTTGACGAACCGATGTCCAATCTGGATGCGAGATTGAAGATTGAGATCAGGGAAGTGATCAAACGCCTGCAGGCAGAATCAGGGATTACCTCCGTCATCGTTACGCATGACCAGGAAGAGGCGATGGCGATCGCCGACTGCATCGCGATTCTGGACAACGGGAAAATCCAGCAGTTTGATACGCCGTATGAACTGTATCAGCACCCGGCCAACCTGTTTGTGGCCAACTTTATGGGAAATCCGCCGATGAATTTTATCAATGCTGAACTGCGGGAGCGGGACGGGCGGCAGGTATTTTGTATCTGCGGACAGGAGATCGAAGTCTCCGGGGAAAAGGCCAAAACCCTGAAAAATGCGGGAAGCAGAAATGTGAAGATCGGCGTGCGCTCCCATCAGATCAGGATTGCCGAGGCGGGGACTCCCCAGACCTTGCTGGCGTCGGTATGCCTGGTGGAGAACCTGGGAAAGGAACTGTTGGTACAGGCGCAGCTTGGCGGGGATTTGATCCGTATATCGGTGGAGGCAAGCGAGCGTTACCACGAGTTTAAGAAGCTTGCCGAGGACGGCGGTCAGATCTGCCTGAAGCTCTCCGATGAGATCAACGTGTTTGACGCAGAGACAAAGCAGAATCTGGGATATGGGGCGTAGAAAACGATGATGGTCGATTATATAAAAAACAGGACAAAGGTGCTGGTCGGCGGTCACAGAGGCTGCGTCTGCCAGTATTTTGAAAACACCATCCCTGCGATGGAGAAGGCCCTGGCGGACGGCGCGGATTATCTGGAGATTGACATCCAGATGACCCGGGACAGGGAGATCATCGTATATCATGATACGGAACTTTGCAGGAAAACATCCCTGCAGGGATATGTGCATGATTATACATTTTCTGAGATCAAGGCCGTACTCCCGGAGCTGAATACGCTGCGGGAGGTTCTTGGCTGGGCAAAAGAAAAAGATGCGTATCTGATGCTGGAAATAAAGAGCGTGCCCATCGATATGCAGGGGCAGTGTATGCTGCTTGCAGAGGCTCTGGCCCAGATGGTGCGGGAGCAGGGCGTGCTGGACCGGGTGCTCGCCTTTGGCGCGGATTATATGGTGCTTAGACATTTAAAGCAGACAGAACCGTCGTTTCCGATCGGTCTGATCGTTCCCTTTGTCCCGGCTGACCCGGTAAAGCTCATGAAGGAGATGGACGCCGTCTTGTATCTGTCCTACATTTACAATATGACGGAGGACATGATCCATTTGCTGCACCAAAACGGATATCTGGTGGATGGGGCGATCCTCCGGGAAGAGGCGTGGGTGCGGCGTGCAAAAGAGCTTGGCGTTGACATGTACGAGAGTGATGAGCCGGGACGGGAATTGGACAACAGCCCTTGTTATGGTTCTTGAAATTTAGTATAATTATGAAAAACAGGGAGGGCATAAAAATGGCTACGTTGGAGGATGTTGCCCGGTTATCCGGTGTCGCGAAAGCGACGGTATCAAGGGCGCTGCGGAATGACGCCACATTAAAGCTGTCGCCGGATACAAAGGAAAAGATTGTAAATGCTGCAAGGCAGTTGGGATATGAAACAAAGTCAAGAAAAAATAACGGGGCTAAAAAAACGGTGCTGGTCGTCCACAAAGATGACCATTTCCAGAATCAGATTGATAATGCATTTTATTTCTCCATGCGGACCGGAATCGAGAATGCCTGTCTTGCAAATGCATTTCAGTGTAATTTTGTGCCGTACAGCATGTTGGAGGAGGTATCCGTCGATTACAGCGGAGCCATCATCCTTGGGAACTTTAAGAAGCCTGAGCTGAACCATATCTTAAAAAAACTGGAGACGGCCAATGTTGTGTTTTCCGGTCTGATGAATTTTTATCCAGAAAAGATGGATTGGATCACTTATGATGTTTTCCGCGCGGAAGAGCTGATGTTAGATTATCTGAACAAAAAAGGCAAGAAGCGGATCGCCTATTTTGGCGGGATGGAGACGCCGGGGATTGAAGCGCGTTACAGCAAGTTCCGGATATTCAGCCGTATGCTTGGGGACTATGAAGGGATGGAGTGTGTAGGCGCCATGCACGGGGCCCACGGGGCGCAGAGCGGCTACCGGATGATGAAGGAATGGCTGGAAGCGGGCAGGGAGCTGCCGGAAGCGATCGTCACCTCCAATGACCCGATCGCGTTTGGCGTTTTGCGGGCGATGGCGGAAGAGGGGATCAACCGGAAAGTTTCCATCATTTCTATCAACGGCGATTCCTCCGGGGAGATCACCAACCCGACCCTGACGTCGGTCAATGTACATACGACGCAGATTGGAGAACAGGCAGTCTGGCTTTTGAAAAACCAGATGGAGCAGGAACGAAAATATTATGTGAAAGTAGAGATAATGCCGGAGATCATAGAACGAGACAGCGTTATCTGAGAGAGGTTACGATGAGCCTGATTTATGCAGAAGAAAAGGAATACCATATTGGCGTTGGCAAAGGGGAGGTCGGCAGATATGTGATCCTGCCGGGGGACCCGGGAAGATGTGAAAAGATAGCGGCATATCTGGACAATCCGCAAAAGGTAGCCCAGAACCGGGAGTACACGACGTATACCGGTACTTTGGAAGGCGTTTTGGTGAGCGTGGTGTCCACCGGAATCGGCGGCCCGTCCGCATCGATCGCGATGGAAGAATTGATCCACTGCGGCGCGGATACCTTTATCCGTGTGGGCACGTCTGGAGGAATGCAGCCGGAGGTCTGCGGCGGAGATCTTGTGATCGCGACTGCGGCGATCCGGTATGAGGGGACGACGAAGGAGTATGCTCCTATTGAATACCCGGCAGTGGCGAATTACGATGTCATCCAGGCATTAAAAAACAGCGCCGAAGCGCTGGGAGTTCCCAGTCACCTGGGCGTTGTGCAGTGCAAGGACAATTTTTACGGTCAGCATTCCCCGGAGAGTATGCCGATTGCCGATGAACTGAACCATAAATGGAAGTCATGGATTGCGTGCGGCGCTCTGGCATCCGAGATGGAATCGGCCGCTTTGTATATCGTCGGCAGTGTGAGGCGAGTCCGGGTGGGCTCGGTTCTGCTTGTGCTCGCAAACCAGACCAGAAGAGAGATGGGACTTCCCGATATCCAGGTGCATGATACCGACCGGGCCGTTCGGGTTGCGGTAGAGGCTGTGAGGAGGTTGATTGTCGGAGATGGCTGTGTTTCGGAGTAGATGAAACGCGGGACGCAGGAGGGACAGTTGCTGTCAATCCTCCTGCCTTTACGCCCCAACCTCAAACCCGATCCGCACTTTGTACAAATCCCCGTCAATCATGATCTCAAACGACCCGCCCTGCAATTCTGTCAGGCTCTTGGCAATGGACAGGCCAAGACCGCTGCCTTCGGTGGTTCGGGAGACGTCTCCTCTTACAAACCTTTCAGTCAGTTCATCGGGGTTGATGTTTAAGGGACTTTCAGAAACATTTTTGATTGTAAAGTAAACCATCCCTTCTTCTCGCACAATCTCCGTGTAAACACGGCTTCGTTCCATCGCATACTTGAACGCATTGTTGTACAGGTTCTCCAGCACTCTCCACAGATGCCGCCCGTCAGCTTCAATGATGATCGCCTCATTCGGCAGGCTTGTCACCAGTTCCAGATGGCGGAGGGCGAACTTTTCTTCAAATTCCCCGTTGGTTTGCCAGATCATCTCCACCAGATCGATCTTTGCCATTTCCAGCTTTACATTTCCTGAGCTTACCTTTGAAGCTTCCACCAGATCTTCTGTCAGGGTCTTTAAGCGCTGGGATTTTTGTTCCAGTACGTCCAGATATCCCTGGATTTTTTCGTTTTGGATATTTTCCCGTTTGATCAAATCTATATAACTGATGATGGAAGTAAGCGGCGTCTTGATATCATGGGACACATTCGTGATCAGGTCTGCTTTCAGCCGCTCGCTTTTTAGCTGCTCCTGCAGCGCCTGCTCCAGCCCGCCTCCGATGCTGTTGAGCATCTTGGCAATCTCCAGTTCTCTTCCGCTTAAGTTTTCCAGGCTCATCTGATAGGCGGTGTCGCCTCCGGCAATCCTTGCCACCGTGTCTGTGATCCGGTCCCTCTGCCGCGCATTCCAGAACAGGCGGTTAAATACAAGATAATCCAGGATAAGCAGTCCGAGCGCCAGCACCGCGATCACAACCTTGATCAGCGTATGTCCGCCAAATCTCAGCAGCCAGGCTATGACCACAGTCACACTGATCTGTACCACCACAAATATGGAGTAGACGTAAAAGAGCCGCTTGGAAAAGGTATTGTGTGCAAAATACTGGGACAGGTTCGTCGTAAAATGGCAGAGCATGCTGTTTTCCCACAGCCGCCTTGCCTTGTACCGCCGAAGCAGGCTGAACGCCCCCGTAACACAGCAGGCGTAGACGATCACCGCCCGCATCATCCGCTCCGAAAATTCCCATGCCGATTCACTGACAAGCAGATGTACCAGCTTGTATCCAATCTTTTCCCCGAGAAAGAGCATGAACATCGTGCAGATTGCGGTCAGCATCACACAGCTCTCCGTCGTGATCATATCAAACCCGTGAAGATAGGGGTTCGTCCGGTCCTCTGTCTTAAAGCCGGATACCAGGATCAGATAATACAGCGTGACCAGACAGCCGATGATTCCCAGTCCCAGTCCGAACAGACCTTCCAAAAACCGTCCCCGAAGCTGGCGGTAGGCCTCATTTTCCACCGCGTAGGCGTCGTCAGCCGGATAGGACGTATCGACCGCCACCATCACATAATAGCTGGTTGCCTCGTAGATATCATTCTGCTCCATCGCCACGGTGATGTTCTGCGGAATGCGGTTTAAGTTTGATTCGATGATGATCGATTCGCTGCTGAGATAACAATACCGCCCCAGGCTGCGGAGCTTGTTCAGGTCCATGTCCCCTGCATTGGTATATATCATCCGTTTGTAGTTGTCCCCATCATACTGGATCTTAAAATACAGGTTGGAGGGATTGGAAATCAGGCGGTAATAAACCGTATAATATTCGCCCAGACATCCCAGCACCTCCCTGGACAGATCCAGCAGGGAAGAATAGGCGTCGCCAGGTTCGTTGATCACCCGGTTGGGGTCGTAGGCCCGCCAGTTTACCCGATAATCCCTTGCAGTGGATGCCGTGTCATAGAGGAACAGGTCACTGACCACCTCAAAATTGCTGTCCAGATAAAATCCCTGGCTTTTTGCATACCGGATGACCTCCTCCAGCGTGTATACCTGTTCAGAGCCGCTGTCGGAGGTTACGGAAAACATTTCTTTGTTCAGGTCCAGCGCGCCGCCCGTCTCAAAAACATCACGGTATGACACATATTTGAAGATATGGTCCAAATCTTCCTGAAGCTGATTCTGAAACTGCGGAGAATCATGATAATTGCGGTCCAGCAGCCAGGAGATCCCGGCTCCGATCTGGGTATTCAGGTACATCACACTGATGCTTGCCACGGCAAGCGTCAAGAAGATGATGTGCAGAAATACGGCAATATTTTTCTTGATCCGCAGAGAGTAATCTTTTAATTTCATATATGTTCCTCAGTTTCTATTGTTTCTCAATCTTGTATCCCACGCCCCAGACAACCTTTAAGTACCGGGGTTCCCGCGGGTTGATCTCGATCTTCTCCCGGATATGGCGGATATGTACCGCAACTGTGTTATCCGCCCCGATCGCCTCCTCATTCCAGATCTGCTCGTATATTTCATCGATCGAAAAGACCTTTCCCGCATTCTTCACCAGAAGCAGCAGGATGTTATATTCGATCGGAGTCAGCTTGATCGGCTCATCATCCACCCAGACTTCCTTGGTGTCATCGTTGATGGCCAGCCCGCCGCATTTGTAGAGCTGTTCGCTGTTTTGCTGGTTCATGTTGCCAAGCTGGGTATAGCGCCGGAGCTGGGACTTTACCCGGGCCATCAGCTCGAGCGGATTGAACGGCTTGGAGATATAATCATCCGCCCCGATGTTCAGCCCCAGTATCTTATCCGTGTCCTCTGACTTGGCGGACAGGATGATGATCGGGATACTGCTCGTCTCCCTCACCTTCAGCGTGGTGCGGATCCCGTCAAGCCCGGGCATCATCACATCGATGATCATCAGATCGACTTCCTGTTTTTCCAACAGCTCCAGCGCCTCATAGCCGTCATATGCCTTAATTACCTGAAACCCTTCTCCTGTCAGGTAGATATCAATCGCTTCAACAATCTGTTTATCGTCATCACAAACTAGTATGGTCTGCATGAAAATCCTCCTTTTCTTTGCTGTCTGACATTCTCTGCATGGTTGCTTCCAGTATACATCAAAAGAGGCCTTACCGCAATCGGTAAGACCTCAATCCTTGGAAAAGGAACCTATTGATAATCGCAGACATTCAGCCAGTTGTGAAGCAAATCAGCTTCTTCCGGACGTTTCTTGGTGAGCTGTGCCGCCGCCACTAAAGGCAGCCACTGCTGTACATAGCGTTTGTCTGTTCCTGTTTTTTCACAGAACAGATCCATGTATTTTTCAGCCTTGTTCTGGTCTTCCAGACAGAAGAGAAGATAGGTTCTCGCAACATCCGCACTTGCGTTGCCCTGGGTTGCATGAACCCAGTCAAGGACGAACATCGTACCGTCTGGCTTTACAATGATGTTATTTGGCTGGAAATCGCCGTGGCACAGTTTGGTATGCTTTGGCATACCGTCAAGTCTGGTCAGAAGATCGTATCGGTTGACAGGATTTAATTCCTCAATCTCAGAGATCTGCCGCGCCATTTTGTCTTTTAACTTATTCAGTAATGGACAGTTCTTGGAATGGATCATTAACTGTAAATCAACCATTTGATTCATGTACTCATCCAGCTTGTCAGGATTTTCATCCATCAGCTGCTGAAGGGTTTTTCCGTCAATGAAGTCTTTCGTGATAGACCAGCAGCCGTCGTCATCAACGGATACTGCGAGGGTGGACGGGATGTTGATCTCGCCCAATTCCTCAACGCGGGCGCTGATGAGAGCTTCATTCAGCACCTCGGCCTTTGGGAATCCTTTGCAGAATACCTTAATCGCCTTGTCACCATCACGATAAACACTCTTGGTCGCGTTCTGGGATATTAATTCTCTTGCCATACGTATCTCTCCTTCCATAGTTGGTTCATATCGGTTATCCAATAGGTCGATACCTATTCTACTACAAACTCCGGTGAATGTACACCACTTTTTGATAAAAATTTAACGATATTTTCGGCCTGATAAATCTTGTTTTATGAAAAACGTAAAATCGCGGTTCCATAAGCCGGAAGTGGAAGCGAGATGGACCAGTCCAGCCCGTCGCATTCTTTTTTCACGGCTTTATATACCGGAGCCTTACTTCCCGTTTTGTAAGCGCCATGCTGATTGTCCAGTAAAAGCGTGTAATTTCCGCGTTTTGGAACGCCCAGCCGGTACTCTGGCCGGTCGACAGGCGTGAAGTTTACCACGAAGATCAGACTCTGCCTGCGGTTCTTTGCATAGCGGATAAAACTGAAGATACTGCGTTCCCCATCGTTGGCATTGATCCATTGGAAGCCATCCCAATCGTCGTCCGATTCGTATAAAGCCGGATATTTTTGATAAATATGTAACAAATCTTTTACATAATTTTGCAGGCTTCCATGCTGCTCTTCACCGGTCAGATGCCAGTCCAGCGCGACCTTTTCATCCCATTCGTGGAGCTGTCCGAAGTCCTGTCCCATGAACAGGAGCTTTTTGCCCGGATGTCCGAACATGAAGGTGTAGCCGGCTTTTAAGTTGGCAAATTTGTCTTCGTAAAGTCCCGGCATCTTGTTGATCATGGAACATTTCAGGTGAACCACCTCATCATGGGAGAGCACCAGGATAAAATTCTCACTGGTAAAGTAGGTCAGCCCGAATGTCATCTTGTTGTGGTTAAATTTGCGGAAATAGGGGTCTAACTTCATATATTCCAAAAAGTCGTGCATCCAGCCCATGTTCCATTTGAAGGTGAAGCCCAGCCCGCCTTTCTCCGGCTCATGGGTGACGAGCGGCCATGCGGTGGATTCTTCCGCAATAACCATCGCGCCTTTTCCGCGTTCTTTTACTGCCGAGTTCAGATGGCGGAAGAAGTCGATCGCTTCCAGGTTCTGGTTCCCTCCGTACTGGTTGGGAATCCACTGTCCGTCCTCCCTGCCGTAGTCCAGATAAAGCATGGACGCCACCGCATCCACCCGCAGCCCGTCCACATGGAACTGGTCCACCCAGTAGAGGGCATTGGCGATCAGGAAATTGGCAACTTCATTTTTCGCATAATCAAATACTTTGGTTCCCCAGTCCGGGTGTTCGCCCTTGCGCGGGTCGGCATACTCATAGAGCGGCTGCCCGTCAAAGTCGGCAAGCCCGTGCGCGTCCTTTGGAAAATGCGCCGGCACCCAGTCCAAAATCACGCCGATGCCCTTTTTATGCAGGTAGTTGACAAAGTACATGAAGTCCTCCGGCGTGCCGTAACGGGAGGTGGGGGCATAGTATCCGGTCACCTGATAGCCCCAGGAACCGTCGAAGGGATGTTCTGCAATGCCCATCAGCTCCACATGGGTGTAACCCATCTCTTTTACATAGGCAGCAAGCTCATGCGCGGCTTCCTGGTATGTATAAAATCCGTCTCTCTCCGGCCGGTTTGTCTTTTTCCAGGAACCGATGTGAACTTCGTAGATGCTCATGGCCCCGGTTTTTGGGTCGGATTCCAGACGTCGCTTCATCCATGCGTCGTCGCTCCATGAAAAGCCGGAGATATCGGCTGTGATGGAGGCGGTGCCTGGACGGTACTCCGCATACTGTGCGTATGGGTCTGCTTTAAACAGCATCTTTCCCGATGTTGTGGTGATCACAAATTTGTACAGTTCCCCCGTTCCCAGCCCGGGAACGAAGGCCTCGTAGATGCCGGAAGTCTCCAGGACCTCCATCGGATTCGCCTCCGGATTCCAGTCGTTGAAATCCCCTACTACGCTGACCTCCTCTGCGTGCGGCGCCCACACGGCAAAATAAATTCCCTTTTTCCCCTTGTAAGTCACAGGATGAGCACCCAGCTTGTTGTAAATCTCGTAATGAGTTCCGTTGCCAAAAAGATAACGGTCCACATCCGTGATCAAGCCGGTGCCGGCCTGTGCTTTCTTTTGTCTGCCAGCCATAGGTTATTCCTCCCTGATCTTCAGGACAACACCAGTGTTGCCCGGTAATGGTAGTACAAGTCTGCCGTTCTCAATTGGCAAGATGGAACCATCCATCAGATTTTCTGCTTCAGAGGCATGGAGTGGAACCTGGATGCTGCATACTGCCTCGTCGTCATCATTGTTCAGCACAGTTACCGCAATGGAATGCTCTCCATAGCGGGCATATGCGTACTGCCGGTTGGTCAGCAAAAGCTCCTGATACCGTCCCCTGTGAAACTCGGGATGGTCCCTGTGGATCTTAGCCGCCTTTTTGATAAACTCCGTCAGCTCCGTGTTAAGCTTTGGCGCGTCGGCAATCGGGATGCAGGGGCGAAGTTCTGCGTCGCTGAATTTGCTCCTCATGCCTTCGACGCCCCATTCCCCTCCGTAGTAGACGGACGGGATGCCCGGAAGCGTAAAGAGGAGCAGATAAGCCAGCCCCAGATGCTCTTTTCGCTGTAACTTGCTGGCAATCCGGTTTTCATCGTGATTATCCAAAAAGGTGTACAGATCCCTGCCGATGGCTTCTAACCGTTTTACATTGTGGGCAATCTCAAAAAAATTGTGGTCGTTCAGCCCGGAATACAGGCTTTTATGTAGCTCGTAGTTGGTAACGGAGTGAAGCATCTCACTGTTCACCCAACGGCTGTATTCGCCGTGGATGACTTCGCCCATCAGCCAGAAATCCTCCTTCATCGTCGTGGTCTGCGCCCGCATCTCCTTCATAAACTGGAAATCCAGCACATTGGCACAGTCGAGGCGGATGCCGTCGATATCAAAGGTGTCGATCCAGAAGCGGATGACATCGAATAGATACTGCTGGACCTCAGGATTCTGGAGATTCAGGCAGGGAAGTTCGAAATGACCCTGCCACGCATCGTATCCGAAGGAATCCCCCAGCGGGCTGTTCCATCCAAAATTCACGCCGCGGTACCAGCCGCAGTAAGGAGAGGCTTCGCGCCGCTCCTGGATATCACGGAAGGCAAAAAATTCGCGGCCGGTGTGGTTGAACACGCCGTCTACAACCACCCGGATATCTGCTTCGTGGCACTGGCGGACAAACTTTGCAAATCCTTCATTGTCGCCTAAGCGGCGGTCCACCAGCTTGTAATCCCTGGTATCATAGCCATGTGAGGAGGATTCAAACAGCGGTCCGATATAGACTGCGCTGCATCCCAGATTCTGCATATGGGGAATCCACTGGTCCAGTTCCGGGAAACGGTCCGTAACCGTGCTTTCGGTATTCTGCATCGGCGCGCCGGTCATCCCCAGTGGATAGATGTGATAAAATACGGCTCTTTCATACCACGTGCTCATAACAAATGTCCTCCTGATGTGTCCATGATGAGTTCAGAGCTCCTCTAACAGCTTGAAGCGTCTGAGTAAAAACTGATACCGAAGCTGTGCGGCATTCAACTCATAGATATAGCAGTCGATCAACGTCGGGTCCACCACCTGCTCGAAATGGTTTCTTGCGGATTCGATGGTAAGCCTGGTCCTGTCGATCTCTGCCCGCAGGTCCAGATTCTCCGGCGCTGCGTGCGGTTTCCTTTTTCTGAAAAACATGGCAGTCATCTCCTGAATTTGATAACCATAGTATTGGAGAAAAAGGAAAAAATTATACCGGCCTTAGTTGCGGTACAGGGATTTCTGAACCAGAAACCCCAGCTCCATCAGCTTGCGCGTGCTGTCCTCCAACGTCAGATGGTAATAATTCGAGGTGCCTAACTTCCGGGCTTCCACAAGACCCGAGTCTTTCAAAATCTTCAGGTGATGGGAGATCGCGGGCCGGGAAAGATTGGTTTTGCAGGTGATCTCGTTGACGTTCAATCCCTGCTCCGGTCCGCTCTGCAGGGCCTGGCTGAGCAGTTCGATAATCGTTAAACGAACCTCATCACCCAGCGCGATAAATAAAGGCATGCAGTCGTGGAACTGCTTCTGCAGATCGTTGCCGGATTCCATGAGAACCTCCTTGGTTTAAAAATTTGAACTAAGTACAGTTTACCACTAAACACTGGTAACGTCAACCAAAGAAATTATCAGAAACATGTTTGTTTTCGTCAATTTGCATGAAGAAGTGACAAAAATCCCCCGAAAGGAATTCTGCTTTGAATTCCCTTCGGGGGATGCCATAGTTTGTGTATCAGAACCGGATTACAGCATCTTCTTCATGGCGTCAGCCACGAACTGAACTTTAGTTCCGACGATAACCTGTACGGAGGTCTTGCTTGGGCGGATAATGCCGGCAATTCCTGCAGATTTGATCTTTTTCTCGTCTACCATGGTGTAATCTTTGATCTCCATACGGAGACGGGTGATGCAGTTGTCAAGAGAGGTTACGTTCTCTTTGCCGCCAAGACCTTCCAGGATGATGGCTGCCACACCGTCAAAATCGCTGGTGTCCAGAACTACGTTCATCTCGTCTTCGTCGTCGTCTTCACGTCCCGGAGTCTTTAAGTCAAATGTGGTAATCGCAAAGCGGAATACTACATAAAATACAACAAATGCAGCAATGCCTAACGGAAGGATCATCCAGGTCTTCTGAGCAGCCGGAAGGGATGCAGAGAAGATCAGGTCGGTAAGGCCTGCAGAGAAAGAGAAGCCTCCGCGGAAACCAACCAGCACGGTAATAACGGTGAAGATACCATAAAGCAGTGCGTAGATCAGGTACAGTACAGGAGCAAGGAACATGAAACCAAACTCAAACGGCTCGGTAACGCCGCAGATGAAGGAACAAACTGCTGCGGATGCAACAAGACCGATGGCTACTTTCTTTTTATTGCTCTTTGCGGTATGTATCATAGCAAGCGCTGCGCCCGGGATACCGAACATCATACATGGGAAGAAACCGGACATATACATGCCAAGGCTCCAGTTTACATTTGCGGAGGTATCGCCGGCCCAGAAGTGGGACAGGTCGCCAAGTCCGATCGTGTCAAACCAGAATACGTTGTTCAGTGCGTGGTGCAGACCGGTTGGGATCAGCAAACGGTTCAGGAATGCGTAGATACCTGCGCCGACTGCGTCCAGACTTACGATCGCGTTGCCGACTGCGACAAGCGCGCCGAAGATGATCGGCCATACAAACAGCAGAACTGCTGCCGCTACGATGGAGATCACTGCGGTAATGATAGCAACACAGCGTTTGCCCGAGAAGAATGACAGCCAGTCGGGAAGCTTGGTGTTCTTAAAGTGGTTGTAGCAGGTAGCGCCGATGATACCGGCGATAATACCGATAAATGCATTTTCAATCTTGCCAAATGCGAGGACAGAGTTTGCGTTCTCTGCAACAGAAGGCATAATGGTTGTGACAACGCCAGGGTTTAACAGCTTGGTCATCATCAGCCAGGATACGAGACCGGCCAGACCGGCAGTACCGTCTTTGTCATCGGCCATGCCGACAGCCACGCCGATTGCGAACAGCCACGCCATATTGTCGATCAGCGCGCCGCCTGCTTTTACCAGGAAGAAACCGAGGATTGCCTTAAAGCCGACAATATCACCACCCTGCATAACGTGCGGTGACAATGCGTATCCGATACCCATCAGGATACCACAGATGGGAAGGGTAGCAACCGGAAGCATCAGGGACTTACCTAGTTTTTGCAAATACTTCATCATAGAAAAATTCCTCCTTTTTTTGATTACCTGCATAAGCAGACAAGTTGAGAATTTTGTCGAAAATTGTCCGTTTTTTCTCTAAAAGTTTGAATAATGGACAAAACTTTTTTCTGAAAAACCCCCTCGGAACAAATTTCCAACTTACACCTATCATATTAGCAAATAATAGAAAAGTCAATAGATTTTATTTAGAATTATTTTATAAAAACTTTATATTTACACAAAATAACGGAAAACCGTCTGTTTTTTGTACAAGTATAAATTTTTCTGAAAAAGGGATTGACAGGCTGGAAGAAAATGTGCATAATGGAGAAACAATCAGATGCCTGTTCCGGGCAGCTTGATTCTGTTTCATATCAGCTTTGCGGCAGAGAGTTTTTGTGTTTTATGTTTTGCTCTGCTTCAGAGTCAGCCATTTCGGCGATTGGTTCTATTTGGATTTTTTAACGGAAAGAGGGGTGAGTTTGCTTTTCGGATCATTATTTTGTGTGTGATTCTGCTGGCTGCAGGAGTGTCGGATTTTCGCTGCCGCAAGGTGTATAACGGTTGGCTGTTCATGGGGATGGCGGCGGGCGTTATCTTTTGGGGGACGGAATTTCTGCTTCCGGCGGGAATTGTGCTGGTTCCGTCTTTTCTTTTGTTCCGCCTTCGCCTTATGGGGGCGGGAGATGCAAAGCTCATGGCGCTGATTGCCGGCTATCTGGGGATTGATGCCGGGATTGAGGCGATTGGCGCGGGGCTTTTGGCCGGAGCAGCCTGGTCGTTGTGCAGGTTATTGCATGACAGGGACCTTCGGGTCCGTCTTATGTATCTGACCGTCTATTTCAGACGGGTATTCCTTTCAAGGATGATAACAGCATATGAGATGCCGTCGCGTGAGGATGGCAGAGAGCAGGTACCGCTGGCAACATGCCTGGCGGTCGGAACGTACCTGTATCTTCTGCTATCCCGGGTTGGCGGCAGTGGAAAGGGGATTTTATGAAACGGATTATGGCAGTTTATGACGTAGACCCGTTTTATGCGGATAAGTTTGCCGAATTTGCCAACCAAAAGGAAAAAACGCCGTTTACGGCGGTGGCTTTCAGCAGCATCGGAAGGCTGAAAGCTTATACGGAGCAGCAGCCGGTGGAGCTTTTGCTGGTGGGAGACGATGTGGAAAAAAGTGAGCTGGACCAGCTTTCGGTCGGCCAGGTCATCCGGCTGAGTGAGACGGGAATAGCGCTGGATGACGGGATGCCGACGGTTTATAAATACCAGCCCTCCGACGATGTGCTGCGGGAGGTGATGGCCTGCTATCAGGTTCATCCTGAGCCGGTCAGCATGACGGTGGTGGGGACGAAGAGCACGGTGGTGGGAATCTATTCTCCGGTCAGCCGCTGCGGTAAGACCGGGTTTGCTCTTACGATGGGACAGGTGCTTGCCAGGGAGTCAAAGACGCTTTACATCAGTCTGGAAGAAAACTCAGGACTTTCCAGGCTTACAGGGACCGAGTATCAGGGGAGCCTGTCGGATCTGTTATACTATTTCCGCCAGGGGCAGTACAGCGGGATGCGCCTGAGCGCAGTCACCTACAGCCTGGGAAGCCTTGATTATGTGCCTCCGGTTACGTATGCGGAGGATCTGGCAGATGTCCGGGCAGAGGAGCTGGAGCTTCTGGTTGCGAGGATAGCAGCAGACCGGAAGTATGAGGTGATCTTACTGGATCTCGGGCAGTTTGGAAGGGGCGTGGAGAAGCTTCTGGAGCTGTGTGACATGGTCTATGTGCCTGTGAAAGAAGATTGTGTGTCCACAGCGAGGCTGGAAGAGTGGAAGCAGTATCTCGATGCCTCCGGCAGGGGACGGTTGTGGGAGCGGATGAAGATGGTCAAGCTGCCGGTGCCGGGCGCGCGGACGCCGGCAGAAGCGTGGCTGGAACACCTGCTCTGGGGAGAAGTGGGAGATTTTGTACGATGTATGTTGAAAGGACAGGACACGGAATGGAGACATTAAAAGGGACACTGGAACGGCTGAAGGAGCAGGTGAGGAGGGAGATCCAGACCAGCCGCCACATAGAAGATGAGGAGCTGCTTGCCTGGATTGACCGGGCGGTGGAGGAGGAAGCCAGACGGCAGTATCTGCCGCTTAAGAGCCGGGTGGAGCTTGGACGGCGGCTGTATGACGCATTCCGGCGGCTGGACATTCTCCAGGAGCTGGTGGACGACCCGGAGATAACAGAGATCATGGTAAATGGAAAAGACCATATCTTTGTGGAGAAGAAGGGGACTATCCGGCGCTGGGAGCAGGGGTTTGACCAGGTCGAACAGCTGGAGGATATGATACAGCAGATCGTCAGCCGGATCAACCGGGCAGTCAATGTGGCAAATCCCATCGCCGATGCCCGTCTGCCCGACGGTTCCCGTGTGCATGTAGTGCTGCCTCCGGTGGCACTTGACGGACCGGTGGTGACGATACGTAAATTTCCGGAGCCGATTACGGCGGAAAGGCTGATTGTGCTGGGCTCATTGACAGAAGAAGCGGCGGGATTTCTGAACCGGCTGGTAAAGGCAGGGTATAACCTGTTTATCAGCGGCGGAACCGGTTCAGGGAAGACCTCGTTTCTCAATGCCATGTCCGGCTTCATCCCGGAAAGCGAGCGGGTCATCACCATTGAGGATTCGGCAGAACTTCAGATCCGCCAGCTTCCCAACCTGGTGCGCCTTGAGACGCGGAATGCAAACGGGGAGGGGGAGGGCGCGATTGAGATCAGCGACCTGATCCGCGCCAGTCTTCGAATGAGGCCGGAACCCCACCATTATGAAATAGTGAGGTTTAGAGCGTAATAAAAAGCCGCTCCCCGTCCCAAGTACACTCCTGAATCACAGCGCGAGCGATCGCGTTTTTTTCTTTGTCGTCGAAGCCTTCCAGGCCATGAATCAGCTTCGCAATTTCCACAGCCGTGGCCTTGGCATCCTTCGCGCTGGCAGCAGCCCGGTGGCTTTCCATTTCGGCCAGCGAGGCTTCACGCTTCAGAGCACCCAGCTCAACGTCCAGGCGTTCCA